>JBHEOD010000179.1:0-5321 GCA_046261745.1 Binatia bacterium
ACGCGGTGCCGAGCGCCGTCCCGGTGATACGGTTCGCGAGTCCGCCACCGAGCACGTAACCGAGACCCGCGGCGAGCCCTACGGTGATGTACGGCCGTTGCTCAACCTGCTCGGACACGTAGCGATGGAAAAGGTTGACAGATCCCCGCACGGAACTCGTCAGGGCCTGCGCGTCCTGCTGGAGGATTCTGCCACGCTCCAGAAGGGAATCGGACAGGAACGGGTTGGCCGACTCGCGGTCGGTGCGTTCCTCTTTCCGGTTCGCCGGCTGAACCGGCGAGGGGGAGGTGGCGTTCTGCTGATCCTGCGACACCCGCTCCATCTGCCGGCTGCTCACATCCTTGGAGGTGGCTTCCTGCTGCTCGCTCGCCCAATTCTTCTGTCGATGGGAATCCTGCACGGCGATCACCGCATCCCGCGCGTGAGCAGTCGCGCAAGGAAGTAGCCGGCTCCCGCTGCCGCCAGCACGGCCACCACCGGACGCTGGTGCATGAACGTGCGAAGCTGTTGCTCGAAATCCGTCGCCGTTGCGCGGGCTTTCTCCACGGCGACGAGGGGATAGGACCCCAGACGATCGGGCCACTGGTGCCCGGTCGAGTCCAGGCCGTTGGTACTGGGTGCTTCCTGTGTCATCGGAGTCTCCTTCTTTCTGTGAACACGATGGGGCGTTCGGTTCGGGCGCCGAGCCACGCACCGACGGCGAACGCGGCGAGCAGCCAGCGGACAGGGAACTCCCGGATGCGCTCGCCGATATCGAAGATTTCGAGTTTGTCGGACGCCGCGTCCGCGAATTCCTGAACCTTGTCGGACGCCGCTTCAGTGAGTTCGTGAACCTTGTCGGAGGCTGCGGTGGCCAGTTCCTGGACCGTGTCCGATGCGACCGTCGTCATTTCGTGGACCTTCTCGGAAGCGACGTTGGCGAGCTCCTGAACCGCCGCACGGACTTCTTCCTGGTCGCGCTCGATCGACTCCATCAGCTCGGCGCGCTGTTCTTCATAGTCGGGTTCTTGTGCGCTCATGGTTTCTCCTCGAGCAATGCGTTCGAACGCGCACCGGCCTGGCGCTTGGAACGCGCGGCGTAAGCCAACGCGGCGGCTGCGGCAATTCCGTTCAGCAGGGCGAACGTCGCGAGGCGTACAGCCGGTGCGGCTCCGGGAAGCAGCAGGAAGACAAGAGACATCGCCAGCGAGAGCCACGCGGCCGTTGCCAGGACGACGCCGATGCCGCCCCAGGCGGCACGGTCGAGTGTATCCGAGGCGATCTCGCGCCCTTCCAGCAGGGCGAGGTCGATGCGCTTGGTGACGACTCCTTGGGTGCTTTGGACCAAGTGCTCGAAAGCCGCCGTTGCCGAGGTCCCGGTTTCTTCCGAGGGCACCAGCGTGTTCGTTGTCCGAGTTGCGATGGTTGCCATGCCTCCATCCTTGCTGCCGACGGCGGATCAGGGCGCACCCCCTTCTCCCCTCGACGACGCGAGCGTGAGATCAGTCGGCCTACTTCTACTCAGCCGCTATGGAGTACGGAAGACAGGAAAACTACGCGCGTAGGCGGCGCAACGGGTCGCTTGATCGGGAAGCCCTCGGTGGCTGGAGCCTCCACACGGCGCCGCCATGTTGCGCCCCGCCGCTTCTAGCGCATCCTGCGCAGGAACGCCGTCAGCGCGGCCGTGTCGCGGCAGGACTTCACGCTCAGGACGAGGGAGCGGATGTGTCGGATCGTCGCTTTCGCGTCGCGCACACACTGGTCGATCCGCAGCTTCGCCGAAGCGTTCGGGAAACACGCCGCCGTGTCGATCGCCGCGTAGCGCGGATCGGTCACCAATGCGGCGAGAGTGTCTTCGAGGGTGGCTAGTTGTTCCCTCAGCGACGGGATGTAGGCGCGCAGTGCGGCCGCCGAGAGCGACTCGAGGCGCGACTCGTCGCGGCGGAGCCACGTGAGCTCGAGCCGAAGCAGCGCGGCCAGGTCGCCGGCCCGGTACGCGCTGGTCGCCTGCTTCATGCTGCCTTCCCGGAGGGTCCGTTCCACGGGGTCGGTGACCGTGTCCGGGTGCAGCACCTTGGCCAGGGACAGGTACACGTCGCGGACGGACTTGCGGGCCGCGAGGGCCTTGCGCCGCAGCCTCGCTTCGCGCCGGTCCGGCCCGAAGGCTCGCCCGCTGTCGGCCGCCTCGTCGTATCGTTCTTTCTCGTCCTCGAGGCGGTGGTTCTTCTGTTCGACCGCGTCCTCGGCCTCGTCGCCATCCGGTCCGAAGCCGTCGTCATCGAACGCGTGCTCGTCCCGGTCGGCAAGCTGCTGCTCGAGGACTTCGCGATACCTGAGGTCGGACCAGTCGTCGTAGAATGCTTCCGTCTCCGCGTCCGGTTTCAGGCGGTAGAAGGCTTCGTCGCACAGGGTGACCACCATGGCGCGTAGCCTTTTCCTCGAGGCACCGCGCAGCGCACAGTCTTCGGCCGCTGCGGCAAGGGCCTTCGCGAGGGCCATTTGTTCGTCGGCGACCGCCCGCTCGAGCGGCGCGAGTCGCTCTTGGTAGCGCTCGAGCAGGAATTCCCGCTTAGCGCGCTCCGTGTCGATCGTTTTCTCCAGCTCGGCGATGCGCTCCACGAGCCGGTTGAACGCGACGTGCTCTTTCGAAAGCTTGTGGCCGGCCGGGGCGCGCACGAGCAGCACAGGAGTAGCGGCAGCCATCGCGTCGCCGGCGGGCGCGGACGATGCAAGGTCGGTTTCGACTCGCGAGGGACCGGGAGAAGCGACATTTCGCCGCCGGCGTGCTGGGCGCGGATTGGGCATGGCGTCCAGCGGCTATCCGAGGCGACGCCTTGCCTCAAGCGGCCCGGGCTCCGCGGGCGCCTTCGCGGTGTCAGAGCCAGCCGCCCTGGAACCCTGCCCGCCTCAGCCCCGCCACCACGTACGGGCAGCGACGCATGATCTCCCAGATCAGGCCGGAGCGGTAGTTTTCGACCATGAGGATGACCGGTCCCTGGTCGATGCCGAAATGGAAAGGTGCGACCCACCATCCGGTCGGGCTGTCCGGGACCGCGTACGTAGTCGCTCGCCCGCCTGAAACGGCTCCTCCTCGGGCGCAAGCGGATGCGTAGCCTCTCTGCCGGTCGTTCGTTGCTCATCGCCTGACCTGCCGAGGCTACCAGATCCCGGCCTCGATCCTCCCAGCCGAACCGTTCCTACGCCGCTTCCGCCATCGCCGTCGCGAACGTGAGCGCCCCCGAATCGTCCGGGCGATCCACCACGATCTCCATTCCGTCGCGGATCTCGCCGCCGACCAGCCTCCGGGCCAGTTCGTTCTCGACCTCGCGCTGGATGGTACGCTTCAGCGGCCTGGCGCCGTAGGCCGGGTCGTAGCCCACCTGGGCGAGGTGGTCCCTCGCGGCGTCGGTGAGCCGCAGGCGGATGTTGCGCGCCTCGAGCCTGGCCACCAGGCGCTGGATCTGGAGGTCCACGATGCGCCGCAACTCGGCCTGCGTGAGCCCGTGGAAGACCACTGTCTCGTCGAGGCGGTTGAGAAACTCGGGGCGGAACTCGTGAGCCAGCAAACCCAGCACTTCCGCCTTCATCATTTCGTAGGACTCGCCGCCCTCTCCGCCGCGATACGACAGGATCTCGGCGCTGCCGATGTTCGATGTCATCAGGATCACGGTGTTGGTGAACACCACCGTGCGGCCCTGGCCGTCGGTGAGGCGGCCGTCGTCCAGCACCTGGAGCAGGGCGTTGAAGACGTCGCGGTGGGCCTTCTCGATCTCGTCCAGCAGCACCACGGTGTAGGGCCGGCGGCGCACCGCCTCGGTGAGCTGGCCGCCCTCTTCATAGCCGACGTAGCCCGGAGGCGCGCCAATGAGCCGCGAGACCGAGTGCTTCTCCATGTACTCGGACATGTCGATGCGCACCATGGCGTGCTCGTCGTCGAAGAGTTCGGCCGCCAGGGCCTTGGCCAGCTCGGTCTTGCCGACTCCGGTGGGGCCGAGGAACAGGAAGGACCCGAGCGGACGATTGGGATCCGAAAGCCCCGAGCGCGCGCGCACCACGGCGTCGGACACGGCCTGCACGGCTTCGTGCTGGCCGACCACGCGCTCGTGGAGGCGGTCGGACAGGTGGAGGAGGCGGTCCGCCTCGCCCTCGAGCAATCTGGACACGGGGATGCGGGTCCAGCGCGAGACCACCTCGGCGATGTCGTCCTCGCTCACTTCCTCGCGCACGAGGTGGCGCGAATCGTCGGTGACGCTGCTCTCGGCCGCGGCCAGCTTCTTCTCCAGCTCGACCAGGGTGCCGTACTTGAGCTCGGCCGCCTTGTTGAGGTCGTAGGCTCTCTCCGCCTGTTGGATCTGGTTGCGGGTCTCCTCGATCTGGCTCTTCAGGTCGCGCAGCTTCTGGCTGGCGCCGCGCTCGACTTCCCAGCGGGCCTTCAGTTCGTCGTGCTGGGAGCGCAATTCGGCCAGCTCCTTCTCGAGCTTCTCGAGGCGCTGCTTGGAGGCCGTGTCGGTCTCGCGCTTGAGGGCCTCCCTTTCGATCTCCAGCTGCATCACGCGCCGGGAGACCTCGTCGAGTTCGACCGGGAGGGAATCCATCTCGGTGCGCAGGCGGGCCGCGGCCTCGTCCATGAGGTCGATGGCCTTGTCGGGCAGGAAGCGGTCGGCGATGTAGCGGTCCGAAAGCACGGCCGCGGTCACCAGCGCGGCGTCCTTGATGCGCACGCCGTGGTGGATCTCGTAGCGCTCCTTGAGGCCGCGCAGGATGGAAATGGTATCGACGACCGACGGCGGCGAGACGCGTACGGGCTGGAAGCGCCTTTCGAGGGCCGCGTCCTTTTCCACGTACTTGCGGTACTCGTTGAGGGTGGTGGCGCCGATGCAGTGGAGCTCGCCCCGGGCCAGCATGGGCTTGAGCAGGTTGCCCGCGTCCATGGCGCCCTCGGCGGCGCCGGCACCGACAACGGTGTGCAGTTCGTCGATGAAGGTGACCACCTGGCCGTCGGAGTCCTTGATCTCCTGCAGCACGGCCTTCAGCCGCTCCTCGAACTCACCGCGAAACTTTGCCCCGGCGATCAGAGCACCCATGTCCAACGCGACGAGGCGGCGATCCTTCAGACCCTCCGGAACATCCTTCGCGACGATGCGCTGTGCGAGCCCCTCGACGATGGCCGTCTTGCCGACGCCGGGCTCGCCGATCAGCACCGGGTTGTTCTTGGTCCGGCGCGACAGGACCTGCATCACCCGCTCGATCTCGCGCTGACGTCCGATGACCGGGTCGAGCTCCCCGTCGCGGGCCGCCTGGGTGAGGTTGGTGCCGAACTGGTCGAGGATGGTCGAGCCCTC
>JBHEOD010000018.1:0-26756 GCA_046261745.1 Binatia bacterium
CTCGCGCTCGGAGAAGTGTCCCACCTGCGGCGACGGCCTGCTCGAGGGCCGCGAAGAGTGCGAGGCCTGCACCGAAGAGTTCTGCGAAGCGTTCGGAGCCTGCACTCC
The DNA here is from genome assembly GCA_046261745.1 of Binatia bacterium. Lineage (GTDB taxonomy): Bacteria > Desulfobacterota > Binatia > UBA1149 > CAITLU01 > DATNBU01. The sequence goes on from JBHEOD010000018.1 coordinate 109, forward strand.
GTCGCCGGCCAACCCGCCCTTCCCCGAGCAGGTCTGCAACTCCGCGCTGGCCGCCTGCTGCAGCCCTGTAACCTGCACTGCCTTCCGACTCAGTGAAAACCACGTGTGCCGGCCGGGCACCGGGGCCTGCGACGCTCCCGAAACCTGCGACGGAGTGAACTTCTCGAGCTGTCCTGCGCCGGGCCGCTCAGGCCGGCCGGCTTCGTCTGTCGTGCCCCCATCGGAAGCTGCGATCCGGCCGAGACCTGCACGGGCACGTCGAATCAGTGCCCAGCGAGCCTTCCGTTCTCGCCGGCCGGCACGCTGTGCCGCGCGCTCGCCGGATCCTGCGACATCGCCGAGAACTGCACCGGCGCCAGCGCCTTCTGTCCCGGCGACGTCCTGGTGGCAGCCTCGACCACTTGTCGCGCCGTCGCCGGCATCTGCGACATCGTGGAGGTCTGCACCGGGTCCGACGCCGTCTGCCCCGACGATGCCGTCAAGAATTCCGCCGTCACGTGCCGTACCGCTTCAGGCATTTGCGACGTCCCGGAAGTCTGCTCGGGCGCCGCCACCTGCCCGGCCAATTCATTCGTCGGGGAGTCGCTGACGTGCCGCCCGTCAAGCGCGATCTGCGACGCCGCCGAAGTCTGCACCGGAACCGGACCGTCGTGTCCTGCCAACGCGATGGCCCCCAATACCACGCCGTGCCGTCCGCTGGCCGGCGGCTGCGACGTCGTCGAGTTCTGCACGGGCACCAGCACGACCTGCCCGGCCAACTCGTTCGCGTCCCTGGGCACCACGTGCCGCGCATCGACCGGCATTTGCGATGCCACCGAAACCTGCCCGGGCGGGGCGAGCGCGTGTCCGGCCGACGCGTTCAGCGTGTCCACCGTCACCTGCCGCGCCGCCGTCGATGCCTGCGACGTCGCCGAGAGATGCACCGGAGCCGCCAACAGCTGCCCGGCCAACTCGTTCGCGAACGCGGGTACCTCCTGCAACGACGACGCCTTCTGCAACGGCGCCGACAGCTGCAGCGGCAGCGGCGCCTGCTCGACGCATGCCGGCAACCCGTGCCCCGGCCCCGACGGTGACGCCAATTGCGCGGAGAGCTGCAATGAGGCCAGCGACAACTGCTCGTCGCTCGACCCCAACGGAAGTTCCTGCGCCGACGCGGACGCATGCACGAACGGCGAGACGTGCACGGCGGGCACCTGCAGTGGCGGCACTGTCACCGAGTGCGACGACGGCGACGTCTGCACGTTCGACACCTGTGATCTCCAGAACGGCTGCGTGCACCTTCCGGGCATCGAGGAAACCGGTTGCCTGACCGCGCTGAAGGGCCAGCTCTTCATCCGCAATTCGGAGTTCCCGTGGGAAGCGCAGCTCAAGTGGTCGTGGAAGAAGGGGCAGGCAGTGGCGCCTCAGCTGCTCGGTTCGCCGAGCATCGATACCGAGTACGCGCTGTGTGTATTCGACCGCCATGGCGGAGGCGCGACGCTGGTCGGCTCCTACACGATTCCCGCTGCCAATCTCGGCTGGAAAGAGAAGCCCACGCGGGTCGTGTTCACGAACAAGGAAACGCCGCCGGACGGCATCTACAAGGTGCTTGCCAAGTCTTCGACGGTGGCCGGGAAGTCCGGGGCGACGCTGAAGGCAGCCGGATCGTCGTTGAACGTGTTCGATCCGGTGGCTTCGCATCTCTACCTGTACCACGAGCCGTCGGTGGTCGCGCAGCTGCGCAATAGCGAGGGCATGTGCCTGAGCACGGAGTTCTTCGCGCCGGATTTCAAGAAGAACTGGGACAACATCGTGAAGGCGGGGTACAGCCGCTGACGGGATCGGTCGACACGGAGACGACGTCGGCGTGCCTCGTGATCGCCCAGTAGAAGCCGGCGTGCGGGGCGGTCGCGACGTCGCGGTCGGAATCGTGGATGTCGATGCCGTCGACGTTGCGGTATCGCTTTGCGAGGGAGTGGTCACGGGGGCTTCTCGCCGGGCGGGCTGCGGTGAGTCAAGAGACGCAGTGAAGTCCGGGGCCCGCGGGCCGTTGCTCGCTTCGGCGCGAGGCGCACGCATTTGCAGTCCGCTGCTTCATGCCGATGCCGGCGCCAATCACGCTTGCCGCAATGCGCACGCATTTGCAGTCGAGCGACACGCCGTGATCGCCTTCGCTTGCCATCAGGCGTCTTGCCCTGATGCGCACGCATTTGCAGTCGAGCGACGCGCCGTGATCGCCTTCGCTTGCCAGCGCCTGTCTTGCCCTGATGCGCACGCATTCGCACTCCGCGCAGCACGCGAATCGAAGCCACCATCGGTGTTGACGGCAGAACCACCGAAGCGGCGATCGGTGGCTCTGTGCGAGGAAAGGAACCAAACACCATGGGCGATCAAATAGCGAAAATACCGGGCCAGGGCAAGGCCCGAATCCCGTATTTCATGCCGTAAATGTCATTTTCCGAGGGCGGTCTTCAGGCCGTCCGCCACGGCGATCAAGCCGTCGTCCACGGCACCAAGCCGTCGTCCCCTGCACCAGCTTGGCAGGCTCGATTCGTTGTCGTTCTCGCGCATCGAGTCGAGGAACTTGCCCTCGAGGAGCCGTTTTCGTCGGCCACGCCGAGATGAAGTACCGGAATGCCGCCATCGGCGGGTGCATTCGATCAGGAGCGGGGCGCGCGCCCGTCCCTGCAGGTACGGAGCATCCGCCGAACAGAACCTATCTCGCGAAAGCCACGCTGGCCGGACGTCCGCCCGTCGCGTACAAACGGCGAGCCCGATCGAGCATTTTCTTCATGGCACCAGCAATTCAGCCATGCGTCATCAGTTTCGAAGAGGACGACCTCGACGACTTGCGGCGCAGGCTCGCGTCGTCGCGACTTCCCGATGCGATCCATGGTTCGGGATGGACATACGGGATCGACATCGCATGGCTGCGCGAGTTGCTCGACTACTGGCGGACAACCTTCGACTGGCGCGCGGTCGAGCGCGATCTCAACCGCTACGAGCACGCGTTCGCGACCATCGACGATCATCGTGTGCACTTCCTGCATGCGCGCTCGAAGCATCCCGATGCGCTGCCGCTGCTGCTCTCGCATGGTTGGCCGGGCTCCGTTCTCGAGTTCCTCAAGATCATCGGACCGCTCACCGATCCCGTCGCGCACGGCGGCGACGCGCGCGATGCATTCCACGTCATCGCTCCGTCGATTCCCGGCTACGGCCTTTCCGAAGCGCCACGTGCACCGGGCTTCGACGCCAGGGCTGTGGGCCTGACGTTCGGCCGCGTGATGCAAGCGCTCGGCTACGAGCGTTACGGCGCGCAGGGTGGCGACTGGGGCGCCACGGCGCTGCCGCACCTCGCGATCGCCGAGCCGTCGCATTGCATCGGGCTTCATCTCAATCTCGTGCTGGCTGCGAAACCCCCCGAAGGCATCGGCGATCTCTCGACTTCGGAACTGGCCTGCCTCGACGAAGCACGCCGCTACATGAAGACGGGCACCGCCTACCAGCGCGTGCAGGGACTCGAGCCCGACCTCATCGGGGTCGCGATGACCGATTCGCCGGCCGCACTTTGCGCGTGGATCGTTTCCAAGTTCCGCTCCTGGAGCGATTGCGACGGCGATGTGGAACGTCGGTTCACGCGCGAGGAGCTTCTCGCGAACGTGACGTGGTACTGGCTGACAGGCTGCGGCGCGTCGGCCGCCAGGCTGTACTACGAGTCGATGCGCGACGGACGTATCGGCGGAGCCCACGAACGCGTCGAGGTCCCCACCGGCTGCGCGATCTTCCCGCGCGAGTTGTTCCGTCCGCCACGCGCATGGGCCGAGCGGCTGTACAACGTGACGCGGTGGACAGAAATGAAATCGGGCGGCCACTTTGCCGCGATGGAAGAGCCGGAAGCACTGGTCGAGGACGTGAGGGCCTTCTTTCGACCGCTACGCTGAGCGGGGCGGCCCGCGAGAAGAAGCCTGTTGACCTCCGCCCACCTGCGCCGTGCTGGCCGCGCTGCGCGAGCCGGCGTCGCCGCCGAAATAGTTGTAGGCACAAACGACCCTTCGCCGCCGCACAAGGAGACCCGCATGACCACCACCACCGTCCACCCCTCCATCTCGTCCACCCCCATCCCCCGCGACGCCACCGACCTCGTCACCGTCTGCGTACTTTGCAGCCACAACTGCGGCATCCGCGTGGACGTCGCGGACAACCGCATGGTCGCCGTGCGGCCCGACAAGACGAGCCCGATCACGGCCGGCTACATCTGCAACAAGGCCGTCACGGTCGTGAACTACGCGCATCACGATCAGCGCGTCGAGCATCCGATGCGCCGCCGGGCCGACGGCACCTTCGAGCGGATCGACTGGGACACCGCCGCTGGAGAGATCGGCGCGAAACTGTCGCGCGTGCGCGACGAGCACGGCGGCCGCGCCATCGGCCTCGTGGGCGTGGGCGGCCAGGCAAATCATCTCGATGCACCGTGGGCGCTCACCTTTCTCAAGTCGGTCGGCTCGCGACGCTGGTTCAACGCGTATGCGCAGGAGAAGACCCAGCACAATCTCGTCGACTTCTGGATGATGGATGCACCTCCCTCCGTGTTCATGCACGCCGACATGGAGCACACGAAGTACCTGCTCGTGCTCGGCACCAACCCGAAGATCAGCAACCGCGGCCACAACGCCAACGAGTACTTCAAGAAGAGCAACGCGACCGGACGCAAGGTGGTGGTGCTGGACCCGCGCGTCACCGAAACGACGCGTACCGCGGACGTGCATCTGCGTGTGAAGCCGGGCGGCGACGTGTACTTCCTCGCCGCAATATCGGCGGCCATCGTGCAGCGCGAGCTCTACGACTCGGCTTTCGTCGAAAACCACACGTCGGGATTCGCCGGGCTGCGCGATGCGCTGGGCACGATCGACATCGACGACATGGCCGCGCGGGCCGGGCTGGATGCCGCGGCGATATTCTGCGTCGCGGAGGACTTTGCGCGCGCTCCGTCGGCGTCGGTGTTCTGGGACCTCGGCGTCGAGCTGACGCCGTTCTCGACGCTGATCTCGTGGCTGATCCGTGTCGTCTCCACGCTCACGGGAAACATCGGCCGCGAGGGCGGCAACGTCTTCTACGGCACCTTCACGCCGCCGGAGTGGAGCAAGAACCGCTTCGAGGAACCCGAGCGCGCGCTGGCATCGGGCATCGCGGCAATTCGCGCCCTCGGCAATGGCGGAATGTTCTCGCCGACGCTGGTACCGGAGGAGATCCTGCTCGACCATCCCGAGCGGCTGCGAGCGCTGATCGTCGAATCCTCGAACCCCTTTCTGTCGTACTCCGACACCGGCGCGTGGCGCGACGCGTGCAGGAAGCTCGACCTGATGGTCGTCATCGACACGTCGCTCACCGAAACCGCGCGGCACGCCGACTACGTGCTGCCCGCGCCGTGCGGCTACGAGAAGTGGGAGACGGCGCTCTTTCCGAAGGGCTATCCGGAGATTCCGGTACAGCTGAGACCGCCGGTGATCGCGGGACCCGCCGAAGCGTTGCCGGAAGCGGAGATCTACCTTCGCATCCTCGATGCAATGGGACGGATTGCGCCGGCTCCGGAAGAACTCGCCAGCCTGGCGCCGATGGCCGGCACGCCCGACGGGCGCGGCTTCTTCCTGATGACGGCGATGGCTGCTGCCGCGGCGGCCGAAGCGGCCGGCTACGACGGCGAGAGCCAGGCGCTGGCCTGGGCGTACCGTATTCTCGGACCGGCCATGCCCGCGCCGGGACTCGTTGCGGTTTATTTCCTCAGCCAGAAGAACGCGATGAGCCGCCCCGACGACGTGGTGCGCGCGCTCGGCAAGGAATGGGAAGGCCGCTCGCCGTTCGATCTCGGCGAGGAGATTTTTCGCCGCATCCTCGCGCATCCGGAGGGCGTCGAAGTGGCGCGACTCGATTCGACGCGCAACTACGAGCAGCACGTGCACTGGGACGACAAGCGCGTGCGGCTGGCAATTCCCGAGATGCTCGGCGAGCTCGAACGCGCGCTCACGACCAGTCGCGAGAATCGCGAGTATCCGCTCGTGCTGTCCAACGGACTGCGCACGCGCTGGACCGCCAACACGATCCAGCGCGATCCTTCATGGAGGAAGGGCAGCGGGCCGCACTGTCCGCTGAGCGTGCATCCAAGCGACGCCGCTGCGCTCGGACTGGCCGACGGCGATCAGGCCACGCTGGCCACCAGCCGCGCGACAGTCGTGCTGCCGGTGGTCATCGATGACAAGCTGCTGCCGGGACAGGTGGCCATGCCGAACGGCTTCGGAATGATTGCCGGCTTCGACAGCCACGGCCGCCCGATTCACGACGGCGTCAACGGCAACGAACTGACCGACACGGCCGACCGCGATCCGTTCACCGGCATTCCGCATCATCGCTACGTGCGTTGTCGCGTGCAGAAGCACGAGGGCAGCGCCGCGGCCTGAAAGCAGTACGCAGGTAGAGGTTCGCCCGAAACCTGCTCCATAGCCCGCCCTCGACTCTGCCCTTTGCGCGGCCTGCAATGCGCCTCAACGAAGCGGGCGTAGCTTGTCGCCGTGCCCCGATCGGGGTCCGCCGTGCCAAGACCTGACCAGATGGGTACGGGAGCCGGGATGTGATACGGGCTACGTTATGCTCATTGGACTTGAATCGATCTTCGCGGAGAGCTTGGAATCCTTCGACCGTCCAGGTGTTCAAAGTTGGGTGCGCGCACGAAGTTTCATCCGACCACACCTGCGTGAGCGGGCGGAGGGCTTGCGATGACGGATCGGCAGATGGAAGCGCCGACGACTCCGCTTGCCCCAGCCGAGACCGATGGTTTGTCCCCCGCCACGGGCGAACCGGTGAAGTTCCCGATCGTCGCAATCGGCGCTTCCGCAGGAGGGCTCGAGGCGCTGAAGCGGCTATTCACGCACACGCCCGCCGACTCCGGCATGGCCTTCGTGGTGATTCTGCATCTTGACCCAGAGCGACCGAGCATGCTCACGAACGTTCTCGAGGGAGTCACCAAACTGCCGGTAGTGGAGGTGACGAGCGGCATGCCGGCTGAGCCGAATCGCGTCCACGTCATCCCGTCCAACTCCGACCTCTCCATTCGACGTGGAATCCTGAGTCTCGTCCCTCGCCAACTTACCGGAAGACTTCACCTGCCGATCGACTCTTTCTTCCGCGAACTGGCCGACAACAGCCGCGATGGCGCCATCGGTGTCGTACTGTCCGGCTCCGGCGCCGATGGAACCGAGGGGCTACGCGCGATCAAGGCCGCGGGCGGCATTGCGATGGTACAGGAGCCGGACTCGGCGCAATTCAGCGGGATGCCGGAAAGAGCGCTCGCCGGTGGGGCGGTGGATTTTCAAGGCACGCCGGAGATGATCGCCGGCGAGATCGAGCGTCTCAGCCGCCATCCCTACGTCGTAGCCAGGTCGCTGACTCGTGGCGAAGGCGAGCCGCAGGAGCCAGGACCCGAACTGGAGAAGAGCCTGGCCGCAATCTTCTCCCTCGTGCGCCGGGCGGCCGGCAGCGACTTCAGCTTTTACAAGCGCACGACCGCGCTGCGGCGCATCGACAGGCGTATGGCGCTGCGCCGGACCGACGGTTTGGAAGCGTACGCCAATGCGCTCCGCGATGACCCCGGCGAGGCTCGCGCGCTGGCAGAGGACATGCTCATTCACGTCACCTCGTTCTTCCGCGACCCGGAAGCCTTCGTCGCGCTCAAGCAACTGGTCTTCGAGGAGTTCGCGCACCGCGATGGCACCTCGATTCGCATCTGGGTTCCGGGATGCTCGACGGGCGAGGAGGTGTACAGTCTGGCCATCTGCCTCTTCGAATCCCTCGATTCACAGGCCGATCGTTTCTCCATAAAGATCTTCGGCACGGACTTGAGCACGGAAGCTGTCGACGAAGCGCGCGTCGGCCGCTACAGCGAGTCTGCACTGGTCGGCGTCAATCCGGACAGGCTGTCTCGCTACTTCGATCGCGTGGAGGGTGGATATCAGATCGGCAAGCGCATCCGTGACGTTTGCATCTTCGTCAAGCACGACCTCGTCCGTGACCCGCCATTCGCCAAGCTCGACCTCATCAGCTGCAGAAACGTGCTCATTTACTTCGACGCCGATTTGCAGCGAAAGGTTCTCTCGATTCTGCACCATTGCCTCAAGCCGAAGGGCTACCTGTTTCTGGGGGAGAGCGAGACCATCACGAGCTTCCGGGAAAACTTCGCGGTCGTCGACGCAGAACACCGGATCTTCACCAAGACGGGGAAAAGCCTTCCGCTGATCTTTCCCCACTCCTACTTCAGTCTCGGGTCCGAGGAGAGGGTTTCGGAAGGCAGACTCGTGCCGCGGCATCGGCCCGCTCTCGATGCCCAGCGGCAGGCCGACCTCCTTCTTCTGGCGCGTTACTCGCCCCCAGGCGTCGTCGTGAACGACCGGCTGGAGGTCATCCAGTTTCGCGGCCGGACCGGACAGTTCCTCGAGCAGCCGCCGGGACTGCCCCAGGCGAACCTGCTGAGGATGGCGCGCGAGGACCTGGCCGCCCATCTTCACGAGGTCGTCGAGCGCGCGAAGTCGGAGGCTGCGCCGGTCAGAAAGGAGGGCTGTCGAATCGAAGTCGGTTCGAAAGCCTACCTCATCAACCTCGAGGTGATGCCGCTAACCGGTATGCCCGACTCGGATCGCTACTTCCTCGTCCTGTTCGAAGACACCGCGACGCCGCCGGCCGCCACGGGAGTGCGCCCCGCCGGGCGGCAGGCGGAGCCCGAACCCCCCATGGAGTCGATCACCGAGATTCTTCGACTCAGGGCCGATCTCGTCGCGACCAAGGATTACCTTCAGTCGCTCGTCGCCGAGAACCAGGTCTCCACCGATGACCTGGCCGCCACCAACGAAGAGATGCTGGCCGCCAACGAAGAACTCCAGAGCACCAACGAGGAGTTGCAGAGCGCGAAGGAAGAGCTCCAGTCGGCCAATGAGGAGCTGAGCACGGTGAACGATCAGCTCCAGAATCGTAACCGCGAGCTGGACGAAGTTGCCTCCGATCTGGTCAACGTCCTGTCCAGTGTGGACATTCCCGTCATCATCGTCGATCGCAAGCTCAGAGTTCGCCGATTCACCCCGAGCATCCGCGACATTGCGGGCTTCATTCCGGGAGATCTGGGCCGTCCCCTCGATGACCTCAAGCTCAAGCTCAACCTGGACGATGTCGTGACCCGGATAAGAGACGTCATCGACGGCAACTCGTCCACGGACTGGGAGGTCCAGCGTCATGACGGGCACCATTTCCGGATGCAGATCCGGCCGTACTACACGACCGACCATCGCCTCGACGGCGCAGTCGTCGCATTCGTCGACATAGACGTCCTCAAAGAGGCACGCCGGGCGGCCGAGATTTCGCGCGACTACGCCCGCAGTCTCGTCGAAGCGGTGTCGACCGCCCTGGTCGTGCTGGACTCGGACTTGCGCGTGGTGTCGGCCAACAACGCATTCTTCCGGATCTTCACGACGCCCGCGGACAAAGCCGAGGGACGCAGCTTGTTCGACGTCTGCCCGGCCCTGCGTGCGCCGATGCAGCTCTGTTCGGTCGAAGAGTCCATCCAGAAGCACACGGAGTTCAGCGACATCGAGCTCACCGCGGAGTTCGGCAATGTCGGCCGCAGGATCCTCAGGCTGGTGGGTCGTCGGATTGCCTGGGTGGGTGGCGAATCGATGATGCTACTTGGATTCGATGACATGACCGACCTGCGAGTGCTCGAGGCCGAGCGCGCGCTGCTTCTCGCCTCGGAGAAACAGGCGAGGCTCGATGCCGAGCGTGCGAACCGCGCCAAGGATCTCTTCCTGGCAACGCTCTCGCACGAGTTGCGCACGCCACTCAGCACCATGCTGATGTCCGCCCAGCTCTTGCGACTGTTGGCAACCGAGGACCCCAGAATAGAGCGAGCGAGCGCGTCCATCGAGCGCGCCACCAAATCTCAGGCGAAGCTCATCGACGACCTGCTGGACGTGTCCCGCGTAGTTTCAGGCAAGCTCCTCCTGGACCTGAGCCCGGTCAATTTTGCTGCTGTCGTCGAGAACGCCGTTGAAATCGCGCAGCCCATGGCCCGAGCCAAATCGCTGGCTCTCCGGCTCGTGCTCGACCAGGCGACGGCCACCGTGTACGGCGACGAAACGCGTTTGCAGCAGGTCGTGACCAATTTGCTGGTCAACGCCATCAAGTTCACGCCGCGCGACGGTCACATCGCGGTGCATCTTCAGCAACAGGGCGAGCAGGTAAAGCTCAGCGTTACCGATAGCGGCATGGGCATCAGTCCCGAGGTCTTGCCGCAGCTTTTCAACCGATTCGTCCAGGCCGACTCCTCGGTGACGCGAACCCACGGCGGCCTTGGACTGGGACTGTCCATCGTTCGACATCTCGTGGAAGCTCACGGTGGAACCGTGGAAGTCGAGAGCCCCGGCGAAGGAAAGGGCGCGACCTTTCGAGTGACGCTGCCCGTCGGGAGCGCCGAACGCTCCATGGTGCCGGTCGCACCGCGAGCGAACGTGCGGCCAATACAAGGTGCGCGCGTGCTGTTGATCGAGGACGACGACGACACCCGCGAGACATACGCCTCCATGCTGGGAGAATTCGGCGCGGAAGTGCGGGCAGAGCCCTCGGCCGCCGCCGGGTTTTTGGCGCTCGAGGAGTTTCGGCCGCAGGTGATTCTCTCCGACATCGCCATGCCCGGGGAGGATGGCTACAGCTTCATCCGGCGGGTGAGGAGCCTTGGGTCCGAGCAGGGCGGACGCGTGCCGGCAGCCGCGCTCACCGCGCTTGCCAGCATCGAAGATCGGCAGCAAGCGCTGGAAGCGGGCTTTCAGATGCATGTGCCCAAGCCGGTCGACGCGGCTCGCCTCGCCGCGGTTGTCAGCGCCTTGATGGATTGGTGGAAGCCACCGACGCGACCAGGTTCCACAAGCGCGTAGTTGTCCTCCTATCGGGGATCAGCTTTCGGCGGAGCTACGAGAGGCGCGTCCCGCGGCCGGCGGATCGCTGACCCGGCGGCGTCCGGGTTCGAACGACGTCGCGAATCTTCTCGAAGAACGCGATTCCGTCGACGACGAGAGCGTCGTCCATCTGGTTCACGATCCATTGCACGTACGCGGTTCCGCGCTCGATCATCGCCGCGAGATGGCGCTCGCCCTTGACCGTCAATGTCACGATCTGTTCGCGCCCCGAACGCGGGTCCTCTTTCAGTACCACCAGGGCCAGCGGCGCACGCGCCATGGCGCGGATGGCCTTGGTGATCGCGGCGTTCGAAATCTCGAACCAGTTCTCGAGGGCCTGCACGATGGCCTTGCGATTCATCTGCACCCCGTCTTCTCCCTGCGAGTGCACGAGCCAGAGAATGGCAACCTGGTGCCGCGACAGGTCGCCTCCGCGCAGCGCGTCCTCCACGCCGATGCCGGCCTGGTAGTGGATGGGGTAGTAAAGCTCGAGGAGTTGCAGGGCGGCGTCCGAGGGTGCCCGCGACTTGGTGCTGGTTTTTCGTGAAGCCATTGGAGACGCGATCGTAGCCCGGGAGGAAGGGGATGGCCACGCTTGCAATAGTTCACACAGTAAACTATTTCTGCGGAGCCGCCTTGGAACGCCCTTTTTCCGGGAGTTTTGACCGCCATGCCCGATCTCGGCCCCGCCTCAACCACCGATCTCGTCGCGGCCCTGCCGCTGCCGGACACGATCACCAACCCCTATCCCGTCTACGAAAAGCTGAGGCCCCATACCCCCGTCTACGGCTATCGTGACTACCCGCCGGGCACCGTGCCCGGCCAGGACCAGCCGGTGACCGCGTGGGTCGTCATGAAGTACGACGAGGTTGCCGCGGCCGCCCGCGATCACGACGCGTTCTCCTCCCGCGACCCGCTGCAGGAAAAGTCCTCGGCGCCGACGCTGATGCTCGTCAATCACGACAACCCCGAGCATGACCGTTTGCGACGCCTCGTAAATGTCGTGTTCTCGCGCCGCGAGGTGTCCGCACTGAAGCCGTGGGTGACGTCCTGCGTGTCCCATCTGTTCGACGACGTCGACTCGCGCGAAATCGAGGCGGTCTCTGCGCTCACCTCGGTGCTGCCGGCGCGGGTGATGATGCACGTGCTCGGCCGCCCCGACGACGATGCGTCGCGATGCCGGCACTGGGCCACCGCATTCATGCTGTCCGCCGACCTGTCCCCGCAGCAGCGCGAGCTCAGCAACCGCTCGATGGTCGAGTACTTCGCCGATTGCGTGACCACGCTTCACGAGGAAATCGAGGCCGGCCGCCCGCGTGGCACCGGACTCATTGCAGGCCTGCTGACCGCCGAGAGCGACGGCGAGCGCCTGACGCTGGAGGAGGTGGTGCGCTTCTGCGTAACGCTCGTGGTGGCCGGCGCGGAGACGACCACGTTTCTGCTCACCAACCTTCTCCACAATCTCGCGACGATGCCCGCGATCGCCTGCAAGCTGCGCGGGTCGCCGTCCCTCGTTCCTGCGTTCATCGAGGAGACCCTGAGGCACTCGGGGCCGCCGCAGCGCCTGTTTCGCATCGCGACTCGCGACACGCAGCTGGGCTCGGCAACCATCCGGGAAGGAGACTGGGTCGCGCTGTTCTTTGCAGCCGCCAACCACGATCCCGCGGTATTTCCCGACCCCGACCGCTTCGACCTGACGCGGGGCAATCTCACGCGGCACCTGACGATGGGCGTCGGAATCCACAACTGCCTGGGCTTCGCACTGGCCAAGCTCGAAGCGGCGGCGATGATCGAGGTGGTGCTCGAGCGCTACTCCAGCATTCGTCCCGGAAACACGCCGGCGGTTGCCCAGCGCACGAGCCTGCTGACCCACAGCTTCGACGCGCTGCCCCTCGTGTTCGAGACGTGAACGGAGACGCGCGCGATGACCAACGTCGAATTCACCCAACAACTGTTCGCGGCCTTCGGCCGGGCCGACGTTCCGGCCATCCTCGATCTCGTGGACGACGAGATCGTGATCGAGTTCTACGGTCCCACCGAGATTCCCTACGCCGGCACCTGGCGCGGCCGTGAGGAAGCGCGCTGTTTCTTCGAGACGGTGCTCGCGTCGGTCGACATCCGCCAATTCGAGCCCCAGGAGTTCCTCGCCGACCGCGACAAGGTGGTCGTGACGGGCCACCTGCTGCTGGTCGCGAAGGCCACGGGACGCACCATCGAGTCCGATTTTGTGCACGTCATCACGATGCGCGCAGGCAAGTGGCTGCGCTTTCGCGATTTCATGAACACCGCGGCCGCCGCCGCAGCGTTCGGCCGTTGAGTCGCCGACCGAACCGCGTTCCGCTCAGAGAGCCGCGAGCAGACGGAGCTTGTGTTCGATCTCGGTGAGGATGGTTGCGGGCAGCGGTCGCAGCGCCTTGACGAAACGCGCGTTGTCGATAGCGCGCGACTGGTCGACCATCACTTCGCAGTCCTGTCGATTGCCTGCGATCCCGCGCGGGAGAGCGACGCGCAGCAGGTTTTCCCCAGCGAGACGAGTCGTGCAAGGCAGGATCCATGTGGAAGGATGGTCGGCTTCGTTGAGCAGGTCGCTCTGTACGACGAGAACCGGCCTCGTCTTGCCGGGCTCCGTGCCAAGGCGAGGACTCAAATCGGCCAGATACAGAACACCGCGACGGATTTTCACGGCTCATCGAGACCTTCGGCCACGAGGATGTCGAGTTCCTCGATCTCCGCCGCAAGTGACTCCCGGGTAGCTGCGGAAGCCGTCCGATAGGCGGCGCGAAGGCTTTCGCGATCCGTCGACTCCTTCAGCAACCGCAGGCCCCGACGAACTACCTCCACTTTGGATTTCGCGCCGAGCCGGGCCTGGAGCTCCTCGACCAGTTCGAGTTCAGCGGGCGGCAGCGTTATGCTCGATTTGGTATTGGGTTTCATACTTTCCACATACCTTTAACGGAAGCGGGATCATAGACTGGGGGGCCAAGCGGCCGGTGGCGCTCGGTGTGGTGACGTCTCCGCGCAGGCGTTCAGCCCCCGCTGAGCGCGCCAACCACCTGCACGACCGAGTTCGAAGAGAGCGGCACCGACAGCTCGCGTGCCGCCTCGCCGTCGACGAAGATGCGAACGTGCTGCCTCACGCGATCCTGCTCGTCGATGATCCGGAAACGTATGCCCGCGTACCGGGCGTCGAGGTCACCAAGCAACTCGGCCAGCGTCCGCCCGTCGCCTTCCACTTCCGCCGCACCGCCCGAGTAGGAACGCAGCATCGTCGGCAGCAGCACGCGCATCATGCCGACTTCGCGGGCACGACGGAGTAAATCTCCGGCAGGTGCGCCGCGATCTGCTTCCACGACTCGCCTTCGTCGCTGCTCCCCCACAGTTCGCCGCCGGTTGTTCCGAGATAGAGCCCAACCGGATCCGAGTCGTCGATGCAGAAGGCCTGACGCTTGACCGTGAACCAGGCTTGCTCACGCGGGAAGCCGTCATCGTGACGCTCCCACGACGAGCCCGCGTCACGCGTGCGATACACGGCCGGGCGTCCGCCGGGGCTCGTTCGCGGCCATACGTCGCTTCCGTCCATCGGGAAGACCCAGGCGCTGTCCGGGTCGCGAGGATGCGCAACGATGGAGAAGCCGATATCGCCGACGTCCTTCGGCATGTTGAGACCGATGCGTTCCCACACCTCGGACGGACGATCGAGACGATAGATGCCACAGTGATTCTGCTGGTAGACGCGATCGGGATTAAGCGGCGGCACGGCCAGGTAGTGCGCGTCCTGGCCGTATTCGGGATAGGGATCGGGCAGGAAGTTGGCCTCGACACCCTTGTTGAGCGGGCTCCACGTCTCGGCGCCGTCACTGCTCTCGAACACGCCGCCCGTCGACGTCGCGATCAGCATGCGTTTCGAATCGCGCGGATCGATCGCGATCTGGTTGAGCAGCGGGCCGTCGGGCGTTCCCGCATCCGAAGGTACCCAGTTCGAATACATGGGATTGTCGTTCCAGCCCGCAACGCTCGCCCACGTGTCCCCGCCGTCTTCGCTGCGGAACAGTCCCGGCGGCGACGAACCTGCCCACCACACGCCGGGCTCGCTCGCCGCCCCCGGCTCCAGCCAGAACGTGTGGCTCACCGCGCGGCCGTTCTCGTCGTCGATCACCTTGGGAAACGCAGGAGGCCGAGTCGCTTCCTTCCACGTCCGGCCAAGATCGCTCGAACGAAAAATGGTCGGCCCGAGGTGTCCCGTCTTGGCGGCCATGAGCAGCGTGCGGCCGTCGCGCGGATCCATCACCAGGTGATTGACGACCTGCCCGAGCAGGTGCGGACCATCCACGCGCCAATCACGGCGCGCGTCGTCGCGACGATAGATCCAAGCCCCTTTGCGCGTTCCCACAAGCAACAACATCGGGTTCCTCCTGAGGCGGCGAAGCTTTTAGCCGTTCGCAACTTCACGCGAAAGCCCTTCCGCTCAAACGGCAGAGGGCGGATGACTCACGCCATCCGCCCTCTGTTGGTGTCACGCCTTGGGACACCGGCCCGTCATGGGAGAGGAGCCGTCACGCATTGGCACGCGCCGAGCACATCCTGGCACAGCGATCCGAGCGCGCAGGTCCCGAGGCAGACGGGCGAGTCGGCTTCTGCGCAGGTTGGCAGGCCGAGCGACGTGCAGCCGCAGGTCCCGCTCATGTCCACGCAGATCGAACCGACGTCACATTCTCCTCCGCAGGTCGGCGACAGCGAGTTCGCGCATGTCGGCACGCCCGGCGCGCCGCATTCGCAGGTGTCGCCGACGTTCGTGCAGATCTCACCGGTGGGACAAAGGCCGCCGCACAGCGGAGCGGCGGCTTCCGAGCACTGCGGCAACGTTACCGGTTCGCATTCGCAGGTTCCGCCGTTGTCGGTGCAGACGTCGTTCAGGTCGGAACAGAAGCCGCCGCAGACCGGAGCCGCAGCTTCTGCACACGCGGGCAGCGGCACACCGGTGCACGCACACGTCCCGCCGCTGTCGGCACAAAGCTGGCCGGGCGGACAGAGACCGCCGCACACCGGCGACTCGGAGTCCTCGCACTCGGGGAGCACCAGCAACGTGGTGGTGGTGGTGCCCGCCGTGCCGCAGTTGGCGCCGGCCGGGAACTCGTAGACGAGATCCGGATCGTTCTGGCAACGGATGTCCGAAGTGAAATCAATGGTGAGCTCGCCTGGTCCGGGAAGGCCCGCCGCCACGTTCACCGCGAAGTTGGACGTCGGCGCGATGCAGAACAGCCCCGAAGTGACCGGCGCGTAGCGATCCGGCGAGCCGCTGGTCAGGATGGGATCCGGGAAGCAGCGCCGTACGTCGAGGTTCGTGCAGGTGCCCGCGCTGCTTGCCGAGCAGTCGCTGTCGCCGGTACACGGGATGAAGCCGCGTCCATCCGGATGCACGAGTCCGTCGCAATAGGTGTCCACCGGACCGGACGCGCATACGCCCGACGCATCGCAGGCGAAGCCGTCGCACTGGTTCAGCACCACACCCGCGCCGCCGGTATCCGTGCAGGTGCCTGCACCCGCCGCGGCGCAGTCCGCATCCGAGGAACAGCCGAGGTTGCCGTTGCCGCTGCAGATGCGGCACGGACAGTCCTCGCCGGACGGCGTGTCGCACGGCACCGAAGCTGTCAGGCTCTGCGATCCGGTGGACGAGTTCAGGTTGATCAGCAGGCCGGTGCCGCTGATGTTCGCGGCGGTGGTGGGCAGACAGTCCCAACTCGTCGCACCGAACGTGGCATGCACTCCGTTCGCATCGCACGACCCGCCGCCGAGGCCGCCGGCACAGGTTCCGCCGCGCACGCCGTCGTTCGGCGTCGGGTCTCCGTTGCAGGTGGGACACGGCGCTGTCTGCGACAGGCCGAGGTAGACCACCGAAGCGAGGCGAATTTCGTCGTTCCAGACTCCGGTCCTCAGGTCCATCGTGCCGTCGTAGTCCTGACGAATCCTGTTGACGACGCAGGCCGGCGTTCCGCCCGAAGAAAGCGGCAGCGGCGAGCCGAAGTAGCATCGGCACGTGGGGTCGAGGGAGCCGCAACTCGCGACGTCGGAACCGTTGATGACCGTGCAGGTGGTCTGGACGTTCGACGTACAGCGGCAGTTCGACTCGGGCTCGCCCGCCTGCACGTTCATCGTGATGTCGCAGTTCTCGCAGTGCTCGTCGCACGTCACGTCCACCGTATCGCCGGTGAGATCGGGAATCTCGACGTCACTGGCTTTCCCGGACCAGCCCGTGCTCAGCGACGTTTCCGACGGGATCGCCCCGTACTTGCCATGGATCGTGCGGATGATGGTGGCCGGTGCACACGGTCCGTCCGCATCAGGAACGCAACTGCACTGCGAACCGGAGGACAGGCAGGTGGAGTTGCTCGGGCAGGCGCCATTGCACTCGGGGAAGGTGTCGCCGCATGCCCCGTCGGGCAGCGTCGTCGTGGTCGTGTCGCCCGGCATGGTGGTGGTCGTTGTCGACGTGCCGCCGTCGAGTTCGTAGATCGCACGCGTCAGCGCGTCTCCGTGGCTGTCCGCGCTCGCGTCGGCGCAGATCAGCAGGTTGGCCGCGTCATCCGCGCACGCGTCAAGTTTTCTGATGACTTCAGGCGAGTAGGAACAGGAGCGTTCGGCCTTGTCGACGAACTTGAGGCGCGACTTCACCAGCCGCCCTTTCGGGTCGACGCCCTCGCAGCTGTACTCGACTCCGCCGCCCGCCGTGTCCGCGTCCTGCTGGCAGCGGCGTCCTTCTTTCATGTAGGTGCGAACGATGCGCGTGACGCCCTTTCCGAGCGTCTTCTGACACTTGCGCAGGGGATCGAGCAGGACTTCATCCGGGCTGCCCTGCACGTCTTCGAACAGTTGGCCGGCGTGCGCGTCCGTCAGCGCGAGGAGGCAGTCGGCCACTTCGGAGAAACTGTCGATGCCGCCGGTTGCCCCGCCGTTATCGGCGGTGGCCGCCGGCGCCGGACATCCGACGTAACCTGACAGCAGCGATTCGGCACCGGCGCAGTCTTCGAGGATCCGGCTCTTCGCGCTGTTGCGGCGGCGCGTGAGATCGCCCTTCGTATCCGCCACCGACACGTCGTTGCAGTCTTCGGACAGCGCACGGAGCCCCTGGCTGCGCCGGTCGTTGCACTTGAGGACCACCTTGCTCACCGCGGCGGTGTAGCCCGAGACAACCTTCGCCATCGACGAACGGCACGAAGTCTCGGCGGATGTCAGTGCGAAGGCGGACGCGGGGAGCGCGACGGAAAAGGCGACGGTGAAAAAGACGGGGCCATGAAGCCGCTGGTGGATACGCATCCGAGGTCCTCCCGTGTTCGGTATCCGTCCAGCCCGCCTGGCGGGTTGGGCGCCGGCAACCCCTTTTTGGCCAGCCAACGGAAGTGCCGCATGAAACCCATACGTTATTTACAATACCCTCAGCAAGGGGCCTCAGGCTGCGATTTTGGCGGGAGTGAGAAAAAAACGCCGCATGGGTGGTGCGGGAAAACCTGGGCTTCCAGACCTGCAGACCGAGTAGAACGAAAGAAATCAGGAACTTAGGGGCGCCGAGGGTCGGAGGGAGCCAAAAGCCGCAGGACCGCGTCGCGGGCCGGGCCGAGGTCGACCGGAACTCCGGTGTCGATCGCAGTGAGCACCCCGAAGGCCAGGATCGTGAGGATCCTGCCGAGAACGGCGGCGTCGACGTCGACCCGAATTGACCCCGCCTGCTGCCCGCTGGCGACAGCCGCGGCGACGCGTTCGGCGCCGCCGGTCATCAGCGCCACGAAGCGCTTTCTCAGCTTGGGCGAACGCGCGCACGCATCGAGCACGCGATGAATATCCATGGAAAAGGCCGGCAGCCTCAAGGCTTTCGGACCCGCCGCGACCGCCGCCGCCGCAGTGAATCGCTCGACGGTTTCCTCGAGGTCGCCGGCGCCGCCGCCCGTCGCGATCAGGGTATCCAGCAGCGAGACGAACACCTGCTCCATCACCGATTCGAGGAATTCCTCGCGATCGCGAAAGTGCACGTAAAACGCGCCGCGGGTGAAACCGGCCCGCGCGCAGATGGAATCGAGGCTCGGCGCATCGAGGCCGTGCTCGGCAAACTCGGCCAGGCCGGCGGCAACCAGGGCTTCGCGCGTTTCCTGCTTGGTGGCCGTGCGGCCCTTTGGGGTGGGTCGGCTCATGGCCCTTATTGACATACGAAGTCGTATGTCGGAAACGGTTCGCATACGAAGCCGTATCTGAGGAGAGGCCCATGAACCAGTCCGAGATGCCCCTCGCCGCCCCTGTCCCGGTCCTCGAAACCGCGCGGGTGTGGTGCCTTCACCTGCTCTGCTTCGTGCTGCCGCTGACATGTCTGGCCTTCGGTCTCACCGCTCCGCATCCGTGGTGGGTCTCGCTCACCTTCGTCAGCGTGCTGATCGTGTCCGTCCTCGTCGACATGCACGCCGGACCGGACCACCGACAGCCGTCCGTCCGAATGCCGGCATGGCCCTTCAACGCCGTGCTGTACGTGCTGGCCGCCATGCAGGTGGTCAGCGTCGCGCTGCTCGTCCGGCTGGTGGCCGCCGAAGGATTCTGGCGCGTCGACACCCTGGTCGGGCTGCTGCTGGTCGGAGTGAACTCGGGATACTCGGCCATCGTCGTCGCGCACGAGTTGATCCACAGGCCCGAGCCGGCGCATCAACTGCTCGGGCGCCTCCTGCTCGGCACCGTGCTCTACGACCATTTCACGATCGAGCACGTTCGCGGACACCATGCGCGCGTCGGATCGGCGGACGATCCGGCCACCGCACGCTTCGGCGAAACCGCGCTCGCGTTCCTGCGACGCACGGTTCCCGCCCAGTTTCGAAGCGCGTGGAGGCTCGAGAAGAAGCGGCTCGGGGACGAAGCCATGCGTTGGCGCGACCCGCGCATGCTGCGCAACCGCATGCTGCACGGGCTGGTGCTGGAGTGGGGAGTGGCGCTGGCCATCCTTGGTTTCCTCGGAGCCTCCGCGTTCGCGATCTACCTGCTGCAGGCGATGCTTGCGGTGAGGCTGCTGGAGGCCGTCAACTACTTCGAGCACTACGGGCTTCTCCGCTCGTCGAGGCGCGTCCAGCCGAACGATTCGTGGGACTCGGACTCCTGGTTCACCCTCTACACCCTGGTCGGCCTCTCCAGGCACGCGGACCATCATGCATACGCATCGCGGCCCTATCAGCAGCTGCGGCACTTCGAGGAGAGCCCGAAGCTGCCTTACGGCTACTTTGGCACCGTCGTCTGGCTGATCTGGGACAACGCAGGATTTCGCGAGGCAATGGCCGCGGAACTCGAGCGTCGCGGGCTCGGCCCGTTCCGCCGGGAGCAGCAACGGGCCCTCTGAATTCGTTCCTGCGGGTTCCTGCCTCGTCGCGGTTGCTGACGTAAGCGAACAAGGCCCGCGTGAAGTCCTGATTCCCGTGGGCTAGGGTGCAGCCATGCTCTCGCGGCCGAAACGGCGCCGCCCTCGCCTTGTGCCCGCCCTCGTCGCGGTCGCGGGCGGGGCCGCCCTCCTGCTCCTTGCGTCCGCCGCATCCGCCGCTTCCGCCGACTCCGTCTTCCACATCGACCGCAACAAGAACCGCAACCAGGTTCACTACGGCGTGCACCTGGACGAGAACTGTCGCCCCGTCGGGACCGATCCCGTCTACAACTACTGGCTGCGCCGCGAGAAGGACCCGCCGGAGGTTCGGCCGCTCACGTACCTCCAGCAGGCCGCCTACGGCTTCCAGGAACAGGACGTCAAGAAGGACGGCCGCATCGAGATGAGGCTGCGCGCGCTGCCCGACCGGCAACTCGTCGTGCGCGCCGCCGCGATGGGAGGGACCTGCAAGGTCGAGACGTTTACAACGATCGGCGAGAAACAGGCCTACCTCGAAAAGGTCTTCGTCTTTGCCGAGGACGGCCTGCTGCTTCCGGCCGTGCGCTACATCGAGCTCTTCGGCCGCAGCAACGACGGCCTGTCGGTGTACGAGAAGATCACCGTGGGCAACTGAAGCGTGCGGATGGGACGCACCCTGGAGCGCTACCTCCTTCGCGAGGTCGGCCTCGCCTTCATCGCCGCCGTCGGCCTCGCCGTCTCGGTGTTGTTCGTGCTGCGCATGGTCGAGTTCGTCGATCTCGCCTTCGCGCGCGGCGTGCCGCCGCGACTGGTCGGCTCACTGGCCGCGTACATCGTTCCTTCCTACCTCGAGATCGCGCTGCCGATGGCCGCCCTGCTGGCGGTCGTCGTGGTCTTCGCGCGCCTCGGCAGCGACGGCGAACTGCTCGCGATTCGGGCGTCGGGCATCGGCATGAGCCGGCTGGCCCGGCCGCTCGTTGCGTTCAGCATCTCGGTGGCGCTCCTCAGCCTTGTTCTCGGCGTGTGGGCCAGGCCGTGGGCCAATCGCGGGATCGAGGCCACCACCTACGAAATGGCGCGCACGCGGCTGACGGCCTCGCTGCGGGCTGGCGTGTTCAACACGTGGTTCGGCGGCGTGATCCTGTTCGTCGACGAACTCGAACCGGACACCGGCTTCATGCGCAACGTGATGCTGGCCGAGGAGCGCGAGGAATACGGCCGCAAGACCATCTTCGCGAGCGACGGCCGCGTGGAGTCGCAGGAAGATGCGCGAAAGGCCTACCTGCAGCTGCGCAACGGCAGCCTGCTCACCTACCACCCTACTGGCAAGTACCACGACAAGACCGATTTCGACTCGCTCGAGCTCAACCTCGACATGACCGAGGAGCGCGGGCTCGACCTGATGGACAACGGCGGTCCGGCAGCGATGCCCATCTCGCGCCTGCTCGACGAGAGGCGCCAGCGTATCGCGCGCGGCGAGAGCGCGATCGAAGAGACCATCGAACTGCACCGCAAGCTCGTGCTGCCGGCGGCCGCGCTGCTGCTTCCTTTCGTGGGCGTGCCGCTCGGCGCCGTCGGACGACGCGGTGTCAAGTCGCGCGGACTGCTGCTGAGCACCATCGTCGTGCTCGTGTACTACCTGCTGCTGACAGGCGCCGTCACCGTCGCGCGCGAGCAGATGCTCCCGACCGCGGTCGCGATGTGGTTGCCCGACGTTCTGCTGGCGACGCTGGCGGTAGTGCTCTTTCGCCGCGTCGCCGCCGAGAAACCGCTGGTTTCGTGGCCGCGGCGGTCTCGCCCATGAGCCTGCTCGCACGTCACCTCGTGGGTCTTTACCTGCGCACGTTCGTCCTGTGCCTGACGGGCGGCATGGCGCTGCTGCTGGTCGTCGAGTTCTTCAGCCGCATCGGAGATTTTGCGGCCTACGACTCCAATCCATCCCTGGTCGCGGCGTATTTCGCGCTCAAGACGCCGAAGTGGCTGGTGGAGGTTTACCCCGCCGCGTCGCTTCTCGCGGTGCTGCTCGGCATCGGATCGCTGGTGCGCAGCAACGAGGTGGTGGCGATGCAGGCCTGCGGCATCGGCATCGCGCGAGTCGGCCGGCCGCTGCTGGTCACCAGCATCGTGCTGAGTTTCTCCGCGATGCTGTGGAACGAAGTCGTGGTGCCTCCGACGGCAGCGCGCGCTCGCTCGATCAAGGACGTGGACATCAAGGGCCTCGCCAGCCGCGGCATGCTCGACGCCACCTCTCTATGGCTGCAGGTGCCCGAGGGCTTCCTGAACATCGATTACTTCGACGCGACCCACAACGTCCTCGAAGGAATCACGCTGCACGGGGTCGACGATCGCTTCCGACTGAGCCGCCTCATCGAGATTCCAAATGCGTCCTGGCAGCACGACCACTGGGAGTACAGCGGCGGGAACGTGCGCGAGTTCACCACCGACGGAGGGTTCACCTTCGCGCCGCTCGGCAACCGCAAGGTCGACCTCGGCGGCAGTCCGGCGGAGTTCCGCAAGAAGGCACCGCGATCGGACGAGTTCAACATTCGCCAGCTCTCGCAGCGAATACGGACTCTTCAGGCCAAGGGACTCGATCCGGCCGGCCTGCAGACCGACCTGCAGTTCAAGTTCGCGCTGCCGCTGTCGGGCATCATCACCGTGCTGATCGGACTGCCGCTCGCGCTCCGGGGCTCACGGCGCGCCGGCAGCGCGCAACACATCGGGACCGGCATGGGCGTCTGCTTCCTTTACTGGCTGATGCAGGCCCTGACGGTTTCGGCCGGGCATGCCGGCACGCTTCCGCCGGTCATTGCTGCGTGGTCGGCGAACGCCGTCTTCCTGCTGGTGGGCACGTTGCTCGCGCTGCGGAGCTGATCCTATTGGCGGATCCCCGGAATGGGGACGCACTGTTTGCCGAGACCTACCGTCGCGCAGAAGAGAAAACTGCAGCACGGGGTTCCGTCCACCGTGCAGGCCTCCCCCGAGCCGATGCAGGCGGGCATGGTGGTGGTGGTGGTCGACGTCGTGGTCGTCGTGGTCGTCGTGGTCGACGTGGTCGACGTGGTGGTCGTGGTGGTCGTGGTGGTCGTCGCGCAGCACGGACACCGCAGGGGCACGTCGTGCCCCACCCCGTAACGCAAGACCGCAAGTGCGTCGCCTGCCGCGATCTTCCCCGAACCGTCGGCGTCACACAGGCACAGCAGGCATTGCGCGCTTCCGACGGCCGCTCGCAGGACATGAAGCGCATCGCTCGCGGTAACACCGGAGGGGCCCACGGCATCGCCGCAGAGATAGTCGACGGGCATGTTCGACGTTTCCACGACGAAGCTTCCCTTGTTGTTGTACCAGCCGGACCCGTCGCCCGTCCCGAAGAACAGGCGCGTGGCACCGGGCGGAACCACGAAGATCTGCGACGTGCCGTCGAAAAGACCCGCCTTGGTGTCGGAGGTGAGGCCGTCGCCAATGAAGAAGATCTGCCCGATGCCTGGCGACAGCGAGGAGAAGCCGAGCCCGGACGCAAAGCTCAACCGTGCCGGAGTGGGGGTACCGGTCGGCGAATCGTCATCAAGAAACACGCCCAAGAGGGCGTTGGCGCGAACACTGAGGGGTCCCGACAGACCGTCCCCGAAGTTGGTCATGTTGAACGTCGCGTCCCCGTCCGGGTTGTTGCCGACAGGCGTTGCGGAAGAGAACGACACCTTGCCCGACGCCGAGAAGTTGAGTGCATCGCAGGAGGTGAACTCCACGTCCGTCATGAGCGGCGGCGATTGCAGCGGCGCCGAGTCCCCGCTGCAGCACGTGTAAGCGGCAGCCCGGCCGGCAAGGTTCGGATTCGAGGAACCCGGGACCAATGTGTCGGCGGCGGCAATGCCGGCGGGCATCAGGAACAACATGGAAAGGGCGGCTGCGGTAGAGCGGATCCTCATCGAACGCCTCCTTGGCAAGTCTGCGCGGCCTGCCTCGTTGGCATGCGCGCTGCCGTCTGCGCCGCGCTCTTTACGCTGTGGTGAACGCTGTGTCCCGCGCCCCGCGTTGCTTGTGGAGACAAAAATTGCCGGTCGCCGCCCGAATGGGGGCGCATTGTCGTTCGCGACGCCCCTCGACGGGTGACTGCGAGCGAGGTGATTCCTCGAAGGCGGCCGGACCGAGCCTGCGGCTCCACGGCGCGGGGCGCCCGGTGCCGCTCAGCGCCGCGAAGTCAGCGCGCGCCCGCCGAACAGCGAACGCACCGCATGCACCAGCGTGCGATGCTCGGCCACGTGATACGGCGTCGCCGGCGGAAGTTCGCTCAGCATCAGGCGGTGGATGGCGCCGAGGCTGTGGTACGGCACCGTCGGCAGCAGGTGATGGAGCGCGTGGTAACGCAGTCCCACCGGCGCGAGGATTGCGTCCACCCACGATCCGCCCGAAAGATTGACCGAGTCGCGGTACTGCTCGAGCAGGTCCATCGGGGTACCGTCGTCGTTGTGGTAACGGTGCGCGACGAGCGTGCGCGCGTGGTTGAACACCAGGATGCCGCTCGAGATCAGGTACCACTCGAGCAGCCACGATGTGCCGATCACGCCCGTCGCCATGGCCAACAGCACCGACCAGCAGACCAGCGCGGTGCATATCTCCTCGATCAGCCAGCGCCTGGCCATGCGGCCCTCCGGCATGCGACGCTGATACGTGGGATTGATGACGAGAGTGGAAAGGTAGTTGACGATGAAGCGGCGAAGCGGCGGGATGAAATAAGACAGCGGCCCGAGCAGTCCCCAGCGCAGCACGAGGGCTGCCGGCACGAAGATCAGCGGCAGGATCGAGCTTGCCACCTTGGCCTTGCTCCACTGCCCGATGGGCGCGTATTCGGGATCCTTCTCCGTTCCGAAGATCACGCGGCGGTGGTGCTCACCGTGCGACCCCATGTACATCAGGCTCGGTACCAGCAGCGGGAAACCGACGATCAGCGACCAGACCACCTCGAAACCGGGGACGGCGCTGCGCCGCAGGTGGGCGAGCTCGTGGATGAAGAGTACCGCGCGGTACAAGGAGAACGTGGCGACGATAATGCCCAGCACCCACAGGGCCGTGAACCTCTCGGCCGACACCGAGATCGCGAACGCGCTCCAGCCGATCGCGGCCGAGGCCAGCATGTCCGCGTAGTAAAGCCAGGGTTTGGGTCGGAACAGGCTGGTGTAACGTCGCCGCAGTGCGGCAGGACTTAGATCCACCACTTCCGCCTCGCCGCGCGAGGCGACCGTCCCTCCGTCAGAGGTGGTCATAAAAGGTAGGTTTTTTTTGCCAGCGGAGGCCTAGGAATACAAGGTGTTGCCCCTGCGGGGGCTAGCGCAGCGTCTTGCCGCGGATCAGCCGAAGGATCACCGGCCAGCCGAATATCAACGGATGGCGGCGCTGCCGCTCCGTGAGTTCGATGGTCACCCCGCTGTGGCGGTTCAGCTTCCACAGCGCGTAGGGCAGCCAGTCTCCGAACGTGAACGCCGACTTGATCAGCCGGACTACATAAATTCCCTTTGCAATCGGTAACTTACGGTTCCACGAGCGCACGATGGCCTGGCGCGCGGGCTCGGCCATCCGCACCTGCAGGAGGTGGCCGTCCACGCGCCCCTGCACAAGCCCGCGCCTCGCCAGCACCTCGACGGCCAGCGCCACCACCTGGGCGTAGCGTTCCGGAGCGGCCTCGTAGACCGAGCGGATGGTCTCGGGGCTCTCGACCCTCATCTCGGTCGTGTAGGTGGTGCCGAAGCCGGCCTGCCAGAGTTGCTCGGTGGTCGCGGCATCCGGATGCAGCGCAAGCATGCGGCTGATGATCGTGACCGCCGCTTCGGCCGCGTCGCCGGCCAGCAGGCTGCGGGTTTCCTCGTCGCGGGCGTAAACGACGGCGGCCGGCTGACAGAAGCGGGCCCAGATGATCGGGTGCAGGCACTCGGGCCGGCACGCGGCCGAGAAATCGGCCTGGGAGATCACGTTGTACTTCATGCGCAGCGCCCCGCCCTCGAAGGGCATGTCCACGTAGTAGACGTTGGGCGGCAGCAGCGAATTGGACGCGGCCAGCAGCGACGAGCGATACGCGCTGCGGTAGGAATCGACGACGGCGTAAAAGTCGAGCACGCCGCCTTCGACGTACGCGCGCCGCAGGCACGAGCCGTAGAACAGGATCGCCGAAACCGAGCCGTCGTGGCGCCGGCGGATCTCGTCGGCAAGCGCGAGCGCTTCCCGCGGCACCTCGGCGCCGCCCTCACAATGGTCCTTGCAACGGCCGCCGTAGCCGCTGCTACCTGGCAGGGTCCGGCGGACCTCTTCCCGCTCGCCGCCGGACCCTGCCAGGT
>JBHEOD010000018.1:26766-38663 GCA_046261745.1 Binatia bacterium
GTGCTCGTCCTCCATCAATGCGGCCAGCAAGGCGCGCGGATCGCGGTTCGACATCAACGCGTCTCTCAGCGTGTCGACAGGAAGCGAACCCGGTGATCGGCCGTGAGGAGGGCGTGGCGGCCCGCGTGCGGTGCGAACATCTCGCCGTCAAGCGAGATTCCGCAGTCGAGTTTCAACTCCACCTTCTCGACATTGTGGCTCTCGTACGGTGACGGGCCTGCGGAGGAATGCTTGGGGGCGTTCCCGCGAAGCAGGCGCGCGATCTCCTGGGGCCGCCGGAAACAGCCGGGAGCAAGCGCGGTGAAGCGAATCCCACCAGGCCCTTTCCCCCAGAAAGGCCGAATGCCGGCGAACAGCCGATGCAGCGTCGTCGCCATCAGAAGCTGGAATTCGCCTGCGTCGAGCCGGTGGCCGTCGAGTTCCACGTTCATCGGATCGATCGTCAGCGGGTCTTCGTGGTCGTCAGGCGCAAGCGGCGCGCGGCCGGTAAGAGCCCGCGCGATCAGGCCGGCCGTCACGACCGTGCTGCCGAACACGCCCTGGGCCTTGCCTTTCGGGAACATGCGGTGCGTGAGCAGCGTGCCGCGGTAGATGACGCCGACACCGAAGAAGGTTCCCCAGTGATCCACACCGTCCGGCTCGAGTTTCATGCGCAGCGCGGCACGGTGCACGACGTTTTCCTGGACGCGATTGCTTCGCACACGCGCGACGAGCCGGTCGATGGCGACGCGCGCGTCGCGCGGACTGCCGATGTCGTACGCGCTCATGCTCGTGCGCCCCGTGCGCAGTGGTGCAATCAGCGGCAACTCGCGCAGGTCGCCGGTTTTTCGATACGGCGAAGCCTCGCACAGCACTTCGGTGAGCGTTCGCTGGAGCGTGCCGTCGCCGCCGTTGACGACGAGGATGTTGGCGCCGGCCTCGGCCAGTTCCCGCACGGCCTGCGGAGCGCTGTGGCCGGAGTCGGTTTCGACGTGGACGATTTCGGGATAGCGCGCGAGATACTCGAGCACCTTGCCGGCGCGCGCGCCGCTTCCACCGGCCCGCAGATTGCTTAGGACTCCGATCCGCACGTGATGGGTTCAGGCCCTTCCTGCCGGCTGAAGCACCGCCGGCACCGGGGGGTGCTCCCTGCGGACAACCGGAAGGGATGTTCCATTAACGAGCGGGACGCCAAAAGACCAACGGCCTGCGAGGTGCGTACGCGAGCCCGCCTGCCTCCAGACGGTGACGGCGCGGATCGTGACGCAGCCCGCGTCACGAGGACGCCTGGGCGGATCCGCCCGGCGTCGAAAGACGTCCTGTCATTCGCTCGCGCCGCCTCACCTCGGCCGCATCGATCAGCATGCGACCCGCCCAGCGGTAGACGTTGAACTCCGAGACCATGCGACGCATCGATTCCATGCGTTCGCGCTGTTCCTCGGCCGGCATGCGAAGGGCAGCCGCGAGAGCATCGGCCGCCTGACGGGGGTCGTACGGGTTCACGATCAGCGCTTCGGTCAGGTCGCGCGCCGCGCCGGTGAACTGGCTGAGCACGAGCACGCCCAACCCGTCCTCGCGCGCCGCGACGAACTCCTTGGCCGCCAGGTTCATTCCGTCGTGCAGGCTGCTCACGTAGCAGAGATCGGCGGCCCGGAAGTACCGGAACACCGTGGCGGGCTCGTGATGGAAACGACGCAGCACGATCGCGGGATTCTGCTGTGACCCCCAGCGCGCGTTGATCTTCTCGGCAAGCGCCTCGATGCGCTCGTTGAGTTCGCGGTAACGGTCGATCTTGGTGCGGCTCGGAGCGGCAACCTGCACGAAGACGAAGCGCCCGCGATACTCCGGATAGCGCTCCAGCAACGTGTCCACGGCCTGCAGCCGTTCCTCGATCCCCTTGGTGTAGTCGAGCCGGTCGACGCCCACGCCGATCAGCGCATCGGGCGACAGCCCCAGTTCTTTTCGCACTTCGCGCCGGCAATCGACTGCCGGCGCAACGTCGCGAAGCCAGTGGACGGGCCACTCGATGGAAATGGGATAGGGGCGCACGAGCGTGCGCCGGGCGCCCTGCACCACGGCGTTGGCCTCGCGGTCGATGCGGCTTTCCATGAAAGCGTCCACGGCGTCGATGAAGTGATTGCAGTGCTGCTGCGTGTGAAAGCCGACAATGCTCGAGCCGAGCAAGCCCGAGATGACCTCCTCGGCCCACGGGCAGATCCCGAAGCGCTCGGCACTCGGCCACGGGATGTGCCAGAACGTGAGGATGGTCGCGCGCGGGAGGCGTTCCCGGATCATGCGCGGGGCCAGCGCGAAGTGGTAATCCTGCACGAGGATCACCGGGTCGTCCGAGTCCACCTCTTCGCACACGGCATCGGCGAAACGCCGGTTGACCCGCACGTAGTGGTCCCAATCGTCGGCACGAAACGTCGGCCGCGCGTCCGCCACGTGGCACAGCGGCCACAGTCCCTCGTTGGAGAACCCGTAGTAGTAGCCGTCCTCTTCCTTCTCGGTCAGCCACACGCGACGCACCACGTACGACTCCTCGCCCGGCGGCACGCGAACGTGGGCGGTGGCATCCGACGTCTCGCGGTCGGCCGATCCGCTGCCGTGCGCCACCCATACGCCCGAACATGCGCGCATGACCGGTTCGAGTGCCGTGACGAGTCCGCTGGCGGGATGCAGCACGCGGATTCCTTCCTCAGTTCGGTCGTGGATGTACGGCTCGCGATTGGCGAGCACGACGATGCGCTCCCCTTGCAGGTGCTGCCGCAGGGTTGAACGCAGCCGCTCGGCATCCCACGGCCCGGAGCGTGCTTCCTGCCTGCGTTCCTGGTCCAGCCTGGCAACGAGAGAGCGAACATCACGGACAAGCGGCTGGAACTCGTTGGTCTCGTCGCCTGCCAGCGCGCGGTGCAGCTCGGACGTCCAGCCGCGCCACGCGACGCGCGCCGCGACGAAAGTCAGGATAGACGCGCCGATCGACAGCGTGAAGAACGCCGCGAGAAGGATGCTCACCGTGGTCTCTTCGCGGCGACTCACGAAGCTGAGGTCGTGTACAAGCAGCACGATCCCGAGTGGGGCGGGGTCGGAGCGCAGGATGATCGCGTTGAGCTGCACGCGGCCGGACGGCAAATCGGCCGTGGTCGTCCACGCGACGCCGGCGGAGATGCCGTCTTCGCGCATACGCTGGACCACCGAACGGCAGGAGAACTCCGACGGATACGCATCGGTGGCCGCAAGCGGCTCGCCCTCCATCGTGCAGGCCGCCGCCCCCATGATGCGTTCGTCGCGCGTGATATCGCGAAGGGTTTCGAGGAGTTCCTCGCCTTTTTCGGTCCAGTTTCTCGACAGGCTTTGACTTGCCGATGCGACCGCGAGTTCGGCACGCAATCGCATGTCCTTCTCGAACCACTGTCGCGTGACGTGATTGAGCCCCACGTACCCGATCATCGTGAGTACCGCGAGACCGAGCAGGAGCACCACCAGAAGTCGGATGGAACGGCGCACGCGTATCGAGTACCACGATGAAGTCGATCGCCCAAACCACGCGTTCTCGCGCCCTCGCATGGTGCGCCGTGCAAACACGCTGCGGCTGGCTAGCGTCGAGTGCGACGACGCGTTTCGATCGGACGCCACTCCGTCGCGGTTGTGTCCGCGCCCACTCGCCCCGCTGCACTCAGATCGTCGCGCCCGCTGCGCCGCGCGAACACCTCTTCGACGGCGAGTCGATCCTCTTCCTTGTCGACGTCGAGCGCAGCTTCCGCGAACGGCAGTTCCACCGCCTCGACCTTCACGCCGATCACCGAAGAAGCCTCGGCGAGCGCGGCCGAGAGATCGAAACGCCCGAGCAGGAAGCGCACGAGATTGCCCATCCCGAACACCTGGACCAGGCGCCACGGCGTCTTGCGATGCGCTTCCGCGCGCGTCCAGAAGCGCGGCACCGCCACCGACGACGGCGTTCGCATCAGGAAGAGGTTGGCCCCGCTGTACTGCTCGCCGCGCATGCGGAGAAACGTGCGCGGCTGGCCGGGAAAGCGCCGCCGATAGACCGTCGCCGGAACCATCCCGACCACGAAGTCGGCGCTCGAGGCGCGGGCGTGCTCGACGAAGTAACAGATGATTTCCGGCGTGAGGAGCGGGTGATCGGCCGTGGTCACGAAGACCGGCTCGCTGGCGGCGACGTTCACGAAGTAATCGGCGACGCTGGCGGCCGGCGACGCGCCGGCGCGATGGAAGTGCAGGAAGCCACGCGACTCTTCGGCCAGGGTCGCGAGCATCGGGGTGCCATGGACGAGGCGCGGATCGTCGCTGCTCACCGTGATGGAAGAGGCTACGCCGCTCTGCTCGATCGCATCGACGACGCGCTCGAGCATCGGGACGCCGGCGATCGGAAGCAGCGCGCGATGACGCAGCCCCGAAGAATCGGCGACATCATCGCCGCTCGCACGACGACCGGCAAGAACCAGGGTCTTGATGGGCACGCCGCCATACTAGCCCGGACTATTCATGAACGCTCGTCGCGAGACCGCCAAAGGCGCGCCAGATCGGGGCGCGCGCAGCGATGAGCCCCGGAGGCGTACGAACAGTACGTCGAGGAGCGAAGAGCGTGAGCGTGCATCGATGGGTTCTCCGGCCTGAGTTCCGGTGCCTTGACCCCCCGACTCTCAAGCGGTACCCAGCACGGGACTCCCGATGCATCTCCTCATCGTCCTTGCCCGACGCTATCCGTCGCGCACCCTCATCATGCTGCTGTGCCTGACCCTCGCCGCCCTCGCCGAGGGTGTCGGCCTGTCGAGCACGCTGCCGCTGCTCGGCATGGTGACCGGCGCCAAGGGCGAGCCGTCCAGCCTCGAGCTGGCGCTTCGCAGCGGCCTTGCCGCCGTGGGACTCGAGCCGACGCTCGGCGTCCTGCTCGCCCTGCTGGTGCTCGGAAGTGTCGTGAAGGCCGCCTTGATGCTGCTCGCCCAACGCCAGGTCGGCTACACGGTGGCCCACGTGGCCACCGACCTTCGGCTCGCGCTGCTGCGCGCGCTGCTGTCGGCGCGCTGGCTCTACTACGTGCGCCAGCCCGTCGGCCTGCTCGCGAATGCATTCGCGACCGAAGCCTCGCGTGCATCGGAAGCCTACCTGTACGGCACCACGCTGGTCTCGCAGGTCATCCAGACCGTACTGTACCTGTCGCTTGCAGCGGCAGTCTCGTGGCAGACGACGCTGGCCGCGACATTCGTCGGTCTCGGCACCGTCGGCGCGCTGTCGGGCCTCGTGCGCAGGACCAAGCGCGCCGGCGTCAAGCAGACCGACCTCATGCGCACGCTGATCGCCCGCATGACCGACGTGCTCTACGCCGTCAAGCCGCTCAAGGCGATGGGGCGCGAACCGCTGATCGCGCCGCTGCTCGAACACGAAACCGAAAGCCTCAACCGCGCGCTGCAGCGGCAGGTGCTCAGCAAGGAAGCCGTGCGCGCGCTGCAGGAACCTCTGCTGGTCGTCACGCTTACCGGCGGCCTCTACGCAGCGAACACGTTCTGGAACATCCCGATCGACAGCGTGATCATGCTCTCGCTGATCTTCGCACGCGCGCTGTTCAGCCTGCAGAAATCGCAGAAGCAGTACCAGGCAATGGCCGCCTGCGAGAGCGCCTTCTGGTCGCTGCAAAACACCATCGCCGAGTCCGAGCGCCAGGCCGAGACAGTGGTCGGCAAGCGCGAGCCCGACTTCAAGAGCGGCATCACCGTTCGCGACGTGGACTTCGCATACGAGGAGCGGCCGATCCTGGCCGGGGCGAACCTCTTCATTCCCGCGGGCGAGGTCACGGCCGTCGTCGGCCCGTCGGGCGCCGGCAAGACCACCATCGCAGATCTCGCGCTCGGCCTGGTGCGCCCGCAGCGCGGCGAAGTGTTTCTCGACGACGTTCCTTTGTCCGAGATCGACGTCGCGAAGTGGCGTCACCGGGTGGGCTACGTTCCGCAGGAGATGCTGCTGCTGCACGAAGACGTCCTCACCAACGTGACTCTCGGCGACACGACGCTGACTCGCGCGGACGTGGAGGACGCCCTCGTGGCGGCCGGCGCCGCCGACTTCGTGCGCGAGCTTCCCGAAGGCCTCGACACTCCCCTCGGCGAGCGCGGCGCGCGCCTGTCCGGGGGCCAGCGTCAGCGCATCGCGATCGCCCGTGCACTGGTTCACCGGCCCAGCCTTCTCATTCTCGACGAAGCCACGGCCGCTCTCGATCCTGCCAGCGAAGCGGGAATCTACGATACCGTCCGGTCCCTGCGCGGGCGCACCACGATCCTCGCAATCTCGCACCAGCCGGGCCTGCTCCAGGTGGCCGACCGCGTGTATCGGCTGAGCAGCGGACGCATCACCGAGCTCGACCCGAACAGCGGGCTCACCGATCACCAGGAAGCCCGCGACGTGATCGAAGG
The DNA here is from genome assembly GCA_046261745.1 of Binatia bacterium. Taxonomy (GTDB): domain Bacteria; phylum Desulfobacterota; class Binatia; order UBA1149; family CAITLU01; genus DATNBU01. Next base: position 33,171 of record JBHEOD010000018.1, read on the forward strand.
CGCTCCAACGACGACCGACCCATCCTCCGTCGATGCGGATGCGGCAGTCCGTGCGGGGTCGCGTTGACACGACACACTGCGTCGGGTTTTAGTGGCTGCGGAATTCCAACGCGCGCCGTGCGCACGTGGAGGTCGTCATGCCATTCTTGACCACCAGGCGCCTCAAGGATCGCATCTTCCCCAGTCCCGATCGCCTTCCCACGGCCGGAGTTCGCGACCTGCCCCAGAAGATCGTTCTGCCCGCACGCTCGGGCGTCACGCCGTCACCGAAGGCCCCCGTCCGCATTTACGTGGGCACCGAGGCCGGACAGTACCGCGCCGAGCGAGTGTTCATCTTCTCCGTGGACAAGTACCGCGACCCGTCGCGAGTCTACGAGATCCACCTGATGAAGGACGTACGCGGCTACGACCGGCGCTGGTGGCTCACCGGTTTCACCAACTATCGCTTCGCCGTGGCCGAATGGGCCGGCTCCGCCGGCCGCGCCATCTACAACGATGTCGACCAGATCTACCTGGCCGATCCGGCCGAGCTCTTCGACACCGACATGGGCGGCAAGGGCTTCCTCGCCATTAGCGGCGACGACACGGCCGTGATGCTGATCGACTGCGAGCGCATGGCAAAGGTGTGGACCCACGAAGTGGTCGGCGGCACGCCGCGCAAGCGCATCGAGAAGATGTCGCACCACGAGTGGGGACAGCTCGAGGCCTGCTGGCACGCGCGCGACTTCGACTACGTGCCCGACTACTCGAAGTGCCTGCACTACACCACCATTCACGAACAGCCCTGGCATCCGTTCCCCGACGTGTTCGTCTACATGCCTGGCCCCGTCTCCGGCATCTGGCACGACATGGAACGCGAGGCCGACCAGCAGGAGTACTGCTCGTTCGACTTCACCACCGAGGACACGCTGTACACCGACTTTATCGCACGCATGCGCCGCGCAAGGTCGGAGGGCCGGAGTTCCGCGCTGGTGACTCTGCCGCCGCCGCCACCCATGGCCGGGCTTGGCGAGATGCTGGCGCAGGCCGGCGCGCGCAGCATCCTCGAGTTCAAGGTGGCCGACGCGCGCAACGAGGCTCTCGAAAGTCGTGTTGGAAAGTACCCCGGCGCCACGCTGACCACTTACGATCCCACCGCCACCGAAGCAGCCGGCGTCGACGTCCCGCTCGGCCCCTTCGACGCCGTCATCTGCACGATGGGCCTCGACCTGCTGTCGAACGAGGACATCCCGTGGATCCTCGACCAGCTGATGTACCGCGCGCGCCGTGCGGCCTTCGTGACGGTGGACGACGTCCCGCGCAGCATCGAAGTGGCCGACGGCACGAGGATCGTGATCAAGCCGCGCGGATTCGCATGGTGGCGCAAACAGATGGAAGCCGCGTCGCGTAACCAGCCCGAAATACGCTGGCGCCTGGGCGTACGGCGCCGCACGCTGCTCGGTGCCGAAGTGGTCGAATGGCGCGAAGGCGGCAAGCGCCTCGAGGACACGCCGCCGCGGGTCTGGATTCTTGCGGACCCCAAGCCGGGCCACACCACGCAATCGATCGGCCTGGCCGACACGCTCGGCTGGCCCTACGAGATCAAGGACGGCGGCTTCCCGTCGTGGAGCAAGGTCACCGACCGCCTGCTCGGCCCCCTCACCGTCGATCTTTCGGGACAACGAGGCCAGGTGTTCCGCGCGCCGTGGCCCGATCTCGTGATTTCGACCGGATGGTCCACCGGGCCGATCGCGCGCTGGATCGCGAAGCAGGGCGAGGGACGCACGTCGGTGATCGCGATGGGGCGCAAGGGCGGCGACGTTGCCACCAACTTCGACCTCGTCGCCACGTGTTCGTACGTTCGATATCCACCGCACGAGCGGCGCATCGCGCTGAGCGCCCCGCTGTGCCAGGTGACGCCGGCACGCCTGCAGGAAGCGGCCGCCAAGTTCCCCGACCTGTTCGCCGGAAAATCCTCGCCACGCATCGTCGTGCTGGCCGGCGGCGATTGCGTGCAGTACGAGTTCGACGACGCCACCGCGCGAAGGCTCGGCGAGGACGTCGCCGCCCTCGCGCGCAAGCACGATGCGAGCGTGATCGTGGTGACCAGCCGCCGCACGCCGCCGAGCGCAGTCTCGCTCATCGAGTCGAGCCTGCGTTCTGGAGACAAGCCGGTCGGCGAAGTGCACCGGTGGAGCGCCAGCCGCGCCGAGAACCCGTATCTCGGCTACCTTGCCGGTGCCGAGGTCCTTCTCGTGACCGGGGAGAGCGAGTCGATGCTGGCCGAGGCCTGTGCGACCGGGAAACCAGTCTACATCTATCCGCTTCGCAAGAAGGCGCCGGGACTCGCGCAGCGCCTGATCGACACCGTGACCACCACCGCGTTCATGAGACCGCGCAAGAGCAAGGGCACCTTCCGTCCACAGCAGGGACGGGAGTATTTCTGCTCGCGCCTGATCGAGCGCGGCGTCGTGCATCCCACCCGTGACCTCGAGGAGTTCCACCGCGGCCTCGTCGCCGCCGGCTATGCGAAGATGTTCGACGGCAGCCTCGACCTCGCCACGCATCCGGCGCTGAACGAAGCCGACGTCGTCGCCGCGCGCGTGCGCGCACTGCTCGGCGTGCACGACGACCGCCGCGCCCCCGAAGAACCCCTGCGCGCGTCCATCGTGTGAATTCGGGGACAGGTACGGGCCCGCGCCACGCGTAAATCCGTACCTGTCCCCGATTCTTCGAGTAACCGGGAATGGGCAACGTAACCTCGCCATCGCGGCCATCGCGTCCGCTTCCGCGCGTGTGGGTGCTGTTCGGCAAGGGCACGGGCGGCAACGGGCAGATGCAGAGCCTCGCCGACGCGCTCGGCTGGCCCTACGAAATCAAGCAGCTCCGTCACAACAAGCTCAACGGCCTTCCAAACCTGCTGCTGGGCGCGACCGACGTTACGCTCGACCGCGCCGCGTCCTCGCCGCTCGTGCCGCCTTGGCCGGACCTGGTGATCGCGGCGTCGAGGCGGGCGGCGCCGGTCGCGCAGTGGATCCGCAAGCAGTCGGGCGGCCGCACCAAGCTCGTGCACCTGCTGCACGTGCAGGCGCCGCTCGGACGATTCGACCTCATCGTGACGATGCCGCAGTTCCGTCTTCCCGAGCGCGACAACATCCTGCACCTGACCGGCGTGCTCAATCGCATCGATCCGGCCGCGCTCTGCGAAGCGGAGCAGGCATGGCGACCGCGCCTCGCGCATCTTCCGCGACCGTGGACGGCGCTGCTCGTCGGCGGCAACAGCTCGGCTTACCTGCTCGATGCCGCGACAGCGGCCCGGCTCGGTCACGAAGCCTCGCGACAGGTGTCCGCGCGCGGCGGCTCGCTGCTGGTCACGACGAGTCCGCGCACGCCGTCCGACGCAGCGGATGCACTGGCCGCGGCCGTTGACGTGCCCGGCCACGTCTACAAGTGGAAAAAGGACGACGCGGCCGGCAACCCGTACAAGGGCTTCCTCGCGCTGGCCGACGACTTCATCGTGACGATCGACAGCGCGTCCTTGCTGGTCGAAGCGAGCGCGACCGGCCGGCCGGTGGCCGTGTTCGACTGGCCACGCCGCGCCGCGGGCGCGGGCGCGGGCGCGAAGCACGCGGGTGCCGCACCGTCGTGGCTGTGGCGGAAAGCCGTCGATCTGGGGCTGTTCAAGCCCGCACGCGACTTCGATGCGTACTTCGCGGAGATGCGACGACGAGGTCTCGCGCACCGTTTCGGCGAAGAAGCGCCGCGCGAAAGACAGCCTCTCGACGACCTCGAACAAGCGGTGGCACGCGTGCGCGCGCTGTTTGACCTCCATCCGGAGCCGGGCCAATAGTGCACGCCCCGGTCGCAACCGCCGCCGACAACGCGCCCCGCGCGGACGGAGAATCAATCCCCCGATGAGCGACGCTGCCCCGCACAAACCCTGGGTCATGGTGACCATTCTCGGTGTCGGCCGCAGCGGCACCAGTGCGATCACGCGCGGCCTCGCGGCCATCGGCGTCGACCTCGGCGATAACCTCCGGCCCGGCAGCGGCAAGAACCCGACCGGCTTCTTCGAAGACAACGACTTCCTGACGATCAGCCGGCGTCTCAAGCGCACGCTGGCGCTTCGTGCCGACAGCGTTCGCCTGCTCGACGAGGAAGTGTTCGACCTGCCGGCCGTTCGCGAGATCGAAGACGACGCCGTCGCGATGATCCGTCGGCGCTTCGGCAACTCGCCTCTGTGGGGCTACAAGTACGCTCGTACGTCACGATTCTACCCGTTCTTCGAGCGTGTGTTCGCGCGCTGCGGCCTCGAGGTGCGCTACGTGTTCGCGGTTCGCAATCCGCTCAGCGTCGCGCGCTCGCGCGCGCGCCTGGAGCCGCAACGCGGCACCCAGGAGAAGAGCGACCTCGAGTGGCTGACCAACGTCGTTCCCTACTTCGAGCGGGCGCGCGGCATGACCTGCGTGTTCGTCGACTACGACCGCGTGATGGCCGATCCTGCGAAACAGCTCGAGCGCATGGCGCGAGGCCTCAGGCTGCCCGTTGACGAGAACGTGCATCGCGAGATCGCGATCTATCGCGACGAGTACCTGAAGCCGGGCATCCGCCACAGCCGTTTCGAACTGGAAGATCTCGACCGCGATCCCAACCTGAACGTGCTTGCCCGCGACGCCTCTCGGTGGCTGTTCAAGCTCTCCACCGACCAGGTCTCTTTCGACGACGAAGCGCTGTGGACCGACTGGCGCCGCATCGCTTCGCGCCTCGAGGACATGCGGCCGGTGCTGCGCCACTGCGACCGCATCGAAGCCGAGCTTCGCGCCGCGCAGCGCAGCCCGCTTGGGCCGTTGCAGGCCATTCCTCCGCTCTACTACAAGTGGAAAGCCCGCTAGCGCGCCACCATCTGGCGACTAGCCCGCTGCACCTCGCGAATCGCTATTCTGTCCGTAATTTCCGCCCATCAATGACACGGATTAGGAGTGGATCAGTGAGGCCTCGTTCGGTCGAGGTTTCATGAGCCATAGTTAAGAAAGCATGCGCCTCGGCTACAAGTGAGATCACGAACACTGCAGCGACGAGACCGTTAGAATACGGTAGGCCCAGGCTGCTGTTGCGAGGGGGAAGAAACCTGGCACGGTTTGCCGATGCCGAGACGCGAGCTGCTTCGTCGCCGTCTGATTCGTATCGCTTCGCTGGATTTCGCTACGAGCACGCTGTCGTCGGAGTCTTCGGCGATCACGCACGCGAATCCTCGGTCTTACCCGGGCTATTCAGGCCGGCCATCGCGACACGATCCGTAGAGCGGCGACGCGCTGCGGAGCGGCCCGCGGCATTCCCCGGGGAATGTTCGTGCAGCAGAGACGTTGCTGCGCTTGCCGTCCATGAAGGAGCGGCCGAAGTCGAGGTCGGCCTGGTACTGGTTGTGTGGCTGACGACCCTGACGATGATGCGACCGCCGATCGGATCGCCGGAGAACTTCGAAAAGGCCGGTGTGGCCACCCACACGAATCCGCG
>JBHEOD010000180.1:0-468 GCA_046261745.1 Binatia bacterium
GCTCTCCCGGGTTCTCGCACGTGCTTCCGTTGTCGTGGTCGCTTACCTGCTGATCGCGGGCACGGTCGTCGCGATGGTGGGCGGTCGTCTTGGGACGGAGATCTTTCCAAGGGTTGACGCCGGCCAGCTGGCGATCCGCTTTCGGGCGCCCTCGGGCACGCGCGTCGAACGAACGGAGGAGATTGCGCGAACGATCCTCGATTTCGTCGGGCGCGAGGCCGGTTCCGATGGCGTGCGATTGTCGATCGGTCTGGTCGGAGTTCATGCGTCGAACTATCCCGTCAACCTCATCCACCTCTGGAACGCCGGGCCCGAGGAAGGATGGCTGGCCGTGCAGCTCGAAGACGGCTTCGCCGCGGAGCCGCTCAAGGAAAGGCTGCGCGGCGTCTTCGCGCGCGAGCTGGCCGATGTGCGATTCTCGTTCGAGCCGAGCGACATCGTCAGTCGTGTGATGAGCTTCGGGTCGAG
>JBHEOD010000180.1:507-5306 GCA_046261745.1 Binatia bacterium
CCCGATCTTGCCGTCGACAAGGCATTCGCCGATCGAATCCACGAGAAGCTCGTGCTGTTGCCTTCCTTGCGTGACGTCCAGTTCGCCCAAACCCTGGACTACCCGTCCGTCGAAGTTCGCATCGACCGGGAGCGCGCGGGCCTTCTCGGGGTCCACGTGGACGACGTGGCCCGATCGCTGGTCGCGGCGACGGCCTCAAGTCGCTTCACGGTCGCCAATTTCTGGGCCGATCCGGTCTCGGGTGTGAGCTACAACGTGCAGGTCCAGGTGCCGCAACCGCAAATGTCCTCGATTGAGGCCCTGCGCAACGTTCCCGTTCGTGGCAACGGCGCAAAGGCGATCCTGCTGCGTAATCTCGCGGAGATTCGGCAGGCGACGGCGGTCGAAACTTTCGAACGCTACAACATGGCGCGCACCGTGAGCCTCACCGCCAACCTGCACGATACCGATCTCGGCAGTGTCGCGGCCGAGGTAGAGGACGTTCTGCGCGAGGTCGGCGCCCCGCCGGCACGCACTTCGGTGACGGTGCGCGGTCAGACCGAGGTGTTGCGGGAACTCACCGCAACGTTCGCGGTGGGCCTCGGCGCCGCACTGGTCGCGATCCTGCTTGTGCTCGCCGCCAACTTTCAGTCTTTCGCCAGTGCACTGGTGGTACTTGCCACGTTTCCGGCGGTGCTGTCGGGAGTCGTTCTCGCCCTGACGGCAACCGGCAGCACGCTCAATATCCAGTCGGCGATCGGTACCATCATGGCCGTCGGCGTCGCGGTGGCCAACGGCATCCTGTTCGTCACGTTTGCCGAGCAGCACCGGCTTCGCAGCGGCGATGCGATGGACGCCGCGCTCGCGGGTGCGCGCGACCGGTTGAGACCAATTCTGATGACGAGCTGCGCGATGGGCGCCGGCATGCTGCCGATGGCGTTGGGGCTCGGCGAGGGAGGCGCGCAGACGGCACCGCTCGGGCGTGCGGTGCTCGGCGGCCTCGTCGCCGCCACCGCGACGACGCTGTTCGTGCTGCCGTGCGTGTACGCGATCTTGCGCCGGGGTGCGTCCACCGCCTCGGTATCGCTGGACCCGGACGACCCCGGGAGTTCGCATCATTCGCTGCGGCTGCATGGCCCACGAAACGGTCCGCAGGAGGCCCTGTCATGACGTCCCTTTCCCGGCTCCGCATCGCGTCCGTCGTGTCGATCCTTCCGTTTCTCGCCGTCCTGTCCGCCGGCTGTAGCGGGCCCTCGGCCGCGCCGGTCGCAACCGGACCCAACGATGCCGATGTTCGTTCGGTGCAGGTGGTCTCCGCCAGGCGCGGCCCGGTCGGACGTCGAATCGTGCTGCCGGCCGAAGTTCGCTCGTGGCAGGAGGTGACGCTGCACGCCCGGGTTCCGGGCTACGTTCGCACGATTGCCGTCGATCGCGGAGATCACGTGAAGTCGGGCGCCGTGGTTGCCGAACTCGAAGTCCCCGAGTTGGCCGCCGACGTTGCCCGCGCACGCGCGGAGGTGGCGCTTGCCGCGACCCTGTCGGGCCGTCTCGGTCGCGCGCGTACAAAAGCCCCGGACCTGGTCGTCGCCCAGACCATGGACGAAGCGACGGCAAAGCTCGATGTCACCCGCGCGTGGCTGGCACGCGCCGAGACACTGCTCGCATTCGCAAGCATCCGCGCGCCGTTCGACGGCGTCGTGACGGAGCGCTTCGTCGACGTCGGCGCCTTCGTTCCGGCTGCAACAGGAACTGCCACGCCGCGCACGGCCGCCGTCGTCACGGTCGCCGACTTCGGGAAAGTTCGCATCGCCGTCGCCGTGCCGGAATCCGAAACCTCTTTCGTGCACAACGGAACACGTGGTGATGTGCGCATCGGCGAAGCCGGCAGCACCGCCTACCGCTCCACGGCGTCCTTGGTTACGCGCATCGCATGGACGCTTGAACGCGACACACGAACGATGATGGCGGAACTCGATCTCGACAACGCCGACCACAGCCTGCGCCCCGGCATGCTCGTGCACGTCGAACTCGAAGTGGAAACGCACGAGGGTGCGATCGTCGTGCCGTCGCGCGCTTTCGTGGTCGAGAAAGGCGGAACGTTCGTGTTCGTGTTCGACGGCAAGGACCGCGTGCGCAAGGCCGCCGTCCGAAGCGGATTCCACGACGGCGTGCATGTGGAGATCCTCGACGGCGTCGCGGACGGCCAACAGATCGTGCTCCTCGACAAGCAGGTGCTGCGCGACGGTCAGGCTGTCCAGGCGACGGAGGTCCCGTGAACAGTCGCGCTCGAGCGAGACGACGGCGCTGCGTGGCCGGCCTCACCGTCACCTTTTGCTGGTTGATGCTGGTCGCTTCGCCATCGGCAAGCGCGGAAACGGAACCGCTCGCGCTCGACCTGCCGACGGTGTTGCGTCTGGCCGGTGGTCGCAGCATCGATGTTGAGATCGCACGGCAGGAGTTGCACCTCGCCCGGGCCGAAGCGGGCCAGGTTCGCGCCAGGTTCTTCCCGTGGCTTTCCCCGGGGGGCGGATACCGTCGTCACGAGGGAGCCACTCCGGATATCGAGGGCGTTGTTCTCGAAAACGCGGACAAGGACCTCTGGGAAGCCAGTGCCGTTGTGCGGGCCCAGGTGGATGTAGGCGAGACACTGTTCGCCGCCCGCTCGGCCCGTCGTGCGGCGGATGCCGCCGGCCACGGGGTGGACGCCGCGTTCCAGGATGCGGTGTTTCTAACCGCCATTCGTTACTTCGAGCTTCTCGCCGCCCAGGCGAGCGAGGAGGTGTTCACGCAGGCCAGGCGCATTTCGGTCACCTACGGGGACGAGATCGCGCAGGCGGTCGAAGCCGGTCTTGCGTCGCGCAGCGAGCAGCTTCGAGTGCGTGTCGAGATAGAGAAAAACAGCATCGCGATCGAGCGTGCTCGGGAGGAACGGCGGGTCGCCGCGGCGCGCCTGGCCCAGGTGATCCGTGTGGGCGGCACCCTGGACATTGTGGCCGACCGCAACGACATCGCCCCGGTTCAACTGGTATCGGCCGACACCAATCTCGACGTGCTGGTGGCGCACGCCGTGGCCAGCCGCGGCGAGATCCAGCGCAGTCACGCCTTGGTCTCTGCGGCGCGCGAGAGCCGCAAGGGCGTCGTGTACGGTCCGTTGCTGCCTTCGCTCGACGGCCAGGTCGGCTTCGGCGGGCTCGGTGGCGGACCGGACGGCCAGGGCGACGTGAGCGGCGACTTCGCCGACTACGGAGCCGCCATGCGCTGGCGCATCGGCCCCGGTGGACTGTTCGATTTTCCGCGCATCGAGGCCGCCGCTGCACGTTTGCGCCGCGCGGAGCTCGAAGACCTCCGATGGCGCGATCTCGTGACTCGCGAAGTCGTGGAAGCCCACTCGCGGAGCGTGGCCCTCGCCGGCCGACTCGCTTCCACCACGGCCGCGCTGGCGACTACGGAAGAGGTACTGTCCCTTGCGCGTCAGCGCCGCGAGTTCGGCATTGACGTCGTGCTCGAGAACATCCTGGCCGAACAGGAACAAACCCGCACACGAGCGGACTACCTGCTCACGGTCATCGATTGGAACCGCGCCCAATACGGGTTGCTTCGTGCCCTCGGTGGAAGCACTCCCGAGTAAACATTGCCGCCGGGGCCGGCATCACCTCGAACGATGAGGACGCGGCAGACGGAGCGGCGGCGGACGAGCAGGTCCCGTGGTCTGTACCTGTCCCCGGTTTCCGGCTACGAGGGCGCATGGACCTGAGCTACGGCCCCCAGTACGAAGAGTTCCGCAACGAAGTCCGCGCCTTCCTCGACGCCCACAAGGCCACCGCTCCGAAGGAGATGGGTGCTCTCGGCGAAGGCTCGTCCACCGTTCGCGGCTGGCAGAAGATCCTCGTCGAACACGGCTACACGTCGCGCACCGTGCCGAAGGAATACGGCGGCTTCGGTGCCAAGCCGGACCTGCTCGAGAACATCATCATCGACGAGGAGTTCCGGCGCGCCGGGCTGCCGCGCGGGATGGCCAACCAGGGCATCAGCATGTTCGTGCCGACGCTGCTGCAGTACGGCACCGAAGAGCAGAAAACCCGCTACATCGGCCCGACCATCCGCGGCGAGCTGATCTGGTGCCAGGGCTATAGCGAGCCCGGCTCCGGTTCCGACCTGGCCAGCCTCAAGACTTCCGCCGTGCTCGACGGCGACGAATTCGTCGTCAATGGCCAGAAGATCTGGACCAGCACCGCGCGCGAAGCCCAGATGATGTTCGCGCTGATCCGCACCGAACCCGACGCGCCCAAGCATGAGGGCATCAGCTACCTGCTGATCGACATGAAGTCGCCGGGCATCACCATCCGCCCGCTCGTGATGATGACCGGCCAGGCCGGCTTCAACGAAGTCTTCTTCGAAGAGGTGCGCGTGCCGCGCGAGAACCTGATCGGCAAGCGCGGCCAGGGCTGGGAGGTGGGCAAGGCCACGCTCATCCACGAGCGCAACATGCTCGGCGCCGCCGACCAGACTGAGACCGCGTACCTCGGCTGCGTGGAAGTGCTGCGCGAGTTCGGCGTGCTCGAGCACGGCGTCTACCGCGACCGCCTGATGAAGCTTGCCGCGCGCACGAGCGCCATGAAGTACCACTCGATGCGCATGCTGACCGACCGCCTGAAGAAACGGCCGCACGACGCAGCGGCCCTCATCATGAAACTCAACGGCTGCCAGCTGAACCACGACATCGCCAAGCTCGCGATCGACGCGATGCAGGAGGTGGGCACGCTCAAGCGCGGGTCGCGGCACGTGCGCAGCGACGGAGCATGGCAGATCGGCTACATGTT
>JBHEOD010000181.1:0-4687 GCA_046261745.1 Binatia bacterium
CTTTGCAGCAGGCGAAGCGGGCGGCGGCGACGGGCCGACGACCTACTCCGCCTGGGAGCGCGCTTTGCAGCGACGGGACTGGGACGCGTTGAGCGAATGCATGTCGCCGTCGCTGCGCTTCGTCGACCACCGGCCGCTCAGCCTCGGCGTCCTGAATGGGAACCAGTGGTTGGAATCGCTTCGCGTCGCTGTGGACCTGGCTTCCGAATACGCGTCCGACGTGCCGCAGGTGCTCGCGTGGAACAGCCGGGGCGTCCTGCTCTCGCTGCGCATCTACGGCACCCTGCGCGACGGCGGGGCCTTCGAGAACCTCCTGCTGGCGATCTTCGTCGCGTCGGGCGGAAAGATGACGCACGCCGAGCCCTTCCCCATCGACGCGCAGGAAGCGGCCGTCGCGCGCTTCGAGGAGCTGACGCGCGACCCGCTCAACATCGCTCCGAACGCAGCGTCGCGCGTAGGGCTGCAGACGCTGGAACACTTTCGAGCGGGGGACTGGCAAGCCATCCGGAACATGGTCAGCCCGACCTTCCGCTACGACGACTGCAGCAGGCGCGCCCTCGTGAGCGGCGACGTGGAAACCTGGATCGCGTCGATGCAGTTCGTACGCGAGCAGCTGCCTGCGAGCGCCGAGCACGAGATGGTCGCCACCTTCGGAGATCGTGTCGAGTTGAGACGCTTTCTGTTCCTTGCGAATGACGGCGGCGCGACCATCGAGATCGAACGCCTGCGCATGGTCGAAGTGGACGAGCAGGGCCAACTGATCGCCGTCGTCTTCTTCGACCCGGAGGACCGGACTGCAGCCAGCGTCGAAGGGCTTCGGCGCTTTGCCGCCGCCGAATCCTCCGAGGCGATGCCCCTCGTCGCGCTCTTCGAGGCCGGCGGCCGGCGGGATTGGGACGGGGCTCGCGAGGCCCTGTCCGCTGACGCGGTGTTTGACGACCACCGCCCCCTCAGCTTCGGAACCATCGACGGCGAGCAGTGGATCGCGTCCTTGATCGTCCAGGTGGAGATGGCGCCGGACGCCATGTTGGAGCCCTCGCACGTGATTGCGTGGAACCGCCATGGCCTCGTGCTCCTCACCCGTATCCACGGGAACCTGCGCGACAGCGGCCCTTTCGAGAACGTATCCGTGGTCATCTGCATGGCGGATCACGAGCGAGTCGTTCGCCTCGAACCCTTCCTGACATGCGAAACCGACAAGGCTCTCGCGCGCTTCCACGAACTTTGCGCTGCACGCGAGGCGCGGCGCGACGCCGAGCACGAAACCCACGGGCGGAACGACGACCCGGTGACGACGGCATGAACTGCGCGAGCTGCGGGCGCACCAGCCGGGACGGCGCGCGCTTCTGCGGCGGCTGCGGCGCGGCATTGGTCCCGCGCTGCCCGCGTTGCGGCGCCGAGTGCGAACCCGACGCCCGCTTCCGCGGTTTCCTCGAACGCGGTTACCGTGTGGTCGCCAACTCGCGCTCCATCAAGCCCGACGAGTCGTCCGACATCCTTGCCGTCGCCGGTGACATCGCCGAGCCGGCGGTCGCGCAGCGCGTGATCGAAGGCGCGGTCGCGAAGTTCGGACGCATCGACACCCTGGTCAACAACGCCGGCATCTTCGTCGCCAAGCCGTTCACCGACTACACCGAGGCCGATTACTCCCGTGTGCTTTCGGTGAACCTGGCCGGATTCTTCCACGTCTCGCAGCACGCCGTCAGGCAGATGCTTGCGCAGGGCGGCGGACACATCGTCAGCATCACGACGACGCTGGTGGGTCAGCCCGTCAAAGGCGTGCCGTCGGCGCTGGCCTCGCTGACCAAGGGCGGCCTCGATGCGGTCACGAGATCGTTGGCGATCGAGTACGCGGACAAGGGTATCCGCGTCAATGCGGTGGCGCCGGGCGTCATCAAGACACCGATGCACACGCCTGAGACGCATGCCTCCCTCGCCGGACTGCATCCGCTGGGACGCATGGGTGAGATCCAGGAAGTCGTCGACGCCGTGCTGTACCTCGAATCGGCCGCGTTCGTCAGCGGCGAAACCCTGCATGTCGACGGCGGCGCGCACGCGGGCCACTGGTAAAGGGAGAATTGCGCGATGCCCATCGTCACGATCCAGATCACCCGTGAAGGAACCACGCCCGAGCAGAAGGCGGCGCTCATCAAGGGCGCTACCGACTTGATGGTGGACGTACTCGGCAAACCGCCGGCGCTGACCTTCGTGATCATCCAGGAGGTGGAGTTGGAGAACTGGGGAGCAAACGGCCTTCCGACAGCGGAATTCCGGCGCCAGGCCGCGGCGAAAGCATCGAGCTAACCGGTCGACCGCGCGCTTTGCCCAGCCCCGCCGCGCATCGGTTACCGTATTGCGCTGCAAGCTATCGACGGCAGCGCGCAGCGCATGCTATCGGCGTAGCGATGCGGGCTTCTCGAACCCTCCGGATGCTCGTGCCCCCGATTGCTGCGACCTGTGCTGCGTGTGCGACGCCGCGCATGAATCTTCCGCTGGAGCATCCGGTCACGCACGGACAGGACGGCTACTACATCGGCAGCAGCGAGGCGGATCGCACCAATCGGGACGAGACCTTCGTTGTGCTGGCCGCTGCGGGCGGGGGGACACGCGCCGCAGCTTTCACGTACGGTGCTCTCCAGGCCATGCAGCAGACGGAGATTGGTGCCGGAAAAACACTGCTCGACGACCTCGATCTCATCACGTCGGTCTCCGGCGGAAGTTTTGCAGCCGCATACTACGGGTTGTTCCCAGAGGAGTTCTTCTCGCGGTTTCCTGAAGACTTCCTGTACCGGTCTATGGGCAGGGGCCTTGCGCTGCGAATGGCGTCGCCGCGGAATCTGCTACGGTTGATGTCGCCGGCGTTCAGTCGCAGCGACCTTGCCGCCGAGTATTACGGCGAGGAGTTCTTCCGCAACAGGACATTCGCCGACATGCCGCGCACCAGGCCCTGGATAGCCATCAATGCGACGGACCTGTCGTCGGGAGCGCAATTCCCGTTCACGCAGAACCAGTTCGACGTGCTCTGCTCCGACCTCGACAGCGTGCCGCTCGGCCGCGCAGTCGCGGCGTCGGCGGCGGTGCCGGTTGCGTTCCCTCCGTTGACTTTACGCAACTATCCGAAGAGCACTTGCGGCTACACCACGCCGGCGTGGGCGAAGCAGGCTTCGTCCGGGTCTGACGTCGCACCCCGAATGCGGGCGCTCGCGAACAACTGGCTCAGTTACGAAAACGCTGGCCACAGGCCGTATCTGCACGTTGGCGACGGAGCGCTTTCCGATAACACCGGGCTGCGCGGCTTCCTCGACTTCGTCGACATGGGCGACGCTCTCGACGTCTCCGCAAGGATCGAACGCGGCGAAATCAGAACCATCGTGGTCGTCGTCGTGGATGCGCTTGCCAACGTGGAGTTTGCCGCCGATCGGCATTTGCACCCGCCCGGCGCCGCGGCCGTGCTTGAGGCCTCACTGGTCAATCAGCTGCAGAGTTATTCGGCCGAGATGGTCCAGCGCCTGCACACGTGGTTCGAACAGTGGGACGAGGCGGCGCGCAGGTACGACGCACTTCGTGTGCGCTGCGAGGCGCTCGGGAGGCGGGCACCGCAGTGCCAACGGGACATGGCAATCGCCGAGCCGCCCCGGCCGCGGCTCTACGTGATTCAGGTGCGGCTCGAAGCAATTCCCGACGACGGTGTGAGGAAGAAACTCGGCGATCCGAAGACAGTGATTCAGTTGAAGCGCAGCGAAGGGAAACTGCTGGTGGAATGGGCGGGCTGGCTGATGCGTTCGTCGCCCGACTACAGGAAGTTGCTCGCGGACCGGAAGATCCGCTGAATCCGCTTTCCACCAACATTGTGTCGGCTCTTGCCGTCGGCTCGGACGAGGGCGACTGCGACGGTAAAGGGACCGGTCGCGACCGGTTTGGAGCGCGGCCGTGGTCCGCGAACCGGAGTCGGGCCGGAATCCGGGGGCCGCCGGCCGCCGCGGAGTCGGACTGGGCCCTAAGTCGTTGATTTTGCTGGGTTCGATCGGTTCGGAACGGACGGCCCTGCTTTCGCCTTATCTTCGGCGAAACCGATCGAAAGCAGGCCGTTTAGAGCCACCAGGAGGGCCTCAAATCCGTCGGGACGATGGGAGGTAGCCTTTGAAACTTCGCCGCTGTCGCCGATCCGAGATCGGTCCCGAAGTATTCCCATCGGCTGGCGCCGTCCCCCGTGAGATTGCGGGTTTCCTGGCACGGCGCCCGTGATCCGCGCCGAGGTACTGCATCAGGGGCAACGACCTTTGGCGGGTTGCTTCACGTGGAAACAGGCAAGTCCACGGGACCGATCGACGTCGAATCGTCAATGCGCAACATGGGCTGAATGGGACGAGTGAAGGGACAGAAGGGCTTCGCGTTCGCGGGCTACATGATCGCTAGAAATGCTCTGGAGTGAGGGCCGCAGTGCGCCGCGAAAGATCGGCGCGCATGGGTCGCGATCGACACGGCTAGTCGCGATGGCGTAGCGCATGACCTGTCCGCAGTTGGTCAGCGCGCGGAGCCGTCGACAGGGCCGCGCTCCTCGATTTGCCGGAGCGCTTCGTTGCGTCGTCGGACGAGTGCGAAACGTTGCTGCATAACAGGGAACCGCGCGTGATCTCGGCTCGCGAGCCTCGTTCGCGGGGCGGTAAGCAACGGAAACTCCGTGGAT
>JBHEOD010000181.1:4697-5288 GCA_046261745.1 Binatia bacterium
ATTCCCTACGAAGCGGAACAGGGAAAGGAGAATTCGCATCAGGGAACCCGAGTGCAGCGAACAGGGAATCGTTGCGGAATCTCGTCCCCCGAGTCCCGGGGCCCCAAGGGGCCGTCGTCGTCGCTGGTCCTTGTGGATAGGTGTATATGGTTGTGGTATACGCTTTGGCGTGTCGCGGCTAGAGATTCTTCATGGTTGCGAAGGGTTCGAATGGGATGAAGGCAACGTGTCGCATATGGCCGAGCGCCATGGTGTCCGGCCGGCGGAATGC
The DNA here is from genome assembly GCA_046261745.1 of Binatia bacterium. Taxonomy (GTDB): domain Bacteria; phylum Desulfobacterota; class Binatia; order UBA1149; family CAITLU01; genus DATNBU01. The sequence goes on from JBHEOD010000181.1 coordinate 4,969, forward strand.
GAACAGGCGATTCTGAATCGGCCGCTGGTTGTTGCCGACGATCGAGCTCACTCGCAAGGTGAGCCTCGGTTCTACGCGCTCGGCCGAACTGATGACGGGCGGCACTTGTTCGTCGTGGTGACGGTACGGGGGAATCTTCTCCGCGTGGTTACGGCGCGTGACATGAGCCGCAAGGAAAGCAAGGTATATCGCGATGCCGAGTAGAGATCTGAAGAAAAAGGCCATCCCGAGGTTTCGGAGCGAGAAGCAAGAGCGTGAGTTCTGGTCGAAGCACGACTCGTCCGAGTACGTCGATTGGCGCGAGGCCCAGCGCGAGACGT
>JBHEOD010000182.1:0-5093 GCA_046261745.1 Binatia bacterium
CGGCCGCTGCCTCGACGTGGTGCGCGTGCTGCGCATCACTCAGGGAGCGCCGGCCGTCGAAGCGGTGGCGCTGAGCTGCCAGGGCGTTCTCGAAGCGCTGCGCGGTCGCACGGACGCCGCCAAGCGCATGATCGCGCTGTCGCGCAAGATGGTCGAAGAACTCGGCATTTCGCACCGCCTTTACGAAGCCGACGTTTTCGCGGGACGCATCGACCTGCTCGAAGGCAACGCCGAAGCTGCCCAACTTCGCTTGCGCGGCGCCTACGACGGACTGCGCGACCTCGGTCTAGGCATCGACGCGGCGCGCGCGGCGGCACTTCTTGCCCGTGCGTTGCTCGCTCTCGGTCGCGCCGAAGAAGCCGAGGCTCTTTCCCACGAAAGTGAAATCCTCGCCGGCGACGACCTGCAGGCGGCCATCGCGTGGCGCGGGGTGCGCGCCGAAGCTCTCGCCAAGCGCGGAGACCATGCCGCCGCCGTCGAGCTTGCGCAGGCCTCCGTCGCGATCGCCGCAGCGACCGATGCGCTGCTCGACCACGCCGATGCGCGCCTCGCGCTGGCCGCAGCGCTGCGGGCATCCGGTCGTGCAGCCGAAGCAGATGCGGAAGAGAAGCGCGCGATCGAACTCTGGGAGGCCAAGGGCGCGACGCTGCTGGCCGAACGTGCGCGCGGCAGCGCTGCGACCACGGCCGTCCTCGTGGCGAAGCCGGACGCGAATGAGAACCAGACGTCCGTTACCGAGAGTCGACGGGTTCACGACAACGCTGCCACGCGCAACGCTACGGCGTTCTCCGCCGCGATCAGGACACGGAACGCCTCGGCAGCAGCCGGCCTGCTCGCGGACGACCTTGTGGTCGTGCATCACCCCACTGGAAGCACGTACGACAAGGCGTGCTTTCTCCGGGGCTTCCCCCGCAGTGGCGACGGCATCGCCGGCCTGGCGTTCGAGTGGACGCCGCTCGCGGGTCTCGGCGAAACCTTGGGGCTGGGTCGATCAATCCTCCGCGGGGACAGCCTCGAACGAGAGGACGGCGCTTCCTTCGGTGCCTTCGAGCTCAACGCGTGCTTCGTCGTTGAGGTCGACGGCGAGGGTCGGAGACGTCACCTCGAAGTCTTCGCCGCCGACCATCTCGACCAGGCCATCGTTTGCCTCTACCAGCGACACGCCGCGCAACTCTCCGAAGGACCGACCCGCGTCCGAGCCGAAGCCATCGCCCGCTCGGTTCAGGCGCGGCTGGGAGATTTCAGGGACTGGGACGACCTCGCGCCGGATGTCGTTTCCCATGACCATCGCCTCACCGGCTACGGAGAGCGGCACGGAGCGGCGGCCCTGATCGAGTCGTTCGAGGCCTTGAACGAACTCACCAGCGATCTTGTCTGGCGAATCGACGACATCGTCTACCTCGGCGAGAACCTGCTCTCGATGCACGGCACCAACCTCGGCACCGACAAGCGCAGCGGCGGCCCGTTCGAGCGTGCGGTCCGCCTGGTATGGACATTCCGGGACGACGGACTTCTGGATCGCTGGGAAGTCTTCGAGTCGGAGGACACGGCCGCCGTCCTCGCGCGCATCGACGAACTACTGGCGGCGAGGGCCGCGTCGCAACTACCGGCGAGACCGCTGCCGGCAAGCCCGCGCGTACCCCACGCGGAAGTCTTTGAACCGAAGGACGTCTCCGGTGCGCTCGCCCGCCTCGACGAGCTGACCGGCGTGAAAGCGCCCGAAGCCGCAGCAACCTGCTTCGCCAACGTGCCCACCCGTCTCAATGAGAGTTTCGTCTCGGCTTGGGCGGCTCGCGACTGGGACGCGGTCGTCGCGCTGCACTCGGGCGCCTGCGTGATCGACGATCGCCGCCCGCTGCTTCGATTCGAAGGATCGGCGGAGATGACGCCGCCGTGGCTGCGTACGGAGTTCGAGGTATCGAATAGTCGCTGGACGATCACTCCGCTCGCGACTCGCGGGGAAAAGCTGGCGCTCAGCCGCCTCTTGTATGAAGGGGAGGCGCCGGAAGGTGGCGGTCCCTTCGCGCAGGATCGTCTTTGTATTGACGAGTGCGATGCGGCCGGGCGGATTGTCTCCACGGTGCTGTTTGGCCCGGATGATCTCGACGCGGCCTTAACAGAACTCGATGCGCGCTGGGAGGCAGGCGAAGGCGCCGCGCTCGGGCCCATCATCAGCCGCTGCGATCGCGGCATTGCCGAAAAGAACTGGGGCGCGCTCACCGCGGTTTGCGGCCCGAACTTCGTCGAGTATGACCATCGCTCGCTGGCGGTGCTGGGCACGACCATCGGCGCGCAGGCGTGGGTGCAGAACTTCATCACGCAGCTCGAGATCGCACCGGATACGAGACTCCGCCACAGGCACGTGCGCGCGAATGCCCACGGTCTTCTCTTCGAGTTCACGTGGGAGGGTACTCAGGACGGCGGAGCCTACGAGATGCCGATGCTGGGAGTCGCGGAAGTTCGCGAACCGGGCCGGATGGATCGCGTAGACATTTACGACCCCGAGCAGTTCGGGCAGGCCATGGCCCGCTTCGAGGAGCTGCGCGATCGGGCGGGGACGGTGGCGAATCTTCCTCGCGTCGAGAACAGCGCCAGCCGCGCGTTCACGGATCTCGCGCCGGGGGGAGCGGCCACTTCCTACATCCTGCCGCTATCGCCTTACGACAACCTGGCATCGCTTGCGTTCCGCGCGATGCTCGCAAGCTGGGGGACCGGCGGTGAAGCAACCGGGGAGTCGGCGTTCACCGACGATTTTCGCTACTCGGACCGGCGACACCTGTTGCGGTTGGAACTCGACCTCGATGCGTTCCGACGATTCAGCCTCGACCTGTCGAGCATGCCCTCGAGAAACCTCCAGTCCTCTCTGCTCGCCACGCGCGGCGAGCGCCTTTGCCTGGTGCGCCTGCGCGTCGAGGTCGGGAGTGATGACGTGGGGCCAAGCGAAATCGAACACCTCAACGTGGTGGAAGTGAACGCCGGCGGCAGTTGTGTCGCATTGGTACGCCTGGACCTCGACGATCTCGACGCGGCCTACGCCGAACTCGAGTCCCGCTTCCAGGGCGGTGAAGCCGCGAAGCATCCTCGCGCTACAGCGACCATCAACAGGTACGGCGTCGCCAGGGACAATCACCAGTGGGCGGATCTCGCTGCTCAGCTCCACCCGGACATGGTCACGACGGACCACCGCGTTCTCGGCTGGGGAATGCTTCTGGGCCGGGACGAGTACATGAAGACCCAGAAAACTCTGGTCGATCTTGCCCCCGACTCCAAGTTCCAGGTCCACCACGTCCGCCGCTCGGAGCGTGGCCAGCTGGCGGCCTCTGTGCTCTGCGGCACCCGCGACGGCGGACGCTTCGAACTCCCCAACAACGCGGTCATGGAGCTAGACTCGCAAGGCCTCATTGGCCGCATCGACATCTACGACAGCGAAGACCACGAGGGGGCCTTCGCTCGTTTCCGCAGCATCGACGGGCCTGCGGAGTCCGGACCACTCGCCGCGTTCCCGCAGACCAACGCGGCGACGGAGGCGATGGCGCGCTACCGGGCAGCCGTCGATGCCGGCGATTGGGACGCCGTGCGAGCCATGCTGAGGACAGACGCCGCCTACGAGGACCGCCGCGGGCGCGTTCCGCTCTCCGGCGGAGTCGAACACTGGCTCGAGGATGAGCGCCTCGCCTCGGAGGGCTTGTACGAGAGAACCCGCCGGACGAGTCGGGTCATTGGAGTGTTCGGGAAAAGGATCTGCGTTGAGAGTCTGCTGTGGTCCGCCGAGCCGGACGACGGCAAAGCCGGGGTCGAGATCCTTGTGGTGACCGAGGTGGACGAAGATGGCCGCCTCGTCCGCTCGGTGGATTTCGGTCCCGAGCAGCGACGCGACGCCCAGCGCGAGGCGCTGAACCGCTGGATCGCCATCGATCCCGACGCTCCCATTCGGGCGGCGACCCTGCCGGACATCTGCGAGGCCTTCGACCGCCACGACGCCGATGGCTCTCTGGCGCTGTTCGGATCGGAGTTCACTCTCGACGATCACCGGCTGGCCGGTCTTGGACGAATCGACAACGCCGACGCATACGCCGAGAGCCTGAAGGTACTCTGGGATCTCGCTCCCGACCAAACCCTCGAAACGGGGTGGTTCTTTCCTGCCTACGATTCCCGCGGCTGGATCACCACGATCCAGCGCTTGGGCAACGTGCCGGACGGGGGCGCTTTCGAGAGCATGTACCTGAGCGTCATGGCCGCCGCCGCTGACGGGACAAGGCACGTCGAGTTCTTCGACCTCGAAGCGTTCGATGCGGCGTTCGCGTGTTACGAGCGCGCGCGAAGCGGTTCGGGAGGCGAGACGCAGGTCGCCGGTCGTGAGACCGGCATGAATGCCGTGCGCGAGACGCATGAGCCGGCGCCCGACCGCCGGCAGACCCCGCGCAACGCCGCGACTCTGGCGGACGCCAAACTGTTCAAGACTCACGCGGCGCAGGATTGGGAAGGACTGCGCCCCCTCGTTTGCGAGGACTTCCGCTTCGAGGATCGCGGCAAGCGCGCGCTCGTCGATGGGGACTTCGACACCTGGCTCAAATCGATGCAGTTCATCCGGTCCCAACCCGGTGTGCGCTTCGAACACGAGCTTCTCGCCACGCTCGGCGAACGCATTCTGATCGGGAAGATGCGGTGGATCGGAGAGTCGGAAGACGCGGAGTTCCTCACCGACAAGCTTCGCCTGGTCGAAGTTGCCGCGGACGGAAGGCTCCGGCGGATCATCCTGTTCGACGGCGACGACCGTGCAGCCGCGTTCGCCGAGGGGATCGAGCGCTTCGCGGCGGGAGAGGCCGCGGGTGCGGACGGCACGGCGACCTACCCCGCTTTCGTGCGAGCTCTGCTCCGTTTCGACTGGACGGCCATGCGCGAGGTCCTCTCTGCGGACTTCGTGTTCGACGATCGACGACCGCTCAGCCTGGGAATTCTCGACGCCGACCAATGGATCGCATCGCTGCGCGTACAAGTGGACATGGCGCCCGATCTCGCCAACGAAGCGAGTCGAGTGCTCGCCTGGAGTTCTCATGGCTACGTCCTCTCGGTTCGCACTTACGGGAGCCTTC
>JBHEOD010000183.1:0-5075 GCA_046261745.1 Binatia bacterium
CCGACGCGTTCGTCGACGAGAACATCGCGACCACGCAGCGCTGGGTTGCGTCGCCCGCCGGCCATCACCTCGAGCTCGGCATCGCCGAGAACAACCTTTTCCTCACGCTTGCGGCACTCGGCCTTTCGCACTCGCTGTTCGGCGCGCGCCTGCTGCCGATCGGCACCGTCTACGATCCGTTCATCTGCCGTGGTCTCGATGCGCTGAACTACGCGTGCTACCAGGACGCGCGTTTCCTGCTGGTGGCCACGCCGTCCGGGCTCACGCTCGCGCCGGAGGGCGGCGCCCATCAGTCCGTGAACACGCCGCTGATCGGCATGGGGCAGCCCGGGCTGCTGTCGTACGAGCCGGCGTACGTGGACGAGCTCGCCGTCATCATGCGCTTCGCGTTCGAGCACATGCAGAAGCCCGACGGCTGCTCGGTGTACCTGCGCCTTTCCACCAGGCATCTCGAGCAGCCGTCGCGCGAGATCGATGCTGCTCTCGAGAGCGACATCCTTGGCGGCGCGTACTGGCTGGTGGCGCCGGAGCCGGGGGCCGCGCTGGCGGTGGTCTGCGCCGGCGTGGTGACCGAAGAGGCGCGGCGCGGCCTCGAACAGGTGCGCGAGGATGTGCCGGGTGCGGGTTTGCTGGTGGTCACTTCTGCCGACCGCTGCCATTCAGACTGGACGGCGGCCTCCCGTTCACGCCGCCACGGCAACAGCGATGCGCTCAGCCATATCGAGGCGCAGTTGTCAGTGCTGGCCCCGGGTGCGTCACTGGTCTCGCTGCTCGATGGGCATCCCGCGGCGCTGTCGTGGCTAGGCGGGGTGGGCGACTACCGCATCGTGCCGCTCGGCAATGAGCGTTTCGGACAATCGGGTGATATCGTCGATCTGTACCACCACTACGAGATCGACGCCGACGCGGTCGTCGACGCAGCCGCCCGCGCGCTGCTGGAGGCCCCGTGATGCGGATCGAGATCGTCATGCCCCGCCTGTCCGATTCGATGTCCGAAGGATCGGTCACCGCCTGGTTCAAGAACGAAGGCGACGACGTCGTCGAAGGCGAGGCGATCGCCGAGATCGAGACCGAGAAATCCACCGTGGACCTGGCTGCTCCGTCGAGTGGCGTGCTTGCGCGCATTGCTGTCGCGGCCGGAAGCGGCCCAGTCGCCGTCGGGACGCTGCTTGCCGAGATGGAAACGGAAAAGGCCGCGGCGAAGCGGCCGGCCGTCGTGCCGTCGCAGGCGCAGCGCGCGCGAGCGGCACGGCCGGCGGCGGCGCTCGGAAAATCCGCCGCCCGGCGCCCGCCGGACGACGAACCCGCCCTCGTTCCCACCAAACCTGCTTCCGCCGCCGACAAGTCGAAGGCTGACCGTTCGATTGCTGCAACTCCACTCGCGCGCCGCATGGCCGCCCAAGCCGGACTCTCCCTTGCCGACCTCACGCGCAGCGGCATCGGCGGCAAGGTGTGCAAGGCCGACGTCGAGGCGGCGCTCGGCCGCACCACACCGCTGTCGGTGGTTTCCTCGCGCGCGGCGTCTTCCGTGCTCGCCAGCCGCGGCATGGCCGCGGCTTCTGCACGCGCGACCGGAACGGGAATGAGGCCGGCGCCGCCGGTCTCCGTCTCCATCGATGGCGCGGCCGATGGCGCGGCGCCGATGTCGCGCATGCGACGCACGATCGCCGAGCGCATGACACGCTCGAAGGCCACGATCCCGCACTTCTACCTCTCGGTAGGCTGCCGCGTAGACCGCCTGCTCGACGTCCGCGCGCGGCTGAAGGGCGACGGTCTCGCCATCTCGATGAACGACTTCGTGGTGCGTGCGACAGCGATTGCGCTCGTGCGCGTTCCCGAAGCCAACGCGTCGTGGATCGACGGCGCCGGCATCGTTCGTCACGACCAGGTGGACATCGCGGTGGCCGTCGCGCTCGACGATGGCCTCGTCACACCAGTGCTGCGCAGCGTGGATGCAATGGGGCTCTCGTCCATCGGTGCAGCCGTGCGCGAACTGGCGGCGCGAGCGCGCGAAGGCGCTCTGGCTCCGCAGGAGTACGATGGCGCGACGTTCACCATCTCCAATCTCGGCATGCACGGCGTGCGCGAGATGTTCGCGATCATCAATCCGCCGCAGGCCTGCATCCTCGGCGTCGGCGCGGCGGAAGCGGTACCGGTAGTCGAGGACGGCAAGGTGGTGGCCGGCACGGTGATGACGCTGTCGTTGTCGGCGGATCACCGGGTGCTCGACGGCACGACGGGCGCGAGGCTGCTCGGCGAGATCCGGCGGCTGCTCGAGGAACCGGCGTTGATGCTGGTCTGATTCACTTTCTTTCTTGCGACGCAGCCTGGACTGCCGCGTCGGCGTTGAACCGGCACGGGCCGTTCTGAACTCCCGCACGCGACCCAGGATCGAAGGAACCCCGAGATGCCGGACAAGCAGCAACGCTACGACGTCGTCGTGATCGGCGCAGGGCCGGGCGGCTACACGGCCGCACTTCGGGCGGCCGAACACGGCTTGTCCGTCGCGGTGGTCGAGCGCGACCGGCTCGGCGGTGTGTGCGCGAACCAGGGCTGCATCCCGACCAAAGCGTTGTTGCGCTCGGCAGAGGTGTTCGCGCTCGTTCGCGACGCGGCGGCCTTCGGCGTGACTACCGGGGAAGTCGGCTTCGATCTGGGCGCCGTCGTGGACAGGGCCGTCAAGACCGCGGCGAGCATGGAGAAGGGCGTCGAGGCGTTGCTTCGCGGCGCGAAGATCCCGGTGATTCGCGGCGACGGCCGGCTTGCCGGAGGAGGCCGGGTCGTCGTCCGCACGTCCGACGGCGAGACGACACTTGCCGCGACGCACGTCGTGCTCGCGACCGGCGCCAGGCCGCGTACGCCTGCGGGTTTCGAAAGCGACGGACGTCTCGTCTGGACATATCGCGACGCCCTTGTGCCCGCGCAGATGCCGCGGTCCATCCTCGTGATGGGCGCGGGCGCGATCGGCGTCGAGTTGGCCAGCTTCTACCGCACCCTCGGAGCCGACGTCACGATGGTGGAGATGCAGTCGCGCATCCTTGCGACGGAGGATGCGGAGATCAGCGAGGCGATGCAGCGCGCGATGAAGAGGCAGGGCGTGCGCATCCTCACCGGCGCGAAGGCCACGCGGATGGACAAGCGCGCCGATGCGGTGACTGTCACGGTCGAGGTTCGCGGCAACGCCGAGACCATCACGGCCGACCGCCTTCTCGTTGCGACCGGCATCGACGCCAACACCGAGAACCTCGGCCTCGACTGCACGGCAGTGCGCATGGATCGCGGCCACATCGTGGTCGACGGATGGCTCGCGACGAGCGAGCCCGGCCTCTACGCGATCGGCGACCTGACCGGCCCGCCCTGGCTTGCACACAAGGCCAGCCGCGAGGCCCTCATCTGCATCGACCGCATCGCCGCCACGGAAATCCGGGACAGGTACGGATTTCCCGCGAAATCCGTACCTGTCCCGGATTTCCGCGAGTTGCCGCGCGCCGGCACGCGCGTGGCAGTGCCGCTGCGTCGCGGCGCGGTGCCGGCCTGCACGTATGCGACGCCGCAGGTGGCGAGCGTCGGGGTCAGCGAAGGGGATGCCGTCGCGGGTGGGCGCCGCGTGCGTTGCGGGCGGTCCACGTTCCTCGGCAACGGCAAGGCGCGCGCGCTCGGCAGCGCCGACGGCTTCGTCAAGACCGTGTTCGACGCGGACACCGGAGAGTTGCTCGGTGCGCACATGATCGGACCCGAAGTCACCGAGTTCATCGGCACGTTCGCTCTGGCCCTTACGCTGGAAGCCACCGAAGCCGAGATTCTCGCCACCGTGTTCCCGCACCCGACGTTGTCCGAGGCCGTCCACGAAGCGACGGCGGCGGCATTTTCTTCCGAGATTGTTTCGCACGTCCAGGTGCCGGCGGGCCGAAGGTGAGGACGAGCGCGAGTCCCGCCACGCCGCGATGCTGAGTGGCCGTCGGCCCCTCGTACGAATTGACCGCGCCCCCCCACTGCCGTACTTACCAAATTGAACATGGATGTCAGGATTGGTCGCATCGACCGCTCCGCCAGCCGGATTTCAATGGTAACGCCTCTGTCCCAGCTCCCGCTCCGCACTCGCGCCAAGGTTCTGCGCGTGGGCGGACAGCCCGGCTTCAGGCGCCGGCTGATGGAGTTCGGGCTGGTGCCGGGAACCACCGTCGAGGTGGTTCGCGTCGCGCCGCTCGGGGATCCCGTGCAGTTGCTGGTGCGCGGCTGCCGGCTTTCGATCCGGCGCGCCGAAGCCGCCGAGGTCACGGTCTTCTCCGGAGAACCCACCGACGTGTTGTCGCCTGAGCCGGAGCCGCCGGGCGGCAGCGCCTGCGCAGGCTGCAGGTCGTGAGCACGGTCGTTTCCCGAACCGACGTTACTCCCGAACCGACTTCGTCCCGCGGCCAATCGCCGCCACTGGTGGCGGTGGTCGGCAATCCGAACACCGGAAAGACGACCCTCTTCAATCGCCTGACCGGCCAGCGCGCACGCGTCGGCAATTATCCCGGAGTCACCGTCGACCGTCGCACGGGCCGGGCACGGCTGGCCAGCGGGGACGGCGCCGTCACCGAAGCCGAGATTTTCGACGTGCCCGGCTGCTACTCGCTGTCGGCGCGCTCGGCCGAAGAAGAGATCGCGATCGATGCGATCCTCGGCTGGAACGGAAATGCCAGGCCCAACCTCGCGCTGATCGTCGTCGATGCGACGCAGCTCGTGCGCAACCTCTACCTGGTCCTGCAGATCCTCGAGCTCGGCGTGCCGGCCGTCGTCGCGCTCAATCTGGTCGACGAAGCGGGTTCGTCGCCGCCCGACGCGCGTGCGCTGTCGGTGCTGCTCGGCGTGCCGTGCGTTCCGATCTCTGCGCGCAGCGGAGCCGGCGTACCCGACCTCGAAGCGGCGCTCGTCGCAGCTCTCGCGGCGCCGCAACCCGCGCCGCATCTGCACATCCCGTATCCGCACGCACTGCTCGCGCATGCCGATCGCGTCGTCGAGGCGCTGCCGGCCGAATGGGTGGCGTCGGCGACCACGACGCACAGCCGCCGTGCGCTCGCGCTGTGGGCGCT
>JBHEOD010000184.1:0-5045 GCA_046261745.1 Binatia bacterium
CGCCAATGGCGACCCTTGGGCACCGAAATATCTGGGCGAGCTCTATCGGGACGCCGATCTTCTCGGCCCCGACGTCGGCATGGCCGAAAGCTTCTTTCAGCGCGCGGTCGAGCGCGGCTTCGCAGGCTCCGACGCGACCGAGGCGCGCAAGCGCCTGGGCGTGCACCGCGTGGGCCTTGGCTTCGCCGGCATCGTCGCCGAGCGCGGCCAGTTCCTCGGCGGCCGCGGCCACCGCATCGGCGGTCTCGTGAAGCGATTGCGGAGCGGTCAGCGCGGTGAGCTGGCCGGAGAAGCAGGTATGCCACGCCCGCAGACGCGGGGAGTCGGCGGCAAACCGGTCGAGTTCGGTGATGGCGGCCCTTGCATCGGTGACGTCGCCCGCCGCGAGCAAGGCTTCGCACCAGTCGAGTGCGAGTTCGGCGCGCGACGCAGCGTCGCGGTCGAGGCAGGGCAGGGCGCGGCCGAGAAGTCCCGCGGCCAGAGACAGGTCGTCCCGGGCCAGCGCGCGCCGGCCCGCGGCCGCCAGATGCCCGGCCGCTTTCTCGCCAAGCGCGCGGCCGCGATCGTCGAGCGGCCCGAGCTCGCGCAAGAGCTGATAGGACTGTTCGAGGTGCCAGCCGATCGTCTCGTCGTGCTCGGCAGCACCGGCAGCCTGGGTTTCGATCCAGTCGGCAAGGCGGCCGTGAAGTTCGGCGCGTGTGCCCTTGAGCAGTCGCCGGTAGGCCGCATCGCGAATCAGGAGGTGGTGGAAGCGCAGCACCGGTTCGCCGAGGAACCAGCCGGTGTCGCGTTCGATCAGCTCGCTGCGTCGCAGCGACTCCAGGCGCGCGTCAAGGTCGGTGACTTCGCGCGGCAGCAGCGCGGCCAGCGAGCTTCGCGAGAAGTTGCGGCCGACCACGGCGGCGCGCTCGAGGACGGCGCGATCCTCCGGACGCAAACGCTCGATGCGTGATGCCAGCAGCGCGTGAATGGTCGGAGGCATTTCAAGCGCGGCCAGCTGGGCGCCGACGATCCAGCGGTCCCCTTCGCGTTTGAGGGCCCCTTCGTGAACCAGCATGCGCACCAGCTCGCCGACGAACATGGGATTGCCCTCGCTGCTGGCGAGAACCTTGGCCGCGACGGCGGCCGGAAGGTCCGTCGCGCCGATCACGTTGGCCGCCAGGCGCATCGCGGCGCCTGCATCGAGGCCCGCCAGCGTGACGACGTCGGCCACGAGAGTCCCGGTCGTAGTCAGCGACGAACGCGCGTCACGAAGCTCGGGCCTGGCGCCGACGAGCACGAACAGCGGCACGCCGCTTCCCCACTGCACGAGGTGCTCGACGAGGTCGAGTAGCAGCGGCTCGGCCCAGTGGACGTCGTCGATAACGAGCACGACGGGGCGAGCAGAGGCCAGCGCCGCGAACAGGCGGCGCACGACGAAGAACGTTTCCTCGGGAGAAGCGGGCGATCCGCCGAGCAGGGCGGTGATGCCGTCGACGACACGGCCACGGTCGGCATTCTGGTCGGAGACCGCCTCGGAGACGAGGGCGCGCAGGGCGGCCTCGTCGGCGCCGTCGTCGATGCCGAGGAAGCGGCGCAGCGCCCGCGTGATTGGCGCGAAGCTGGTGCCGCCGGCGGCGTCGCAGTGCCCGCTGATCACGATGGCTTCATCGGCGCTGCGGCGCACAAACTCGCCGATCAGGCGCGACTTGCCGAGGCCGGGCGAGCCGAGCAGCACGGCCAGGCGCGCGGCCGGCGCAGAGACGGCCGTGCGATGCACCGCGGCGATGCGCGCGAGTTCCTCGTCGCGGCCGACAAAGGCGGCGGTCGTCGCGCTCGCCGGCTTCTCCAGCGAGACAACACGGTAGGCCGTCACCGCTTCGGCGCGGCCCTTCAGGGCCAGGCTGCCGAGCGGCTCGAGCGTGATCAGCGACGAAACGAGACGGCGCGTCGATTCGCCGATGACCACGTCGCCGTCGCGGGCCTGATCCTGCAGCCGCGCTGCGACGTTGACCGGGTCGCCGATCAGCTCGGTTTCGTCCTTGGCTACCACCTCGCCGGTGTTCACGGCCACGCGCAGGCCAACCTTGCCGACCAGGTTGCTGTGCCACTCGGCCAGCTCGCGGAACACGCGCTGCATGTCGACGCCGGCGCGTACCGCGCGGATGGCATCGTCTTCGGCCACCAGTGGCAGGCCGAACACGGCCATCACGCCGTCGCCGAGCAGCTTGGCTACCTTGCCGCCGTGGCGTTCGACCGCGCCGCGCATGGCGCGGTAGTAGCCTTCCATGAAGAGGCGGGCCGATTCGGCGTCGAGTCGCTCGTGCAGCGCCGTCGACCCGGCCAGGTCGGCGAAGATGATCGACACCACCTTGCGGGTGCCGTCGTCGGAGATCGCGCTGCCGTGCGCGTTGCCGCGTTGCGCAGCTTTGGACGTCACTCCGCTGTCGGGGCGGGTTGCTACCGGGGAGCCGCACTCGTCGCAAAACTTGGCCGTGGGCCGAAGCTCACCGCCGCAGCCGGCGCAGACACGCTTGAGCGGAGAGGCGCATTCCTCGCAAAATTTCGCACCATCGCGGTTCTCGTGGTTGCAGGTTGGGCAGAGCATCGGCTTTCGATTTCCGTTGGTGGAGGGATCGGCTGCTGCCAACCCGCGTCAGCGGACCACTTCGACGCCGTAGGGCGCGAACCTGGCGTCAATGGTTACGACGGCAACGCGAAGCCGAAGCGCGGCTGCGATGATGAAGCGATGTCGGCAGGTTAGGCCGGTTAGTCCACTTGAGTCAACCACCCTGGGCCTAGGTGTTTGGGCGCGTCGTGATGCAGAACGGTATGGCCGCGTGTGCGCTTCGCCGACGGCAGGCACGTCTTCGTCAGAAACGTCCATCCCGATCCCCCGCGCTGGCGCCAGCACGCCTCCGCGCTGGAGTCCGAACACTGCGAGCTCGATCATCCGCGAAGATCGGGCGCGCGAGACCTGGCTGGAGAAGTGGGTGCTGCACGAAGCGACCGAGGTCTGGAACTACTGGAGCTGCGCGCAAAGCGAGACCAACCCGCGACTGCGCGCATTGTGGGAGCGGTTCTGTGACTTCGAGATCGGACAGCTCCAGGTGGCTCGCCGGCTTCTCCAGAAACCGCGGTTTTCTTGTTGACAGCGCAGATTCAAGCGGCGATTTCTCGGCCGGTCCGAAGTACGGGATCACTGACATCCACATCGGAGCACCCGCGCGGTGCGCCGTCATCCCGTTCGGCCAGGAGCTTGTCATGCTGAAACGTTCGACTTTGGTTACCCTATCCCTTCTTTGTTCCCTCGCGCTCGCTGCACCCGCAGTTGCAGCAGTCTCGCCCCAACAGAAATGTGCCTCGGCCAAGATGAAGGCTGTCGGCAAGCACTTCGCCGCCAAGGCGAAATGCTACGCGAAAGCGCTCAGCCGGAGCATCGCCGTCGACGCTGCCTGCCTGACGCTGGCCGAAACCAAGTTTAACGCAGCATTCACCAAGGCTGATGCGGGCGAGTGCCTTCACGAGAACGATGCAGCCACCATCGAGGGCAAGATGGACACGACGCTTGAAGACATCGTGGGCGACATCGGCTGTGGCAACGCCTTGCCCGAAGGCGACGAAGACTGCGACGATGGCAACGCTGTCGATGGCGACGGATGCAACAGCTCTTGCAGCGTCGAGCCGGGCTTCAACTGCACCGGCCAACCTTCAGTCTGCACGCCATCATGCGCCGCAAGCGGCCAAAGTTGCATGGTCTCCGGCGACTGCTGTTTCGGCACTTGCGACGCGGGTTTCTGCGAGATCTGCGCGCCGGACGGCGCCGCTTGCGACAACGACGGAGATTGCTGTACCGGCAGTACCTGTAACGTTGGTACCTGCCAACCCTGATCGCTAGCGGAGGGGGCGCCTGCGAGCAGACGCCCCCTCCGGCCAGGTATCGCGCTCATCGAGGATCCTGACGCGAAGCAACTCGCAGCTTCGTGCCGGCCGCTTGCTCAAACTCGAGCTTGGGTCGAGGTCAAAATCAAGAGTTCTTCAGCCCGCGTGCGCGGTCGACAAGAAGCATGTCGAGCCGGGCGGCGGATCGCACAGCAGGGTCCCCGGCAAACCGACGGCGCGCTTGAGCACGGCCAGCGCGTCGCCAGCGGCAATGTTCCCGCTACGATCCACGTCGCAACGTTCGACTGCGCAATCGCCGGAGCCCACAGAGCTTTGCAGGACCCGCAACGCGTCCGCGGCGGAATACGAGATGTTCGCGTTGGCATCGCCGCATAAATTCGAACCGCAATTATCGTACTCATTCGAAGAATCGGCCCAGTCGGGATCCCAGCTGGGATTCTCGTGAATCGCCCTGCAATCGACGCATGCCTGCTGCACGCCGTCGAGAGGCTCCCCATCAACGCCGTTGGCTTGAAGGATATCGACGTGCGGCTGCCCGTCTGCATCGTTGGTCTGCAGGATGATTCCGGTGCAGCTCAGGATCCGGCCCGACTGCCTGAGTCCGTCGGCTCCGTAATTCAGCGTGATCGTCGATTTGAACTGGGGCTCGTACTCGTGATCCACCGTGTACGAAGCCGGGTCCACCATGCTATTGCAGTGAATTTCGTCGATCGTGGTGGTCCATGTGATCTCGATGGCGAGGAAGCCGAGTGCGGCCGTCGGATGCATCGAGATCAGGAACCGCCGTTCGATATCGACCGCGAGCGTGGTCGTCGACGAATCCTCGGCATCCGTCGTAGTGACCATCGACGACTCGTTGCCGGGTTCGCCGAGTTCATCGGCGGCCCGGCCGAGGGTTGCGACCGAAGCGGTGACCAGGATGACTGCGAAGATGCACAGGCTGCGGACGATGGATCCCATGACTGTCCTCCTGCTCAAGGCGCACAGTCGCCGTCCATGGCGTCGACGTCGCCGTCGCCGTCGTTGTCCAGGCCATCACAGTCTTCGTCATCCAGCGCGTCGCAGAGCCCGTCGGCGTCGGCGTCGGGCTGGTCCTCGTCGACGGAGCCATCGCCGTCATTGTCGAGACCGTCACACTCTTCGTCGTCGACGCAGTCTGCGAC
>JBHEOD010000185.1:0-5025 GCA_046261745.1 Binatia bacterium
CAACAACCCCACCGCCCCCCGCCGCCACGGCGCCCTCGCCGTGATCCAAGGCGAAGCCGGCGTCGGCAAGAGCACGCTCGTACGAAGCGCCATCGATCATGCCCACGGCGCCGGCGTCGACGTGGAGTGCGTGGCGTGCGAAGCCGTGCAGTTCTCCAGCACCTACGCCGCCTGGGCCAAGGTGCTCGTGCGTCTGCTCGATCTCGACGTCTGCGACAGCGCGGAGCAGCGAACCACGCACGTGCTCGCCGCACTGGCCGCCGCCGGCATCAGCGCCGATCTCGCGCCTCTCGTGGGTCCCATCCTCGACGCAGCCATCGAGGAGAACGACACCACTCGCGAAATGAGTGGCCAGGTGCGCGGCGACAACCTGCTCGCGCTACTCGCCCGCCTGCTGACGCACCTGACGGACACTCGCCGCGGCGGCCTCTTTTTGATCCTCGAGGACGTGCACTGGCTCGATGCCGCGTCCTGGGAACTGCTCGGCGTACTCACACGCGGCCTCGACACGCACCCGCTCGGCATCCTGCTCACGCTTCGTTCCGAAGCGGTGCTTGCCGGCAGTCACTGGCACGCCATCGTGACGGCGCCCGAGGCCGAGCGCATCACCGTCGCGCCGCTGTCCCTCGTCGAAACCCGCGACCTCGCGCGACGCCTGCTGCACGCCGGCGAGATCAGCCAGCAACTGGCCAACCTCACCTACGATCGCACGCGCGGCAACCCGTTCTTCTGCGAGCAGCTCCTGTCGGCACTGGTCGAATCGGGCATCGTCGGAGTGGAATCGGGCGTAGCCAGCCTGCGCATCCGCAATCCGGAGCAGGCCGAGAGCCTGGTGCCGCGCTCGGTGGCCGCCGTCGTCACCAGCCGACTCGACCGCCTGCCTGCACCCGTTCAACTTACGCTCAAGGCCGCCAGCGTAGTGGGTGCGCGCTTTCGCCTCGACGTGCTGCGCGCGCTGCATCCGATGCAGCTCGACGAACAGACGCTGCTCGCCCATCTCGACGGCGCCGCCGATCTCGGCCTCGTCGAGAAGGACGATCTCGTGCCGGGCGCCCACCGCTTCCGCCATGCGATCACCTGCGACGTCGCCTACGGGCTGCTGCTGGTTTCGCAGCGGCGCCAGCTTCACCGCGAAGTGGCCGAGTACCTGAGCCGTGACTCGGAATCTCCGGCGGCGCAGGCCGTGCTCTTCTATCACTGGCGCCGCTCGGGCGACGAAGTGCGTGCACTTCGCCACGTGGACCACGCCGGCGCCGAAGCGATGCGCAACGGCAACTACCACGCCGTCACCGAACTTTACGGCTACGCGCTGCAGACGCTGGCCGCGCAGACCGACGAGTCGGCCGTCCCGTCCGAGCGCGGCAAGCCGCCGCGCGAAGCGCTGTGGTCGGGGCATCTCGGCGAAGCGCAGGTAGCCATCGGCCTGCACGAAGCCGCCCGTTCGAATCTCGAGCTGTGCCTGGAAACGCTCGGCGAGAGTGCGCCGGGAGGTTCGTTTGCGCTCGCGCTGGCTGTCGGGCGCGAGGCCATCCGCCAGACGTTCCACCGCCTGCTGCGGCGCAGGTTCGAGGGGTCGCGAGCCGGCGATGCCGAAAGGCTCGCGCTCGCCGCCGACACGCACGAGCAACTCGGATTCGTGTACTACTCCGCCGGCGAAACGCTGCGCGGCCTGCACGCGGCGCTGCGCATCCTCAACCTCTCGGAGCTGGCCGGACTGCCCGACCGCATGGCCAGGTCGTACGCGGTGATGAGCCTGACGGCCGCGGTGGTAGGCCTCAAGCGGCTCGCCGAACTGTACGATCGCCGCGCTGTCCGGCTTGCGCGGGAGACGGACGACGTGGGCGCGCAGGCTTACGTGGGCTGGGTGACCGGCATCCGTGCCGCCGGCGAGGCGCGCTGGGATCTTGTCACGATGCGCGTCGAGGCGGCGCTGCAGCAGTCCGCGCAGTCCGGAGACCGCCGGCTGCAGACGATGAGCCTTCAAACGCTCGTGTGGCCTCCGTACGTCCGCGGGGATTTCTCTCGCGTGGTGGAGCTGGGCGAGGCCCAGCTCTCGCTGGCGCGCGAGAGCAACAACCGGCTTTGGGAGGCGTGGGCGCTCAATGGCCTTTCCGAAGCCGCGCTGATGCTCGGCGACTACGCCACCGTCACGCGCAACTGCCAGCGCGCGCTCGAGGTGCTCTCGGAGGAATCGGATCGCGCCGACGAGATTCGCGCGCTCGGCCTGCTCGCCGTCAGCCTGCAGCGACAGTCGCGCGGCGAGGAGGCCATGGCGGTGGCGCGCCGCGGACTCGACCTGATGACGAATACCGAGATGACGAGCTTCGCGATGTTCGAAGGCTTCGCCGGTGTTTGCGAAGTGCTGCTCACGTTCGCCGAGGAGACGAAGACGCGTGCCCATTCGTTGCCGTCCACGATGCAGCGCGACCTTCGGCGCGCGGTCGCTGCGTTCGCACGCTTTTGCAAAACCTTCCCGCTCGGCCGGCCGCGCCTTCATGCCATCCGCGCGCGCATCGCCGCCCTCGAAAGCAACGCCGCGGTGGTCGGTAGAGAGTTCAACCGCGCGCTGAGATCCGCCGACGACCTCGGCATGCCGCACGAGAAGGGACTGGCGCTGCTGGCCGCCGCACGCTGCGAAGTGCTCGATGGCGAATCGCGCCGCCGCCGTGTCGAAGAGGCCGTGGGCGTGCTGCGCAGCGGGGAAGCCCTGAAACAGGCCAGGGATCTGCTGCGGGAGGAAACACGTTGATCCATCAGCGGCACAGCCAGGGCGTCTTCGGACTGATCGATGAGGTGATCGACGCGCTGGCACCCGCGCTCGCGTATCGGGCATTGTTTGACAAGGCGCTCGCCGGAGTTCGCCAGGCGGCCGACGCCTCGCCGATCTTCCTGCCGGTCGACTTGCCGATGGCGGTGGCCGACGTGCTGGGACGCCCGGTTGCCGAAGCCTGCGTGGCGGCCGCGGCCTCCACTCTGGTGTGGTCGGGCGCCGACCTTATGGACGACGCAGCCGACGCGGAGCTGACCGAGGATTGGGCGGGAGTTTCGCCCAGCCAGATCGCGCTCGTCTCGACCAACCTTCTGTCCACCCTTCCCCACCTGCTCGTCGGCGAGATCGATCCCGGTGACGGATCGATCGCGTCGGCTTACAGCCAGGCCCTTGCGCGCACGTTGTTCGTGATGAGCGCTGGGCAGTCGGTAGACCTCGATTCGGCGGCGAGCGTGCGCACGGTGGACGACTACCTGGATCTGGTGCGCCGCAAGAGCGGAGCCGAGTTCGCGCTGTTCGCGTCCACTCCGGCCCTGCTCGCGGGTGCGGATGCGGAGACCGTCGGCGCGTGGGTGCGTTTCGGTTTTGCGTACGGCTCGATGATCCAGATTTTCAGCGACACGGTGAGCACCGTGGCCGAGGGGCCGCGAAACGACCTGCTCAGCGGCAAGCGGACATTGCCGGTCCTTCACGCCGACGCGTCGATAGGTGACACGGAGCACAGTTCCTTCGCCGCGGATCTGGACTTGGCGTCGAAGGGCGATCACTGTGCAGTTGCACGGGCGATCCAGGCGATGAGTGAGCTTGGCACCGTGCGCAAGAGCCTCGAGACTGTGGAACTGCAGCGCTTCCGCGCGGTGAAGGCGCTGCCCGTCGCTCTGACGGATCTTCCGAAAGAGCACCCGCTTCGCGTGATGCTGCGTGCATGCAGCGTCGTGTAGAAGCCGGAACAGGAGGTAATTACCATGCCACCGGATCCCCCCGTCGAATCGCTCACCGAACCAACTGATAATATCGAGCGGCTCGCGAAGTACGCGAAAATCGCTGAAAAAGACGACTTCCGGGAGAAAGCCTGCAAGCGAGCCGATTTTCTCAAGGTCGTCCACAAAGAGATCGAGAACGTCGTCAACCCGCCCTACACATTCCTCACCGCTGAGGAAGCCGCTTTCGTGGAAGGCTGGATTTACGCTACGGAGAAGGAGTACATCTCGGAAGACGGCACGGTTGACGACGGAAAACTTGTCGATGCCATTCGGCGACACGTTCCCGACGATGACAAGCTCGTCACGATGACGGGCTGATCCCGAAAGCTCGCCGACGCCGAGCCCGCGCCGGCGAGCTTTCGGATGGCTTTCGCCGATGCCGGCATTTCCCACCACCTCGCAGGCCCACCGGGTCTCCGCGTACTACGACGCCAACACGCAGCCGTTCTATCTCGAGCGCTGGCATCCGGAGGACGTCCACTTCGGACTCTTCCCCGACGGCGCCGATCCTCGCGATCACCACACCGGCGTCAAGTGCATGACGCAGCATCTGGTCGCGCCCGCGGCCATCAGCGCGGGCGACTTCGTGCTGGACGCAGGCTGCGGTGTGGGCGGCGCGTCTCTCGACATCGCACGTACGACGGGCGCGCACGTCCTCGGCGTCACCATCAGCAAGCTACAGGTGGACCTCGCCAGCGAGCGCGCGCGCGTTGCCGGCCTTGGCGATTTCGCGCGCTTCGAGCTCGCCGACTGCTCGACTCACCTGCCGCTCGGCGATGCGTCGGTGGACGTCGTCGTCACGATCGAAGCCGCGTGCCACTTCGACGACAAGCCGAACTTCCTGCGCGAGTGCCGGCGTGTGCTGAAGCCGGGCGGCCGCCTGGTGGGCAGCGACTGGATGGCGAAAGCCGGCATCGGCTCCGACGAGTACCGCGAGTTCATCCAACCCGTGTGCAGCGCCTGGCACCTCGCCGGACTGGAAACGCCCCGGCGCTGGCGCGAAATGCTCGACGCGGCCGGCTTCGAGACGCGCGACTGCACCGACCTCGCGGAGCAGGTTCTTGCGAACGCAAACATCCTTGCGCGCGCCCGCCTCGACCTGATGCTGGAAGTTGCCAACGGCTGTCACCCGCCGCGGACGGCCGAGCTCTGGGCAGCGCAGTACGACACCCTCGTGCACGCGTGGTTCGAGAGGCGGTTCACGATCGGGCGGTTCTTCGCAGTGGCTCCGAAGCGACCATGAGCATAAATGGGGTCAGACCCCTTTTTCGC
>JBHEOD010000186.1:0-4984 GCA_046261745.1 Binatia bacterium
TGACTTTTCGAAGCGCCATCTTCGCGACTTCGTGGGAGGCGGCCTCGCAGGCGACCTGCGCGAAATCTTCTTCACTCGCGAGCGAGCCAAGGTGCTCGCGCGCCGCAGAGAGGCTCGCGGCGGCTGCGGCCGCCCGGACGTGGTGCGCGTTGTCCGGCGCGGCGACAGCGTGGGCCTCTTCCGGGATCGTCGCGGGATGCACGCTGCTGCCTGCGACGGGCCCCTCAGCCGCGCCCGCGGTTTCGAGACCGCCGGGCACGGCAAATTCGTCGGCCTCGGCAGCGCCGGCATTCTCCTGCGCGTCGAACAGGACCTCTCCTGTGTCGGCGGTGGGGCCGGCGTCGTCGACGTGGCGCGCGGATGAGCCACTCGCCGTCGGAGTTCGAGCAGACGCCTCGCGGGCGTCCTTCTTGCGATCCGCCGTCGTCGCACCGCGGCGCTTCATCCAGTCGAAGAGGCCCATGCCCGCGATTGTACCGCCGCGCCGATTCGTTCAAAGGTGAGCGATCCTCTGGATGGAGAATCTCCGCATGCCGATCCGACGCGTTCTCGTTGCCTTCCTGCTCCTGCTGGCCGTGCCGCACCCTTGCGTGGCGGGAACCACCTCCGACTCTCGATGGGTCACGCATCCGGATCAGCCCTTCGACATCCTGGCCACCGAAGCCACCGTCAAGGAATTCCACGACTGCGTCGACGCGAAATCCTGCGTGGAAACGAGTGTCGACGACGCCTGCAACGCCGGTGACGACGCGCGCAGCGCGTTTCCGGTCAACTGCATCAATCACGGCGGCGCCGAGGCGCTCTGCGGCTACCTCGGTGGTCGCCTTTGCAGCAGCAAGGAGTGGCTCGCCGCGTGTCGCGGCAGCGACGGGCGCGCGTTCCCGTACGGCCCGGAGTACCAACCCTCACGCTGTCACGTTGGGTCCTACGACAATCCTGGCCCGGGTGGACGCACCACGGTCAAGGCCGGCAGCATTCCCGATTGCGTCGGTGGACTTCCGGGCCTCTTCGACATGAGCGGCAACGTCAGCGAGTGGGTGGCCGACTGCAAGGACGATTACTGCAAGTTCCGCGGTGCGGCCTACGTTGGAAACGAGCCCGTCGACTACTTTGCCGGGTGCGGCGAGGTCTGCTCGGGCAACGACAAGGGGCTCAAGTCGGGCACCGTCGGCGTGCGCTGCTGCCGCGACCGCAAGCCCTGAGGGCCGCGTCCTCGCGAACGGTTGCCGGGCCGGGCGCGCCCGCGCCCGAGCACGTCGAGACGGCTCGGAAAATTTCCGGCTCCGCCTCTCGGGTTCCGCGCCCCGGCTGCGCCTCTCAGGCTCCGCGCCCTCTCTCCTGAAAGGGCTTCGCGCCCCCGGTCCGCCTCCCAGGCTCCGCGCCCAGTCTCCTCCAAGGGCTTCCGCCCCGGCTGGGTCTCCCGAATTGAAACAGGTTCTAATTTCACGCATAACCCGCGGCGCGGAGGCATTCCCATGCATTTTGACCTGACGGCCGAGCAGCGGGCGCTGCGAGACGAACTGCGGCGCTACTTCGCCGAGCTGATGACTCCGGAGCTCACCCGGGAGGTGACGACGGGGGAGGGCGGGGGCCCGCTTTTTCGCGAGGCCATGAAGAAGATGGGCCGCGACAAGTGGCTCGGCGTCGGCTGGCCGAAGGAGTTCGGCGGGCGCGGCATGGGCTACATCGAGCAGTTCCTGTTCGCCGACGAGGCGCAGCGGGCGTTCTTTCCGTTTCCGTTCCTGACCATCTCGACCGTAGGGCCGACGATCGCGCAGTACGGCACCGACGAGCAGAAGCAGGCCCTGCTGCCTCGCATCCTCGCCGGCGAGGCGCTGTTCTGCATCGGCTATTCCGAGGCGGACGCGGGCACCGACCTGGCCTCGCTCAAGACCAGAGCCGTGCGCGACGGTGACGACTGGGTGATCCAGGGACAGAAGCTCTGGACGAGCCTGGCCGACTTCGCCGACTACGTGTGGCTGGCCGCACGAACCAATCCCGATGCACCCAAGCACGCCGGCATTTCGATGTTCATCGTCGACACCAGGTCCGCCGGTTTCAGTCACACGCCGATCGGGACGATCGGCAGCATCCGGACCAACGCCACCTATTACGACAACGTGCGCGTGCCGGCTTCGTCGCTGGTGGGCGGAGAAGGCAACGGCTGGAGCCTGATCGTCAACCAGCTCAACCATGAGCGCGTGTCGCTGATGTCCACCGGCATCATCGGGCGTCTTTTCGAGGAAACTGCCGAGTGGGCCCGGACCAAGCCGTTGGCCGACGGTTCGCGCGTGATCGACATCCCGTGGGTGCAGCAGAACCTCGCGCGCATGGAAGCGAAGCTCGAGGTTCTGCGCCTGATCAACTGGCGCCAGGCCTGGAACATGGAGAACGGCACCTTCAACTTCGCGGAGGCGTCGACGGTGAAAGTGTTCGGAAGCGAACTCAACATCGAGGGATATTCGCTTCTGCTGGAAGTGCTCGGTGCAGCCGGAATGATCCGACGCGATTCTCCAGAGGCCGTCATCGGCGGGCGCGTGGAGCGCATGTACCGTTCGATGCTGATCCTGACCTTCGGCGGCGGCACCAACGAGATCCAGAGGGACATCATCGCGATGGCCGGCCTCGAAATGCCGCGCTCGCTGCGCTGACGCACCGACACACCAAGCGGCCGTCGGCGCGGTCGCTACGCGCGGAAGTGGTCAGGCGAAACAGAAGGAACACGACATGGACTTCGGATTCAGCAACGAACAGGAAGACATCCGCACGGTTTCGGAGAAGATCTTCGCCGACCTGTGCAGCACCGAGCGGCTGCCCGATTTCGAGAAGGCCGGCGAGCGCATGGATCGCGAACTGTGGAACGCGCTGGCCGACGCATCGCTGCTCGGCGTCGCGCTGCCGGAGAGCTACGGCGGGATGGGATTCGGCATTGCCGAAGTCTGCATCCTGCTCGAACAGGCCGGGCGCCACGTGGCGCCGATTCCGCTGTTCCCGACTCTCGTGCTCGGCGCAGCGCCGCTGGCCGAGTTCGGGACCGCCGCGCAGAAGGACGGATACCTGCCCGGCGTCGCGACCGGCAAGACGGTGCTGACGGCGGCGCTGGTCGACGCCGATTCCCGCGACGCAGAGAAACCTTCCACGCGTGCGAATGCGGACGGCGACGGCTGGATCCTCGACGGCGTGAAGATCTGCGTACCTGCGGCGCGCATGGCCGCGCGCATCCTCGTGCCGGCAACGGCTGCCGGCGACGGCATCGTGCTGGCGCTGGTCGCGCCCGATGCCGACGGTGTTTCGCTCGAAAGCGAAGAGACCACCACCGGCGACATCTTCCACCGCGTCAGCCTGTCCGGCGTGAAGGTTTCTGCCGACGACGTCCTGGCCGGACCCGATCGCGGAGCGACGGCGCTGCGCTGGCTCGTCGAACGCTCGATCGCCGGGCTTTGCGCGATGGAACTGGGCGTCGCCGAACGCGCGCTACGCCTGACGGCCAGGTACACCACCGAGCGCAAGCAGTTCGGCAAGCCCATCGCGACCTTCCAGGCGGTGGCCCAGCGTGCAGCCGACGCCTACATTGATGTGGAGGCGATCCGGCTGACGACGTGGCAGGCGATCTGGCGTCTCTCGAAGGGACTACCTGCTTCGCGCGAGCTTTCGATCGCGAAGTTCTGGGCGAGCGAAGGCGGGCATCGCGCCTGCTATGCTGCGCAGCACCTGCACGGCGGGATCGGCGTGGACAAGGACTATCCGCTGCATCGTTACTACCTGCTCTCGAAGCAGATCGAACTCACGCTCGGAGGTGCGCACGAGCATCTCGCCAGGTTGGGGGAAGGCCTCGCCGCGGGTCGCGTCGGCGGGTAGCACCTGCGCCGCATGGACCGGAGGGACGTGAATGAGAAACTCTCGTGCCGGCCGGCGTCCTTGTTCCATCCGGCAGATCACGCCACCGCCGGCACGAATCAGACCGAATGGTTCGGGTACGGCCTTCTATCCCCGCGCGCCCGCCAGCGTGCATGCGACCGAATGAATCGTCTCGCAAAGCTCTTGCATCGAGACCGGCTTCTCGACGACCTGGCATACGGCAAGGCGCTGGCAGGTCGCGCGTAACTCGTCGCTGACGGCGCCGCTCATCAGCAGCACGGGCAGGTCCGGCCTGATCCGGGAGATCTGCGTGGCCACTTCGATGCCGGAAGCCTCCGGCATCGTGTAGTCCGTCACGACCATGTCGTAGGCGGGTGGGTCGTCGCGCAGCGCAGCCAGCGCTTTCGCCACCGAATCGAATCCGCTCACGCGGTGTCCGAGTGCCTTGAGGGCCTGGACCGCCAGGTAGACGAGCGGCTTGTCGTCGTCGAGGAAGAGAATGTGCCGATGCACTGGCATCGCCACTTCGGCCGTTGCCGCGCGTTCGGGAAGAGGCTGCGCCTGGGAGCCGCTGCTCGCGGCGGCGGCGGGCCGGGCATTGAGGCGGCTTAGCGCGCGAAGCTGGGTGACCAGGTCCTTGCCGCGCTCGGCCGCGTTACCGATCTCCACGAGGCTCGCGTGCACGGAGGCCGGGATGTCGGCAGCTTTCGCCGCCAGCTCCGTGTGGCCAAGGACAATGGCGAGCAGGTTATTGAGGTCGTGGGCAATCGAGCCTGCTGCCAGGCTGATCTCCTCAGGCGCGATCCGTTGCTGCTGCGCCTCCGGCGTGTCCGTCCGCACGCGGACTTCGGCATCGACCTCCCGCATGTTGCTCTCCCGTGCGCCGTCCGCGGATGCGGCGGGCCGTCCTCGAACGCATTCGTGCGGCTGTGTACTTCCCGAGTCAATCGTCTCCACCGCCGATGACGGGCGAGCAGTGGAGGGAGGAGACGACGGACACAGCAGCCCCGTCTATTTCTCCTCCCCCCGCCGCCGATTCCCTTCCTTGTCGGTGTTCGGGCGGATATGGTCCGGCACGTACCGGCGACGGAGTGCGTCTGCGGCCAGCGGTCGCGGCGTTTTAAGG
>JBHEOD010000187.1:0-4967 GCA_046261745.1 Binatia bacterium
CACCAGCTCGCTGCCCGATCCGCTCGGTGGCGACGCGGGAAGCCAGGCTCACCGCACCTGCATTCGCGAGAGAACCATTACGCCGGAACTGGTGATGTCCCGGCTCAACGAGTGCCGTATTCGAAACGCCGTCGTCGACGGTCCGCTGGCGAAATGGAAGATGAGCTGCGACACGCCGGCCGGCCCGATGCACGGAAGCGGTACGCTCCGGACAAACGGCATCGCCGTCGCAGGCCAGCTTGAAATGACGATGGCGCTCGGCAGCTTCGAGATCCCGATGTCGGGTTCGTTCCGCGGCCGACGTCTCGGCCCGTGCCGCTGAATCGCCCCGCCGTAAACGTCGAGTTCCGCGTTTGTTGCCGGGCTCGATGGAGTCCTCTTGCGTCTGGCGACCTCCGCCGCCAGCGCATCGCCCTTGCCACAGAGAGGCGCTGACGACACACTGCCGCTCCGCCGATCCGGGACGGAACCAGTATCACGCCGAGCGCGCGCCAACGCGTCGCCACCAGGGGGAAAACTCAATGATCTCGACGCGTCCCTTCGCGCTGATTGGCCTTGGATTGTTCGCTGCCGTCGCTCTCGTCTCGCCGAGTCATGCGAAGAAGCCTCCGACTCCTCCCGGCAAGCCGCCGGGCAACCACCACCAGCCGCCGGGCAAGTCACGCACGCCGAACATCCTGTTCGTCGTGATGGACGACGTCGGCATCGACCAGATGAAGACGTTCGGCTACGGCGGCGACTCTCCTCCCAGCACGCCCACGATCGAGCGCATCGCGGACGCCGGTGTCGTTTTCCGCAACACCTGGGCCATGCCGGCCTGCACAACCAGCCGCGCGGTAGCCTTCACCGCGCGTTTTCCGTTTCGCACCAACGTGCTCGGAGCACTTGGCCCCGACGACCTCGCCAACTCGATGGTTTCGCCGTACGAGATGACAACTCCCAAACTGCTCGCAACGCGCGGGTACGAGAGCGCCCTGTTCGGCAAGTTTCACATCACGTTGCAGGGAAAAGATCCGGCCGGTCTCGCCGGCCCGCACGCCCTCGGATGGAACTACTTCGCAGGGTGGATGGACGAGACGGGCGATCCACACTCGATTGACACGACAGCGGGCGGCGTGGCCACGGACGGCAAACAGTATTCCTGCGGCTTCGTTCCGAGCGCGGCGGCCGGCGGCGCCGACAGCGGCGCGTGCTACACGGCCGACGGCTCTTGCCACGAGCTGACCGGCAATGGTTCCGTTCCGCCGGGGCGCATCTGTCGCGACACCGGCGGCGTGCTCGACCCGGACAAGAGCTGCGGGCCAGCGGTCCCTGCCTACATCGACTTCACGCGGCAGAGCGGCCACTACGTGTCGCCGCTGGTGATCAATCAACCGAACGGTTCTGTCGAAGAAGTGCCGCCCACCGACCTGCGCTCGCGCCGCTTCCGCGCCGGCTTCGTCGTGGACGCGGCGGCCGACTGGATCAACTCGCGTCCGGCCGGAGAGCCGTGGATGGCGACCGTGAGCTTCGCATCCGACCACACTCCGCTCATGCAACCGCCGTTCGACTCGAAACTCCCGGGCGGCGCGGGCAGCAGCGACGTCGACTGCGCGAGTCCGGCGGTCCAGCAGCAGCTCTCCAACCTGATGATCGAGTCGATGGACGCGGAGATCGGCCGACTGCTCCTCAAGACCGGCCTGGCAAGGCTCGGCAACAACGGGGAACTCGTCTATCGGCCCCACGCCACGGACACGATGGTGATCGTGATCGGTGACAACGGCAGCCTCGGGGCCACGGTCAAGACTCCCTTCGACGTCATTCGCTCCAAGGGTACCGCATACCAGACCGGTGTCTGGGTACCGCTCCTGGTCTCCGGCCCGCTGATGAAGGGACCGAGTCGCTCCGTGCCGCACATGGTGAACGTGGCCGACCTGTACTCGCTGTTCGGCGAGATCGCCGGCATCGACGACGTGCAGGCGGAGGTTGCGCGGCCCATCGATGCCGAGCCAATGCTGCCCTACATCGTAAAACCGAAGCAGCGAGCAATCCGCAAGTTCAACTTCACGCAGGTGGGCGCCAACCTGCAGCCGGGCGGTCGCATCAACGGGCCGTGCACGATCGGGGGAACATGCACGCAGATCCCCGTCTCCAAGGGCGTGTGTGAAGACAACGGCGGCACGTGGTGGGGTCCCATGCACGACGCGGAGATCACCCGGGACGCGCCTGTCGACGGTTTTGCCTACTGCTGCGAGGTGAACCAGCACGTCGTGGCGAAAGGCTGCACGCCCGGGACCCTCGGATGCCCGTACGGAATCACACCGCTCGACTCCGTGGGAATCCGCAACAAGCGCTACAAGATCGTGAAGAACTCGGTCAACCAGTACTTCGACCAGGAGAACTTCTGCGTCGAGACACCCACGATCGAGTTCTTCGAGATCGACGAGGCCGTCCCGGTGCCCAAGCTGGACCAGGCCGGCAAGCAGTTGCCGCTCGATGCGCTGACTCGCCGCCAGCAGCGAAACTACGACGCGCTGTCGAGCCGACTCGAGGCGCTGCTCGCGTCGGAACCGGAATGCCCCGGCGACGGCAACATCGACTACGTGGTGGACCAGGGCGATCTCGACGGCTGGGCGCTCTACAGCGGCACGCCGAACCAGTCGAGTGTCTTCGATCTCAACCTCGACGGCACCACGGATGAGCACGACGAGGAGATCATCCAAACCCACCTCGGTTCGGACTGCCGCTTGCCATAGCCGCCGCGAAGGAGATACCCACCGCCATGAGCGCGCATCCCCAGCCTCCGGAAGAAGAGGACCGGCTTCGACTTTCCGGCCACCCACTGCTGCACGACCTGCCGAGCGAACCCCGCGAAGCGCTGGCCGGAAGCTTTCACGTGCAGGAAGTCGCTTCGGATCAGGCGCTGATTCAGGAGGGACAATCCAATTCGCGATTGTTCGTCATCCTGAAGGGCTCGGTGAGCGTGAAGCTGCCCAAGAGCGCCGAGCGCATCAGTGAGGTGAAACTGGCGACGCTTGGTGCCGGCGAGATCTTCGGCGAGTACTCGCTGTTCGACGGGCAGCCCGTGTCCGCCACGGTGTACGCAACCGAGCCGGCGCGCGTGGCATGGCTGGAGAAAGACGTTCTCGACGCCTTCGTCGACACCCACCGCGAGGTCGGGCGCCGCTTCTACGAGAATATCGCCCGCGTTTTGATTGGCCGCCTGCGCGAGAAAGACGCCGAGCTCGACGTCATCACCATCGGCTGACGATCACGAGTCAACCCGGTCGGGCCGATTACGCGTCGGCCGAACGGGCTACGTCGACGCGCTCACCCTGCAAGGAATCCAGCAATGCCGTCAGGGCCACGTAGTCGACCGGCTTGACCATATGCGCATCGAAGCCGGCATCTTTCGATCGCTGCCGGTCAGTGTCCTGGCCCCAACCGGTCAGCGCGACGATGAAAAGTTCCCGTCCTGAAAGCCGCGCGCGAATCTCCCGACACGCGTCGTAGCCGTTGAGTTTCGGAAGCCCGATGTCGAGAAGGACCACGCGGGGCAGGTACTCTGCGGCCTTCTCGACCGCTTCGAGCCCGTCGTAGGCCACTTCGACCTCGCTACCGGAGAGCTTGAGCAGCAGCGCCAGGCTTGTGGCCGCATCGCGGTTATCGTCCACCACCAGCACGCGGCTCCGATGGTTGCTGATGGAGTTCGGGGCCGCGGCTTTCTCCGCCTGGCGGGCCCGTGGCGTCGATGGCAGTACCGGGAAACGCGCGACGAACTCGCTGCCGCGGCCCATTCCGTCGCTGTGCGCCGTGAGCGTTCCGCCATGCAGCTCGACGAAACGTTTGGCAAGCGAGAGGCCGATCCCGAGCCCGCCTCGCATGCGTTCGAGCGAGCGGTCCACCTGCGTGAACATCTCGAACACGTCCGAGAGCATCTCGGGCGGAATCCCGATGCCCGTGTCGCGGATCGTGATCGCCGCGGTGTCGCCCTCACGGTTCACATGAAGCCATACCTTTCCGCCCCGTTCCGTATACTTCGCGGCGTTCCCGAGAATGTTGCAGATCACCTGCACCAGGCGCACCGGGTCGGCTTCGAGATGGATCGGTTCCTGCGGCAGGCTCACCTCCAACTCGAGCGCCGCGCCCTCGATCTGTCCTCGACACGCCTCGATGGCTTCGTTCAGCACAGAGCCGAGCTCCAGCGTCTCCTTTCGAAGTTGCAGCTTGTCGCGCGAGATGCGGCTGGCGTCGAGCAAGTCGTCGACCAGGCGCACCATATGCTTGAGCTGCCGCTGCATCATCGCGCGAATCGATTTGAGCTGTCGCGGGTCGCGACCGACGACATCGAGCATCTCCAGCGCATTGCTCAACGGCGCCAGCGGGTTGCGCAGTTCGTGAGCCAGCATCGCGACGAACTCGTCCTTGCGGCGGGCGGCGTCGGCCAGTTCCTGCTCCGCGCGCCGGCGCTGGGTCACGTCGCGCGCCACCTTGGACGCCCCCACGATGCGGCCGCTGCCGTCGCGGATCGGCGAGACGGTAAGCGAGATGTCGACCCGCTTTCCCTGGCTGGTGACGCGCACCGTCTCGAAATGCTGGATGTGCTCGCCGCGCAGCAGCGTCTCCTGGATCGTGGTTTCCTCCGCGCGCAGCTCGGGAGGAATGATCATGTTGATGGACTGGCCGATCGCCTCGGCCGCGGTAAAGCCGTACAGCCTTTCGGCTCCGCCGTTCCACGACAGGATGATTCCGTCGAGGGTCTTGCTGATGATCGCGTCGTCGGAGGCCGCGACGATTTCTGCAAGCCGCGAGCGAATCTCCTCATCCCTTCGGCGTTCTGTGATGTCACGGGTAAAGCACTGCGTGTGCAGAAAGCGTCCGTCGTCGTCGCGCAGCACGCTGGAATCGATGAGTACCGTCTTGATGGATCCGTCTTTGCATCGCAGGCGGGTTTCGTACTCCAGCACTTTCTCCCCGGCGTCCAGATG
>JBHEOD010000188.1:0-290 GCA_046261745.1 Binatia bacterium
ATTCCGCCCCGAGCAGGCCCAAGGTTACCTCGACGCCGGCTCGTCTGAGCTGGCGCACGCCGCGTCCCGCCACCACAGCGTTCGGGTCGACGCAACCGATCACGACACGAGCGACGCGCGCCGCGATCAGAGCATCCGTGCACGGAGCCGTGCGGCCTTGGTGCGCGTGCGGTTCCAGCGTCACGTACGCGGTGGCGCCCGTGGCACGACCACCCGCGGCTGCCAGTGCAATGGCTTCGGCGTGCGGCCCCGAGCCGGAATAGAACCCGCGCGAAATCTCCCGTCCGGAG
>JBHEOD010000188.1:453-4959 GCA_046261745.1 Binatia bacterium
CTCGGCGAGCGTCGACTGCCGCCGACTCGCAGCCACGAGCAGCACCTGTTGCGGAAGATGCGCCGCAAGCGTTTCCTGAACGGGAAGTCGTGCGCTTGCGCTTCATTCGCCCGATCCGCCCTTCTTTCTTTCGCTGACGAGATTCTCGACGGTGCGCTGAAACTCGGCGATGTCGCGGAAGGATCGATACACCGACGCGAAGCGCACGTATGCGACTTCGTCGAGGCTCTTCAAGGCCTCCATCACCTGCTCGCCGACTTCGCTGCTGCTGATCTCGCGCAGGCCCTGCTCCTGCACGCGGGCCTCGATTCGAGTGACCCCGTCCTCGATCGCGTCGATCGCCACCGGCCTTTTCTCGCAGGCCTTATGAAAACCGGCCTCGAGCTTGGCGCGGTCCCATGGCTCGCGGCGGCCGTCCTTCTTGACGACCATCGGCATCACCACGTCGATGCGCTCGTAAGTCGTGTAGCGGCGCTTGCACGCGAGGCACTCGCGGCGCCGCCGGATCACGTCGCCGTCGCCGCCCTCGCGGGAATCGACGACTCGATCGTCAGCGTGCTGGCAGTAGGGACAACGCATCGGTCGGTTCCATCCCAAGAGCCGGTCGCGCCTTGCGGGGCCGCGCGGACTACCCCGGCGGTCGTCCCTTCAGGCCGCGTAGTCGCGCGCCGGATAGATGGGAAAGCGGCGACAAAGTGCCTCCACGTCCGTCGCGACGCCATGGAGCGTCGAGGCATCGTCGGGCGACTTGAGCGCACGTGAGATGAACAGCGCGATCTCGCGCATCTCTGCCTCCTGCATGCCGCGCGTGGTGACCGCCGGCGTGCCGATGCGCACTCCCGACGTCACGAACGGCGAGCGCGGATCGAAGGGCACGGTGTTGCGGTTGGTCGTGATGCGCGCTTCGTCGAGACTTTCCTGGGCCTTCTTGCCGGTCAGGTCGGTGTCGCGGAGGTCGAGCAGCATGAGGTGGTTGTCGGTTCCGCCGGAGACGAGCCGGAACCCAGCCTCGAGAAGGCCCTGCGACAGCGCAGCGGCATTGTTGATGATGCCTTCCTGGTAGGTACGAAACTCGGGACGCAACGCTTCAAGGAACGCGACTGCCTTCCCGGCGATCACGTGCATGAGCGGCCCCCCTTGATTCCCGGGGAAGATCGACGAGTCGATCTTTTTCGCGTGTCCTTCCTTGCAGAGGATCAATCCTCCGCGCGGGCCGCGCAGCGTCTTGTGAGTGGTCGTCGTGACGAAATCGCAGTGCGGGACCGGCGACGGATGCAGTCCCGCGACGACGAGCCCGGCGATGTGCGCGATGTCAGCCATCAACAGTGCGTCGACTTCCTTGGCGATGCTGCCGAACGCCGCGAAGTCGAGGATGCGCGGGTACGCGCTGTGCCCCGCCACGATCATCTTCGGACGGTGCTGGCGCGCCAGCGAGCGGAGCTGGTCGTAGTCGATGCGATGGTCCCCTTCGCCGACACCGTACGGGATGATGTTGAAGAAGCGGCCGGAAAAGTTCACCGGGCTCCCGTGCGTGAGGTGTCCACCATGCGCGAGGTTCATTGCCAGGATGGTGTCGCCCGGCGCCAGGTTCGCGAAGTAGACGGCCATGTTCGCCTGCGAGCCGGAGTGCGGCTGCACGTTGACGTGCTCGGCCCCGAAGAGCTGCTTGGCGCGCGAGATGGCCAATTCCTCGGCCACGTCGACGAACTCGCAGCCGCCGTAATAACGCTTTCCCGGGTAGCCTTCGGCGTACTTGTTCGTGAGCACCGAACCGACCGCCTCGAGCACGGCTTCGCTGACCGCGTTCTCCGAAGCGATGAGTTCGAGGTTGAGTTCCTGGCGCCGTCCCTCCTGGCAGATGGCGGCGTAAATCTCCGGGTCGGTTTGCTCGAGAAAGTTCACGGCGTTTCCTTCTTAGAATCCGGCGTGGGCGTGTCGCCCCGGGTGCTCTCGCCCGCCGCAACGCCGCGAGTGAGCTGGATGCGATCGATCTTGTCGATGCGCCGCTGGTGACGGCCGCCCTCGAAGCGGCTGTTTATCCAAGTCTTGACGATGTCGCGAATCAGCCGCTCGCCTATCATCGCGCCGCCGAGAACCAGCACGTTGGCGTCGTTGTGTTGCCTGGCCAGCGCTGCGCCCGTCACGTCGTGCACGAGGGCTGCACGAATGCCGTCCACCTTGTTGGCAGCGATCGACATCCCGATGCCGGATCCGCACAGCAGCACGCCTTGGCCGGCTTCGCCCCCGGCGACGCCGCGCGCGACGGCCTCGGCGTAGTCCGGGTAGTCGACGGAACTCGTGTCGGTAGTGCCGAGGTCGCGCACGTCGAAACCCGCAGCGCGCAGTTCGTCCACGACGACCGCCTTGGCCGACACGGCCGCATGGTCGCTCGCGACGAGGAAACTTTTGGATTTGGCCGCCGTGGCGGCCTCCCTACTTACGATTGTCGATGAAATCGACGATGTCCTGGACGGTGCGGATCTTCTCGGCATCCTCGTCCGAGATCTCCAAGCCGTACTCCTCTTCGAGGGCCATGATCAACTGGACGATATCCAGCGAATCCGCGCCGAGGTCCTCGAGAAACGAGGAGTCCGGCGTAACTTGGGACGGGTCGAGGGTCAGCTGGTCGCAGATGATCTCGACGACTCGATCGGTTGCGGACATCGGAACATCTCCCTTTCGGACGCCTGCGTGTATCCGTTTCGACGGATGCCGGAGTCCGTCTCGGACGGATCAGAAGACTGGCCGAAGCCTCCCGAAGGAGGGCTCATACAAAGGCTCTTGCTCACTTGCAAGACGTCGGCCGTGCAGCACCCGAGGGCCGGCACGCAGCAAGCTCGTGACAGCGTGTGGTGAGGATGGCGCGATGCGCCGACCACACCGTGCCAGCTCAGACCTCGGCGGTCTCGATCACGCGGCGCCCGCGGTAGTGACCACATGCGCGGCATGCGCGATGCGGGATCGTGCGCTCACCGCAGTTGCCGCAGGCGACCAGTTGAATCGGCGTGAGGAAGTCGTGCGCACGGCGCATGTTCTTCTTCGATTTCGACGTCCTTCTCTTCGGAACCGGCATCTTCTCTCCTTCCTCTCCCGGAAAAGTCCGGGGCGCGAGCGCCTCGCGCTCAGATCTTGATCAAGTGCAGAGGCCCAGGCGCAGCGCCCTTGGCCTCGTTGTCACAGCGGCACTCCTCGCGATTGAGGTTCGCCCCGCAGCCCACGCAGAGACCGCGGCAATCCCGCGAGCAAAGCGGCATCGAGTCGAGCGCCAGGAGCGCCTGCTCCGTCACCAGTGGGGTCAGATCGAGATCGTCGCCACTGTAGTGATCCACACCCTCATCGTCCTCCGCGTCGATCTCGGCCGCCGTACGCGGGAGGATCACGAAGCGGAAGTCCCTTCGCAGGGCCCTCTCGAAATCATCGAGGCAGCGTGCGCACGTGGCCGTCACCACGCCCTCGACGCTGCCCTGAAAATGAACGTCGCGCTCGGACCGGTAGATCTCCGCATCCACCGTCAGGTCCTTGGCGAAATGCTGGTCATTCGGACCGGGGCTGGCCGCAATCCGGGTGTTGACCGCCGCGGCCGGTTCCATGAACTCGAGCTGCAGGACCTCTTCTTTGAGATCGGGGACCCTGATGATCACGGCTTCCTCCGCCTCGCGAACCGGATCAGTTAGCGAGAGCAGGCCGCGGAGGCAACGCCGCGTGTCGTCTCAGCTCTCCCCCGAGCGGCGGCCTGCCGCCTGCTCAAGACGACGGACTCGTCGCAGGAGCTCCGGGAGACGCAACAAGGCCGCCGCGGCCCGCCGCCACAGCGCTATGTCCACGGCCGGAAAGCCGCCCACGGTACCCCCCGCCTCGACGTCCGACACGACACCGGCCCGGGCGGCGATGCGAACGTCGTCGCCTACTGCAAGATGCCCCGCGAAGCCGACCTGACCGCCGGCCATCACCCTGTGCCCGATGTGGGTGCTTCCGGCCATCCCTGTCTGTCCCGCCAGCATGGTGCCGTCCCCGATCC
Source organism: Binatia bacterium (assembly GCA_046261745.1). Lineage (GTDB taxonomy): Bacteria > Desulfobacterota > Binatia > UBA1149 > CAITLU01 > DATNBU01. Next base: position 4,472 of record JBHEOD010000188.1, read on the forward strand.
GGCTCCCGTGACCCACCATCACCAGGTTGTCGAGCTTGACGCCCCGGCCGAGCCGGGTTTCCCCCACGGTTGCCCGGTCCACCGTGGAATTGGCTCCGATTTCGACTTGGTTGCCGAGCCGGACGCTGCCGATCTGCGGGATGGGCAGCGGGACCTCGCCGCCCCGGGGCGTGCACACCGGCGGCCGGACGCGGCCGGCGGTCGAAGAGCGCCAGGGCGCGCACGAAGGCCGAATACGGGTCGCGCGCACGCAGAACCGCGCGGCCGCAACCATCCTCATCGCGGGCAAGAATGACGGCCGACGCACGGGTGGAACGCAGCAGCGAACGATATCGGGGAGCGGCAACGAAGCTGAGGTCGCCCTCGCCCGCTTCGTCCAGCGGAGCAAGGGCGAGGATGTGGATGGACGCGTCGCCCTCGAGGTCGAGACCGAGAACATGCGCGATCTCGCCGAGCAGCATGGGGGATTTTTGCCTTTCACCCCTCAC
>JBHEOD010000189.1:0-4871 GCA_046261745.1 Binatia bacterium
TGCCGGACACTGGTTGATCGGCGTGGGTAACCCGGCGGGGCCCGCCGTCGCGTTCGACGTCGGCGTCGTATCGGCCACCGCGCAGCGTGAGTGCTACCAGGAGCTGCGGTCCGCGACGATGGTGCAGAGTTCCCTGCCGATTCCGGCGGCGAGCCTTGGCGGGCCGGTGGTGGATATCCATGGCGACGTGATGGGGATCAGCGTCAGGTTGCCGTCCGTGCCGGCCACCGCGCAGGCGCCGGCGCAGCCCGAGAGCGCGGCCATCCTGCCGGTCAACCTGCTTCTCAACCTTCACGAAGCGCTGCGCGCTGCCCGCAGCGAGCGTTCGCCGTGGCTCGGCATTTCGGTGCTCGAGCTCAGCCTCTATCGCAATCAGGTGCGCGACAACGCGATCGCGGCGAAGATGCCCGACGCGGGCGTCTACATCGACAATGTCTTCGAGCCGAGTCCGGCCACCCGAGCCGGCGTGCGTCGCGGCGATTTCCTGCTCGCGGTCAACGGCAGCGCGGTGACGACGGTCGGCGATTTCCAGCACCAGCTCTACACGTCCGGCATCGGGAGCCGGGCCGAGCTTGGTCTGCTGCGTGATGGTCAGCCGCTCACCGTGTCGGTTGTGGTCGAGGAGAGACCGGAGGAAGCGCGGATGCGCTAGACCGCCCGTGCCGCCTCGGCCCCGGCCCGCGGTCTCTGTAACGCCGGTACCGCCAAGCGGTACCAATCTCCGCGCCCGATGTGGCTCTGTTCGGTGGGACGTTTCCGCCTGATACTGTCGTCCTCATGACAAACATCCCAGCCCCCGCTGACACGGTCTCGGACTCTGACGCATTGCCCGACAGCATCCATGGGACGCGATTTAGGCGCGCGTGTCCGGCCGACGTGCCGTTCATTGCGAGCGTGCTCGAGATGGCCGGCCGCGGTCACCTGCCGCGCGGACCATGGGACTTCATGTTCCCGGATGCCGGCGAGAGGCGGCGCGCGCTCGAGCACATCGCCGGGGCCGCGTCGCTGTCGTGGTGCCATCACGCGCTCTTCCACGTTGCGGAATGCGACGGCGCGGCCGGCGCCGCGCTGGTGGCGTTCGAGCCGGGCGCGATCGGCGACACGTCGCTCGGCGCGCAACTTTTCGAAACGTTCGCGCTGCTCGGCTACGACGAGACGCGCGCCGTGGCGGTGGGCGCAGCGGTTGCACCTTTCATGGCGGTCTTCCCGGACATGCCCGCCGGCACGTGGATCGTCGAGAACGTCGGGACGCGCGAGGATGCACGGCGTCGCGGGTTGGTGCGGGCGCTGCTCGACCGGGCGCTCGAGCAGGGCCGCAGGAGCGGGTGCGTGAACGCGCAGATCTCCTGCCTGATCGGCAACGATGCGGCCCAGCGCGCCTACGAACGGGCCGGCTTCGAGGTGGTGGAGGAGCGTCGCGACGCTGATTTCGAGAAACTCGTCGGGTCGCCGGGCTTTTCTCGCATGACACGCTCGCTGTGACGACGATGGACGCTGTCGCAGCGTCTGCGTCTGCCACGAAGACGCGCGACGCCTTCGCCGCGTTCTACGCCGCGGCCGCGATCGAGCATCACGAGGTCGACGACGCGACGCTGGCCGTGCGTCGTTTTGGTAGCGGCCCGGCCGTGGTGCTGATCCACGGCTTTCCGACGCACGGCTACACGTGGCGCTTCCTGCTGCCGCAGCTTGCCGAACACTTCACGTGCTACACCGTCGACCTGGCCGGTCTCGGCGACAGCAGTTGGAGCGCGCGCACGGATTTTCGTTTCACGGCGCAGGCCCGGCGCGTCAATGCACTGCTCGCCCGGCTTGGCATCGGGCGCTGCGCGATCGTCGCGCACGACACCGGGGCGACGGTGGCGCGCCTTGTCGCGCTGGCCGACCCGGAGCGCGTCGCGAGCCTGGCGCTGATCAATACCGAGATGCCCGGTCACCGTCCGCCGTGGATCCCGCTCTTCTGCATGACCGCTCGCCTTCCCGGTGCGGCGCTCAGCTTCAAACCGCTGCTGGGATCAAAGTGGTACCTGCGGTCGGGGATGGGCTTTGGTGCGTTCTATTCGGATCGCCGCCTTTTCGACGATCCGACCCGGCTCGGTCCCTACGTGGATCCGCTGCTGCAATCGGGCGAAAGGCTTCGCGGCATGCTCGGCTACCTCGCCGGCATCGAGTGGAACGTTGTTGACGGCCTGCGCGAGCAGCACGCGCGGCTGGAGGGGCCGACGCTGCTGCTGTGGGGAGAAGACGACGTGACGTTTCCTGTCGCGCACGCGGAACGCATGGTGAAGCAGTTCGCAGGTCGCGCGACGCTGGTGCGGATTCGTCATGCCTCGCTGATGCCGCACGAAGAGGAACCGGACGAAGTGCTGAACGCGTTGCTGCCGTTCCTCCTCGAGTCGTTGCGGCAGCCGGGCGCGGAGCCTACGGCCCGAACTCACCCGGCGTGACGTCGGTGGCGAACGCAGACGCAGCCAGCCCGGCGCCGTTGACCAGGTTTGCCCAGGTGGGACGGTTGGCCCACGCGTAGCGCGCGGCGATCGGACTGGGCACGTTCACGCTGGAAAGCAGCACGTCCTGGCCGTCGATCGCCGCGTCGGCCCAGTGCCACGTCACGTTGTCGCCGGTGATCGCGAAACCCTGGACATCGGCGGCGTCGCGTGTGTCGAGATCGACAGCCGTGCCCGCGCGATAATGAATGCGGATCATTGCACCCTCGATCTCCATCGAGGAGTACATCGGACCCGCGTAGGCGATGTCGTGCCCGTAGACGAGCGCGAGCGCCTGGTCGGACAGGCGTTTGGAGTAGGCCGCCGTGTCGCGCGGGTGAATGCCGCCCTCGAGATCGAGCGACGACGCGAAGCTGGTGTACGGAAACTCCTCGAGTGCGCGCACGTAGGTGTGGCGCAGGAACGCATCCTTGTCGCTGGCCGACGCATTGACAGGAAGCGGGGCGGAAACGCCGTCGGCCTGGAGTCCGCGACCGGTCGGAACCTGCATCGAGATCCACGGGAAATCGCCGATGCCCCACTCGGTTCTCCACGAGCGCAGCACCGCCGGATACAATGTTCGATGCACCTCGGGCCGCCGTGCATCGGCTTCTCCCTGCCACCACACCACTCCGCGAATGCGGAACGGCTGGATCGGTTTCACGAACTTCGCGTACACGGATCCCCAGCCTCCGAAGAGATACTGCTGCACGTCGGGGTCCGGATCGCTCTCGGCCGTTTTGCCGAGCCACAGCACCGCGTTCGAGCCGCCGGAGGCAAGGTTGAGGATGCCGATCGGCACGCCAAGGCTTGCCTGCAGGTTCTGCGCAAACGTGAAGGGCGTGAGGCCCGGCTGGTCGCTCCAGCCCCTGCGCACGAGCGTTCGGATGGTGGGGTTGAGCGCGAGGGTTGAGCGGCGGATGCGCCTTCTCGTCATGTTCGACTGTCCGGCAGTCACCCAAACTTCCCCGATCAGCACGTCGGTAAGGACGATGGTGTTATTGCCCTCGATGGTCATGCTGAGCGGGCCGCCGGCGGGCATCGGATCGAGGTCCACGCGCCAACGGCCGTCGCCGCCCGTCGTCGTCGTCTTCTGCTGGCCGTTGAAGGTGACGGTCACTTCCTCTCCGGCGTCGGCTCGTCCGAAGATCGGAACCGTCATCTCGCGCTGCACGACCATGCCATTGCTGAACAGCGCGGGCGGCTGCACACCGTCGGGCATGACGGGTGTCAGGTTGACATCCGCCCACGCCGGCGCGGCCGGGTGTGAAAGAGCCAACATCAGGAGTGCGAGGGGACGAGCGGCACGATGCATGGCGCGCATCATGGCCGGGGAGCCGGGTCGTGGCCAGTGGACTTTTTTTGGGGACACGCCTGCTGCACCCAGACGCGGTCTGTACACCGTAGCGATCAGGCAGGCGAAGTCGGGACCTCCACCGACTATTCCTCTGGCTTCGATGCTGCCGGTGCGATAGTCACCGGGTCGTTCGATTGGAGGGGCAACCATGTTTCACATTCTGCACCGGATTCTGCTTACGCCCCTGGCTATCGCGCTCCCGCTCGCCCCGACTCCCTCCGCGATGCCTTCCCGGCTTTCCAACCGCGCGACTGCCGTCCTCCGCAGCCTTGGTGTGTCCATTCTGCTCGGCCTCGCCTCCCAGGCTCACGCGGACGTCGACCTTACGGGACGATGGTACTACCTGCCGGCCGATTCGGATTTTGCTGACATCGTGCAGACCGGCTCGGCCGTGACGATCAGCTGGACCCAGACCTTTTCCGGGCAGGGTCCCCTCGCTCTCGTTTTCACGGGAACGTTCGACCAGACGCACGTTTCTGCGAGCTGGAGCGGCACCGCGTACCTGAGCCTCGATTCCATCACAGGCGGCACGGTACTCGTCGGCTCGTTGGCAGTCACGGGCACGGGGAGTCTGTCGCCCGCGCAGTTTATTCGTTGCGGATGCGACGACGGGAATCGCGATGACGGCGACGGATGCGATTCGCGGTGTCAGGTAGAAACCTGCTTCCAGTGCAGCGGGGATCCATCGGTGTGCGTGCCATCTCCGGACTCCACGGCCTGCAACGACTTCGACGACTGCACACTGAACGAGTCCTGCAGCGCCGGTGCCTGCGGCAATGGAATCGAAACTCCGTCGTGCATCAGCATGACCGGCCTGTGGCGAGTCACTGCCGAAGTTCCCGACTTCGACATACGCTCGGTCAGCGTCTTCCGTTTCGTCCAGGACGCCGGAGAGCTGTCGCTCTATTCCGAAGCGGATCCCATTCCCTGGGCATTGGGGAGCGTTGATTCTTCCACGGGAGCTTTCGAATACTCTGCATTCGGCAACAACGTGTTCTGTCCGCACTCGTCTACCCTTACCGGAACCGTCG
>JBHEOD010000019.1:0-37643 GCA_046261745.1 Binatia bacterium
CCTACCCGCCATACACCAGAATCAAGGAGTGGCTGGTTCGAAAGTTCGCGTAGGAGCGCACAGCGCGACGTTGGACGCAGGAACGCGTAGCGCGACGTTGGACCCAAGAGCGCGTAGCGCGACCTTGGACAGAGGAGCGCGTAGCCCGACGTTAAACGTGGAGCGCGCAGCACGACGCTTAGCCATACCAGTAGTGGAAAAGGTGGATATCGAAGGTGCGGCGGTTACGCCGCGGTGGCGCCGGTGTGCCGGCGCGCTGCTGGCGGCCGTGCTTGCGGTACCGCTCACTCAATCGTCGTTTGCGCAGGAGCCAGCGCCGCCGCTACCGGTGGTTGCGCAAGCGGACGAACCCGTGCCGGCGCTCTCCGTCGTCCCGCCGCCCAAGAGCTCGCCGCGCCCCGCGGCCGCCCGCGTCAACGACGCCCGCGTTCGCGCGGCCGACAGCGAACCCGGCCAGTGGCTCGCCCACGGCCGCACCTTTGACGAGCAGCGCTTCAGCCCGCTCACTTCCATCAGCGACGCCAACGTCATGCGCCTCGGCCTTGCGTGGGCGTGGGAGCCCGGCACCACGCGCGGCATGGAGGCTACGCCGCTCGTCATCGACGGCGTGATGTACGCGACCGGCGAATGGAGCCGCGTCTACGCACTTGACGCGAAGACCGGCAAGCCACTGTGGACGTACGACCCCTACGTGCCGGGCGCCAAGGGCCGCGACGCGTGCTGCGACGTAGTCAACCGCGGAGTGGCCGCGTGGGAGGGCCGCCTCTACCTCGGCGCGCTCGACGGCCGCCTGATCTGCCTCGACGCCGCCACCGGCAAGATGATCTGGGAGAAGCAGACCACCGACACCGCCAAGCCCTACACCATCACAGGCGCGCCGCGCATCGTGAAGGGCAAGGTCATCATCGGAAACGGCGGCGCCGAGTTCGGCGTGCGCGGCTACTTCAGCGCGTACGATGCGGCAACCGGCGAGAGGCTGTGGCGCTTCTACACAGTGCCGGCCAGCAAGGATGGGCCGTTCGAGAATCCGGAGCTAGAGAAAGCCGCAGCCACCTGGTCGAAGGATTCGGCGTGGGATTCGGGCCTCGGCGGCACGGCATGGGACTCGATGGCCTACGATCCCGAGCTCGACCTGCTCTATGTCGGCGTCGGCAACGGCTCGGTCTACAACCGCGAGCAGAGGAGCCCGGGCGGCGGCGACAACCTCTTCGTCTCGTCCATTCTCGCGGTGGATCCCGACGACGGCCGCCTGGTCTGGCACTACCAGACGACTCCGGGCGAGCAGTGGGACTACACGGCCACGCAGCACATGATCCTGGCCGACCTCACGATGGCGCCGCGTGGGGATGCCGGCGGCAAAAGTTCGCTGCGCAAGGTGCTGCTGCAGGCGCCGAAGAACGGCTTCTTTTACGTTCTCGATCGCGCGACCGGAGAGCTGCTGTCGGCCAAGCCCTACATCGACATGTCGTGGGCCACCGAAGTCGATCCTTCGACGGGGCGACCCGTGACGCGGCCCGAGGCCGACTGGTCGCAGGCTACGGCGCGCGTGACGCCGGGCATTCCCGGCGGACACAACTGGCATCCGATGGCGTTCAGTCCGAAGACGGAGCTCGTCTACATCCCCACGTTCGAATCCGTCTACGAGTTCACGCCGGTTCCGGGCTTTCGCTGGAAGGCGGGTCACCTCAACACGAGCGAGGACTGGAACGCCACCGCCGAGGCTCTCGAGGGCTTCGAAGCGCTCGCGAAGGAAAACGTTCGCACGCACCTGACGGCCTGGGATCCGGTGGCGGGACGGCGCGCGTGGCGAGTGGAACTCGGGCAAGGAATTCCGGCCGGCGTGCTTGCGACCGCCGGCGGACTCGTCTTCCAGGGAACGACGTGGGGCAAGCTGCGCGCGTATGCGGCCGCCAGCGGCATGACGCTGTGGGAGCACGACACCGGCACCGGAGTGATGGCGCCGCCGATCACGTACGAGGTAGACGGCGAGCAGTACGTGGCGGTGGTGGCGGGGCTCGGCGGTTCGCAGGGCGGGCACTACATCCGTTTTCCGAATGCGAACCCGGGCCGCATCCTGGCGTTCAAGCTCGATGCGCGCACGACGCTGCCGCGCATGCCCAGGCGCGCGCGCAAACGCGGACTGTTCGGCCGCCGGATCCAGGCGCCGGTCATCGAGGCGTCCGAGGAGACGCTCAAACAGGGCCGCGCGCTTTACTCTCTCATTTGCTCGCGCTGCCACGGGCTCGGCGTGGAATCGAGCGGCCTGTATCCGGACTTGCGCTATTCGTCGAAGGACGTGTTCGCTTCGTGGAAAGGCATTGTGCTCGGCGGGGCGCTGTCGTCGCGAGGGATGGCATCGTTCGCCGACGTGCTGAGCGAGGAGGAAGCCGAGGCCATTCGCGTTTACGTGGCCAATCGAGCGCTGCACAAGCCCGGCTGGATCGAATGGCTCGGCGACAAGATCGCCGGCCGAGTGCAGTTCCCCGCACGCTGGCTGGCCGACTGAATCAGGATCTGGGGAAGAAATGGAGGCGGCGGGCGGATTCGAACCGCCGCGTCGAGGTTTTGCAGACCTCTCCCTTAACCACTTGGGTACGCCGCCTCGAGGGAAGGCGCGAAGTATGTCAGCCCGTGCACCCATTCTCAAATCGGGCGCGGCACTTCGCGCACGTCCGGCGCAGAGTCGGCCTTCTTTCGACACCGTCCCGGTCGTTTCATAGCAACGCTTGATGTTCACGCCGCCCCCCGAACCGGCGCGATGCACCCTCGCCTCCTCCGCCGTGACGACCTGCATTTCTCGGCGCCGGCCATTCACCGCCTGCATCGTCCGGGCGCTTGAGGCGCATCGCGGATCGGCTATATTCCGCGCGATTTCATGGGCCCGGCCGCATTGGTCGCATCGCCCTCCAGGAGAATATCGTTGCACAAGATTGCGGTCCTGCCCGGCGACGGCACCGGTCCCGAAGTCGTCGATGAAGCCCTCAAAGTCCTCGGCGCGGCCTCCAAGGTCTGCGGATTCAAGTACGAGCTGACGCCCTTCGACTTCGGCGGCGACCGCTACCTGCGCACCGGCGAAGTCCTGCCCGACTCCGCCACCGGCGACCTGCAGAAGTTCGATGCCATCCTGCTCGGCGCCATCGGCCACCCCGACGTCAAGCCCGGGATCCTCGAGAAAGGCATCCTGCTGCGCCTTCGCTTCGAGCTCGACCTCTACATCAACCTGCGCCCCGTCAAGCTCTATCCCGGCGTCGAAACCCCGCTGGCCAACAAAGGCCCGAAGGAAATCGACTTCGTCGTGGTGCGCGAGAACACCGAGGGGCTCTACGCGGGCGCCGGCGGCAACCTTCGCCGCGGCACTGCGCACGAGGTGGCGGTGCAGGAGTCGATCAATACGCGCATGGGCGTCGAGCGTTGTCTGCGCTATGCGTTCGAGTACACGCGCAAGCGCAACCAGAGGAAGACGCTCACGCTGTGCGGCAAAACCAACGTGCTCACGTACGCGTTCGACCTGTGGGAGCGTGCGTTCCACGAGATCGGCGACGCCGACTACAAGGACATCAAGCGCGACTACGCGCACGTGGACGCGACGTGCATGTGGATGGTGAAGAACCCGGAGTGGTTCGACGTGATCGTCACCGACAACATGTTCGGCGACATCATCACCGACCTCGGCGCGATGATTCAGGGCGGCATGGGCATTGCGGCGGGCGGCAACATCCACCCCGGCAAAGTCTCCATGTTCGAGCCGATCGGCGGCTCGGCTCCCAAGTACACCGGCCAGGGCGTCATCAACCCCATGGCGGCCATCGCCGCCGCGCAGATGATGCTGGCCGAACTCGGCGAGAACGACGCAGCCGACCGCATCGAACGGGCGATCGCGTACGTGGCGGCGGAGAAGCTCCAGTCGATGAACGCCGGCAAGATGGGCTACACGACCTCACAGGTTGGCGATCTCGTAGCCGACGCCGTCGCCACCAACCGCTGAAAAAGGGGGTCAGACCCCTTTTTTCAATCGCTCCACGCGCGGAAAAAGGGGTCTGACCCCTTTTTCGTGTATTTAGGTCAGGCGGAAGACGGCTCGTTTCTTTCCGATTCCGAAGAGGGCGATGAGGCGGCTTAGCACGGGGTATTTCGCGGTGACGGCGTCGCGGTAGCGCTGCTTGTCGGCTTCGCTCTCGACGAACTCCGCGGCGACGTCCACGGCGCCCGAGCCGAAGTCCACGCGGCCGCGGCCGGTCGCGCGCAGGTTGCGCACCCAGTTCCGGCTCTCGTCGAGGCTGCCGATCCACAGGCTACCGTCGATGTCGGCAAACCAGATCGTCACGTCGAAAGGCTTTCCGCTGCGGCGTCCGAAGTGCGTCAGCTTGAGCGTACTCTGGTTTGGTATGTTCACGTGTCCCTCCCGAATTCGGTGACCACGGCGGCCATGCCGGCCTCGGCCGCATCCAGTGCGAAGTCGATGTCGGCGTCGTCGTGCGCGGCCGACACGAACCAGTTGTGCGCGGGGTGAAAGAACGCGCCGCGCCTTGCCGCTTCGGCTGCGAACGTGCGGCTGCGGGCGAGGCTTCCTTCGTCGGCAACGAAACTCAGGAACGGAATCGACGGCGGACCGCTGAGCGTGACGCCGAGCCCGGCCGCGCCGGCGCGGGCCGCGAGCCCGTCGCAAAGCCGCCTACCGACACGATCCATGTGCCCGATCGCATCGCGACGTTTGATCTCGCCGAGCGTCGCGATGGCCGCCGCAATCGGAACCGCCTGCGTGAAGAACGTTCCCGTCACGAACACGTTTCGCGCCGCCTTGCGAAGCGAATCGTGTCCGAGCATGGCCGCGAGCGGATAGCCGTTGGCGATGGCTTTCGAGTACAGCGTCATGTCCGGCGTCACACCGAAGTGCTGCAGCGACCCTCCCGGATGCATGCGAAAACCGGCGCGCACGTCGTCGACGATCATCACCGCGCCGTGAGCGGTGCACAGCGCACGAATCCTTTCGAAGAACCCGGGCGCCGGCATCACGCTGTCGTAGCGGGCCTCGTGACGAAACGGCGTCGTGATCACGGCCGCGATGCGCCCTTCGTTCGCGCGAAACAGATCTTCGAGCGCGTCCGCGTCGTTCCACGCAAAGTGCACAATGCTCGACCGCTCGGAGTCCGGGAAGCCTCGGCCCAGCGGATTGCACCAGCCGTGAACGCCGTGGTACGTGCCGTCCACCATCGCGACCAGATCGCGGCCGGTGGCGCACCGCGCCACGGCCAGCGCCCACGTGCACACGTCCGAGCCGTTCTTCGCGAACATCGCCCAGTCGGCGCCCGGCGTCATCGCGACGAGCGTCTCGGCAAGATCCACCATGTTCGGCGCCGGCAGGTTGCCGCTGTCGCAGAGCTTCCTTTGCGCATCGGCCGCCGCTTCGACGACGGGGTCGCGATAGCCGAGCACCATCGGACCGTACGAGCACAGGAAGTCGACGTACTCGTGTCCGTCCACGTCGCGCACGCGGCAACCTTCGGCCTCGCAGAGAAAACGCGGGAACGCGCCTTCCACGAGATACGCGGGATTCTGGTGACCGTAGATGCCGCCGGGAATGACCCGTTTTGCTCTTTCGAAGAGTGCGTCGCCCGCCGGGTGCTGCCACTGCGTCATTGCGCCGGTTCCCTTTTTCATCGGCCCGCTCGGGCGCTCGCAAAGCAGGCTCAGGCCGCCTGCTCAGGCGTTCGTGATGTTGCTTCCCGAAGCTTGGTCGGCGGCCGCCGCTGCAGCTTCGGCCTCCGCCTCGGCCGGCGTCAGCGTGCGCAGCGCGAGCGCGTGAACGGGGCCGGCCATCTCTTCGGCCAGCACCTCGTAGACGAGTCGGTGGCGTGCCACCAGCTTCTTTCCCTCGAAGGCGGTGGCCACGATGCGCACGCTGTAGTGCCCGCCGCCGCCGGCGGCGCCCGCATGGCCCCGATGCTTCGCACTGTCGTCGATGATTTCGAGCTCGAGCGGGGCCATCGCCCGGTTGAGCTTGTCGAGGAGAATGTCGCGGGTGTGCATCGGGGCCACCATGTGGCACGCTTTCGTCATGATCAAGACGATGGTCATGGTGCATGGGGGCCTCAGCCAGGAAGACGCGCGACGCGCGGCGCTGTCGCTGCTGGCTATGGGAATGGAGGCCGAGGTCGCGCGCGAGCCGGAAGGGTCGCGGTGGCAGGTTTCGGTGACCGAGGACGAGTTGGGCGCTGCCGTGCCCGTGGTCCGCGAGGCGCTGACCACCGACGTGATCGAACGCCGCCCTGCCCCGCCGCCAACTCTGTTGGGCGGCCGGGGGGCGCGCATCTGGACCTGGCAGAACGCCGCCAGCAGCTTCGCGATCGCGGCGGCTTGCGTGGGGATTCACGCCGCGGTGCACGGCGGTCCGGAGGAGACCGCGCGTTCGGCGGCCATGGTGGCGGCCGGGGCCGTGGCGCCCTGGCTCGTCAAGGACGGCGAGTGGTGGCGGCTCCTGTCCGCCGTGTTCCTGCATTTCGACCTCAAGCACCTGATCGGCAACACGAGCGCGCTGATGTTCCTCGGCCCGCCGCTCGCTGCGCAGATCGGGCACCTGAAGACGATCGTTCTGTTCGCGGTCTCGGGCGTGGCCGGCAACGTGGTCAGTCAACTCATCGGCAACGAAGGCGCGGTGAAGGCCGGGGCGTCGGGCGGCGTTTGCGGGCTTCTTGGTGCGCTCGCCGGAGTGGCGCTGATCACAATGGCCTCGGCCACCGATTTTCGCGAGCGCCGTCCTGCCTGGCAGACTCTCGGCGCGCTGGCGGCGCTGTTCGGGATGATCGTCGGCTTCGCGCCCGGGCGCGATCATTATGCGCATGTCGGCGGCCTGGTGGCCGGTGTGCTGCTCGGCCGCCTCTTCGGCGTCGGCGCCGCAAGGAACCAGGCATGACGCCCAGCCGGAAATGGGGTCTGACCCTGTTTTCCCGGCAGCTGACGCCTCGGCGAAAATGGGGTCTGACCCCATTTTCGTGGCGACGTCCTGCATGCGCATGCACCTCCGCAAAAAGGGGTCTGACCCCATTTTTCGTGGCGCTGGTTCTGGCATCGGGGGCGGGGGCGCAGGCACCACCGCCGGTCGCACAGCCGGCGAATGAACCGACGCCGGGAACCATCGTCAAGAGTGCGAACCTTGATACATGGCGCGATTTCCTTCCGCCGTCCATCCAGTGGGCCATCGGACGCGGCATGGAAATCGAAGTGATCGCGTCGCGCGAGATCCCGCTCGAACCGAAGCGGCTCGACGCCACGCAGAAGTACCACTCGCAGTGCCGTCTCTCGCCCGACAAGAACCGGGTGGTGAACTACGTGGCGGGTCTACCCTTTCCGCTCGCGGACGAAAGCGATCCGGATGCGGCCGTCAAGCTCGTCTTCAACTTCGAGAACCGCATTGTCGTCGACGACCTCGACGTGCGCAATTTCGAATGCGACACCGGCAGCCTCGACGCGAAGAACGGGATGAAGATCGAGCGTCACTTCATCCTCGGACACTTCCGGCGTCTCTACTACGTGAGCCGTCTCTACCACGATCCCAAGCCCACGTGGCCCACCACCGAGGGCGTGCGCTACCGCGAAGTTCTGCACCCGATCATCGAACCGTTCGATCTGAAGGGAGTCGGCCTCACCTACAGCCGTCACCTCGATCCGTACCGGCAGGACGACAGCTGGCTTTACTATCCGCTGCTCAAGCGCGTCCGTCGGCTGTCCTCGGCCCAGCGCTCGGATGCCCTGTTCGGCCAGGACGCCGACATCGACAGCTACGGCGGTTATGCCGGCAACCCGGCGTGGATGGACTGGCGCCTCGTCGGCACCAAGCGCGTGCTGGCGCCGATGCACACGCGCAACTTCCCGGCGAAGTGGTCGAAGGGCGGAGCGAACTTCCTGTTCGACGACACCTGGGAGATGCGCGACGTGTACATCGTGGAGGGGACGTCCCGGATCCCCGAGTACGCGTACTCGAAACGAGTGCTTTACATCGACCGGCACAGCTTCGTGATTCCCTACACGGAGATGTACGACCGCAAAGGCGTGCTGTGGAAGGCCTGGGTCAACCAGTTCAACATCGGCCGCAAGGTGTTCCCGGGCGCCGTGACGGCGGTGTACGACTTCGAACAGCAGTTCATCCCGGCGCTGAGCATCTTCGACATGCAGCTCGAGCACGCCACGCGCTGCCTGCTGCCCTCCCCTTCGATCGCCGGTGAAGAGGGCTGGTACTTCAACTTCGGACCGGAGGGAGGCACGGTGGAGGAAGTCTTCACTGTGGCCAGCATCATCTCGTCGGGGCGCTGAACTCCGGCGGGGCGGGCGTGGCGCGGAAGGCTGGGCGCAGATCGCTAGCGTCTCGGCCCTCTGCCCGGTATAGACGAAGGTGGCCTGCCGGCCGTTGCAGCAGCTGCTGTGCAGCGGGCAGGAAGCGCATGGGCGCGGAGCGGAGCGCAGATGAATACACGCGGCGCGGCCAGCGCCGTTCGCGGGGCGGTCGCTACCGGCGCCGCCAAGAGGAAGGAGACTCACTACATGGAATTCGTTTTCGGCACACTTGAGCCGGTGATCCGCTGGATGCACGTCCTGGCGGGCATCATCTGGATCGGCCTCCTGTACTTTTTCAACTTCGTCAACGGTCCCTTCGCGGCCACCATGAACGCCGACACCAAGAAGCTGGTCGTGCCCGAGCTGATGCCGAGGGCGCTCTACTGGTTCCGCTGGGGAGCGGCGTGGACGTGGGCCACGGGCGTGCTGATGCTGATGATCACCTTCTACCACGGCAGGATGCTATTCGCGGGCGGCACGGCCACGGGCTGGAACTTCGGCGCGCTCACTTCCCTGGCGATCACTTTCGGCGGTTTCGCCGTCTACGACGCGCTGATGACGACCTCCATCGTTGCCGACCAGAAGGTCAAGAACGCGATCTGCTTCGTGCTGCTCGCGCTGTCGGTCTTCATCATGAGCATGCACGGCGGCTTCGGGTATCGCGGCTACGTCATCCACATCGGCGCACTGCTCGGCACCACGATGGCCTTCAACGTTTGGTTCCGCATCTGGCCGTCCCAGCAGAAGATCATCGCCGCGATCAAGGGCGGCCAGGCACCCGACGCGGCGCTGGTGGCGCTGGCCGGCCTACGCTCCCGTCACAACACCTACATGTCGGCGTCGCTGCTGTGGACGATGATCAGCATGCACACGATGGCCTTCCTCTCAAGCGTGCCGCTGTTCGGCACGCGTCCCGAGCTCGGCCTGCTGCTGATGATCCTCGTCTCCTGGCACGTGGTCTTCCAGCTCTACAAACGCTCCGCCGCCGTCAAAGGCTTCTAGGTCAGGAAAAGGGGTCAGACCCCTTTTCCATCAGATAGCAAAAGGGCCGCTCTCCCTGAGAGCGGCCCTTCTGTTTTTTCGGTTCTGCCGAGCGCAGTCCCTCGCATCGCCAACGGGCTGATCCCATCCCTTTCGCCCGATTGGCACGGGAATTGGGGTCTGACCCCATTTTTGTCAGGCGTGGCGTCGCGAAAAATGGGGTCTGACCCCATTTATTCAGGCGGTGGCGGAGGGGCGGGCTTTCATGGACTCGTGCCAGCGCGTGAGGTTCTTGAGCGACGGGTCGTAGCCTTCGCCTACCTTGCCGCCGAAGTCGACGGCGCAGAACAGCGTGATGTCGGCGATCGTGTAGCGGTCGCCGACGATGAACTCACGCGTGCCGAGCAACTCGTCCACCCAGGCCAGGCGCTTCTTCGCGGCGCCCCGACTCGGCTCGACCATCTCCGCAACCTGCGTGATGCGGCCGGCGAAAAACGGGCTGCTGTGGCGAAACGCGCCGAGCAGCGGGGCCATCACCTCGAGTTCCATGCGCCTCTCCCACATGCGGGCGACCGCCTTCTCCTCCGGCGTGCGGCCGATCAGCGGCGGCTCGGGATGGCTGTCCTCAAAGTACTCGCAGATGACCAGGCTCTCGGCGATGCAGGTTCCGTCGTCGAGTTCGAGCACCGGCAGGCCGCCGATCGGGTTCTTCTCGAGGAATTCCGGCTGGCGGTTCACGCCGCTGCGAATGTCCACCTGCTCGAGCGGCACCGTGAGGCCTTTCTCGGCAAGAAAGATGCGCACGCGGCGCGGGTTCGGGGCGATGGTGCTGTCGTAAAGTTTCACGGGTTACTCCTTCGTTGGTGGGTCTCGAATCGGAAATCGCCGGCTCGTCGGCCGTCGATGGGATGAACTCAGGACGCTGCTTCGGGAACTCGCCGCGACACGATGCCGGCCGCCTCGAGCGCGGCCAGTTGCTCCGGCGTGCGATCGAGCCACTGGCCAAGGACCTCGCGGTTGTGCTCGCCGCGAAAGGCCGGACGGCCGTGCACGCCCGCACTCGCATCGGAGAAGCGGTACGGGCTGTTGAGCACCGGCACCTCGCCGCCGCTGCGGTCGTCGCAAGGCACCGTCATCGCGCGCGCGCGAACCTGCTCGGAGGCCAGCGATTCGCCGAGCGTCTGCACCTTGGCTGCCGCAAGCCCGTGGGCATGGCAGGCGGCCACGGCAGCTTCCGCGCTTGGTTGCGACGCCACCCACGCGCCGACGATGCGCTCGAGCTCGGGCAGGCACGCCGCGCGCTTCGCATGCGAGTCGAAGCGTGCGTCCGAGGCGAGTTCGGGCGTACCCATGAGCCGGGCCAGCACGTCCCAGTGCACGCGCGGGTCGCTCGGGATGACCACGTTCCGGCCGCGGCACGGGTAGACCCACGCGCACAGAAAGTCGGCTTCGCCGCCGCCGAACAGCACGAAGTTGGCGGCCTCCTGCAGCGACAGCAGTGCGTCGTGCATCGCCATGTCGATGAATTGCCCCGCACCGGTTCGCTCGCGCAGGTGAAGAGCAGCCACGATCGCCAGGGCGGCCTGGAGGCCCGTGACGGTGTCGCCCACCGCGAACACCGAATCGACAGGCTGCTGCCCGAACGCGCGCGACTGCCGGTCGATGATTCCCGTGGCCGCATGCACGACGCCGGCAAACGCACGCTCGGAGCGCTGCGGGCTGTCGTGACCGAAACCGCTGATCGAACAGTAGACGAGCCGCGGATTGCGCGCGCGAAGCGGCGTGTTCCCGAGCCCGAGACCGTCCATGACGCCGGGCCGAAAGTTCTCGACGACGACGTCGCACGCGCACGCGAGATCGGCCGCGATGGAGCGCCCTTCGGCCGTGCGCAGATCGATCGACACATTCCGCTTGCCGCAGTTCTGCTGCATGAAATAGCCGCTGATGCCGCCGCGGCGCTCACCGAGACGGCGCGACAGGTCGCCCTCGGGCGTTTCGATCTTTACGACATCGGCACCGAGATCGGACAGGATTCGCGTACAGAAGGGGCCGGCCAGCACGTGGCTGAAGTCGGCGACGCGTACCCCGGCCAGCGGCCACGGACGCGCGGAAGAAGCGGCGGAAGGCATCGCCCCTCGTAGCCTGAGCGATCGATGCAATCGAGCGGATGGGGACGGGTTCGGTGTACGCAACGGCCGCCGGGGCGTCCGCTCAATGTGGCCGCGCCGAGGCGTCCGACGTTTGCGACGCCGCGGCGTCCGCGACGAGGCTCACGTTCAGCGCTGCGCCACCCGGCGCGCCCGACCTCAGTTCCTCGTCCAGCGATCCGTCGCGGCAATCGCGCCGCCCGTACGGGCTTCCGGCAGCGGGACGAACGGATTGTTGAACTGCGTCGTCGGAACGAGCTGGTTGGTCGGTTCGTACGCGTAGACCAGGTGCTCGCCGTCGGGCGACGGGATCAGAACGAGGATCTCCTGCTGGTCGTCGCGGTCCACGTCGGCCGCCGTCACGCGCGCGCCGCCGTCATAGCTACCGCCGCGCACCATGATGTTGATGGGCGTGTTGAACTGGCCCCACGTGACGCGGTCGCCGTTGCCGTTGAACACCTTGATCAGGGCGTTGCCCTCGCGGGGAGCCGTCACGATCAGTTGGTCGCCGCTGCCGTTGAGGTCGACGAGACCGATGTCGACGCCGGAGAAATCGACCGGATCGTACGCGAGGAAGGAGCGAATCAGCACGCCCTCGCGGCTGAAGATCTTGACGAGCGGAACGCCGCGCGTGGTGCCGGCGATGATCTCCTCGGCCTTGTCGCCGGTGACATCGCCCACCTCGATGTTCGCGCCCTCGGCGTTGATCGGCAGCACGCCGCCGTACATGTCCGTCGAGCTGAATACCTGCATCGCGCCGGAAAGGAAGAAGGGAGCCTCCTCGTCGAGGCGCTCGAAGATGTTGGCCGACACGTTGCCGTCGGCGGAATCCGCCTGCGCGCAGACGAGATCTTCGTTGACGCGACCGTTGACTTCGCCCGCGCCGCATTCGACGCCGAAGTTCTCGCCCGGAAAGGCTTCGAAAGAATTGATCAGCTTCTTCACCTTGCTGACACGGTAGATCTCGACAGTGGAATCCTCGGCGCCGTAGCCGCCCGAGGATGCCACGTGTACCTGCTTCGGCCGCGGCAGGTGCGGGTCGCCCTTGGCGTTGAACGGATTGTCGTTGATGACCGCTGCGCTCATTTCGCCGCCGGTGGTGTTCTCGAGGACTTCCTGGTTCATCTCCGTCCGGCGTCCGGTACGCGTGAACGAACGGAGGCGGGGGTTGTCGTCGTCGTCGGGAAGCAGCACGAACAGGCGCGTCTCGAGTCCGCGACGGCCGTGCATCTCGTAAATCTCCGTTCCGTCCACGCCCGAAAGAATGCGCACGCTGCCGGCGCCGCGACGCCCGAACGGATCGTCGCCCGGGATGCCGACGACCATGTCGGGGACCTCGTCGAGGTCGAAGTCGATGTGCCCGTCGAGCGAGAAGCCGAGTTGCTCGTGGCGGCGTTCGCCCTCGCGAACCCAGATGATCTCGCCGTCCACGCCGGAAAGCGTGACCAGGCGGCCGCAGTCGGGAGCGAGCTTGTTGTTGAACAGGTAGTCGTGCCGCGGAGCCGTCGCCGCGAAATCCGTGACGCCGTCGCCGTTGAGGTCGCCGACGTTCGCAACCACCTCGCCGAAACGCGCCCCCTCCTGCACCTTGGCGTCCTGCCGCGTCCAAAGCCGCGTGCCGTTGAAGGAGATCAGCGAAACGAGGCCCGAAAGCGGAAGCCCCGAGTCGTCCGAGCCGCCCGAGCCGACGATCGCCTCCGGCACGCCGTCGCCATTGACGTCACCGGCGAAATCCAGCGACTTGCCGAGCCGGTCGCGGTGCGCGCCGTAGGTCTGGAAGAGCGGTGTGCCCTGGAGGTCCGCCGAAGAGATGGCGTGCATGACGCCCGCGTTCAGCACGCCGCTGGGGCCATTGGACGTATCGGTGCCGGTCAGGAAGTCGAGAAGCCCGTCGCCGTCGAGGTCGGCGGCCGTGGCCAGGCTGCGGCCGTAGCCGTTGCCTTCGCGGGGACCGACGCGGTAGCCGAGCAGGTCGCCGTTCTTGCCGGAGACGAGCCACACCCGGCCGTCCTGCGTGGTGCCGGCCTCGTTGCGGTCACCCGTGGCGCTGACGAGGAAGTCGGCCCGACCGTCGCCGTTGATGTCGTTGAGCGGCGCAATTTTCTCGCCGAAACCGGCGCGTGGCGTACTGCCCAGCACACGCATGCGACGCTTTCGGCGCGAGAACACGTCGATGCGGCCGGCACGGTCCTTGAGCTTGGCGGACGGTTCATTCTGGTCGATGACGGTGACGTCGTAGCCCGGCGAACCGATGGCGATCTCGTCGCGAGCGTCGCCGTCGAGGTCGGGAATGAAGGACACGGACGCCCCGAACCACTGGTGCTCGGTCCTGCCCCTGCGGATGAAGAGTCTCTTGCCGCGATGCTCCCAGCGGCCGTCAAAAACGACCACGCGGCCCGCGTGGGGTCTCCTGCCGACGAACAGGCAGGGTGCGCCTACCGCGATGTCGTTGACGCCGTCGCCGTTGAAATCGCCGTTGGTGGCGATCGAGTAGCCGAACTGGTCGCCCCCCAGGTTACAGCCCGGAGAGAAGGTGTCGGCCGCAGCCAGTCCGGGGACCGCGCTGAGAGCAGCGACGACGGTGAGGCGTGAGGGCCACGAGGACAACCAGGAGAATTTCATACGCATCGGGTTCCCATTCGAACTGCACTCCGGCCCGAGGGCCGCAAGCCTTGATCGAGTCGGGCTACCACACTCAGGGCAGCCGACCAACATTCTGGCCATTCTCGCGGTGCGTCGGCCCCCTGCCGATCGCGGTGCGAACCCCACGCTCCGCAAGGCGGGGTTCCCAACCGGCCGTTGCGGCACTGCCGAATCCGGGACTTGGCAGGCCGACAGCGCTGGCGCGCTTCAGTCCCCGGCATTCTAACAGTCCACCCCGGCGTTGCCATGGCCGGAGTTGAAGATTTTGTCTGGGAAATCGATGGGAAGGAAGGGAGAAATTGGAGCGGGTGACCGGGATCGAACCGGCGACCTTCTGCATGGCAAGCAGACGCTCTAGCCAACTGAGCTACACCCGCCCGCGCCGAGGCGAGGGACGGTTCTAACGGAAACGATTCGCGATGCAAGTCGCCGGCGGCGATAGGCGGCCGCAAGAAGCGAAAATCTCAATCGCCGGGATTGGGCCGTACGCCGTCGCGCATGCGGCGGAACACTTCGATGTGATAGCCGACGGCCGACCACACGCCCACGACGGCCGCCAGCGTGAGCAGGATGATGCCGATCTCGTGGAAGCTCACGCCGAAGTAAGGATAGTGCACGATGAGGAAGTGCACGCCGATGGTCTGCAGCAGCATCTTGGCCTTGCCGGTCGAATCGGCTGCCAGCACGATGCCGTCGGACGCCGCGATGCTGCGCAGCCCCGTCACGGCGAATTCGCGCCCGACGATCACCACCAGCAGCCAACCCGGAATGCCCGGCCGGCGGTCGAGCACCGCCAGCATCAGCAGCGTGGAGATCACCAGCAGCTTGTCGGCCAGCGGGTCGAGGAGCTTTCCGAGCGCCGTCACGAGGCCGAAGCGCCGCGCGATCCAGCCGTCCAGGAAATCGGTGAGCGAGGCCGCCAGGTACACGAACATGGCCGTCCAGGCCTGGCGTGGCCCTGGAAAGGTGAGCAGCCAGCCCACCACGGGGATGGCCAGGATGCGCAAGATCGTGAGGAAGTTCGGCAGGGCGCGGAACCATGGTCCCGCCGCGTTCGCTTGCCCCTCGGTGCCCGTCATGTGTGTTGGCCGCAGCCGGCCCTCGCAAAGCCGCGGCAGCCGGAGGCTAGCCTTTTCCCCGAAGGGCCGCCACCCGGGACCGCCCGCTGCTGTTGAGCGGGGCGGCGCCGCGGGTACACTCCGCGCCCCTCCCATGCGCGACTATGACTTCCTCGTAATCGGCGGCGGCATCGCCGGAATGACCTTCGCCCTCCAGGCAGCCCGCGACGGGCGGGTTGCGTTGCTGACCAAGCGCAGCATCGAAGATTCCAACACGAACTGGGCCCAAGGCGGTGTGGCGGCCGTTTGGGACCCCGAGGACACCCCGGAGGCCCATGCCGCCGACACGATCGAGGCCGGCGCGGGCCTGTGCAACCCGCGCGTCGTCGATCTGGTGGTGGAAGAAGGTCCCGACCGCATCCGCGAACTGATCGAACTCGGCGTGCGCTTCTCGCTCAAGCGCGAAAACGGGAGCGCCAGCGCCGACTACGATCTCGGCCTCGAGGGCGGCCACTCGCACCGCCGCGTGCTGCACGCCGCCGATCACACCGGCCAGGAGATCGTACGCGGCATGTCCGCCGCGGTCCGGCGCAGCAAGAACATCGACGTGTTCGAGAACCGCTTCGCGATCGACCTGCTGATCGACGAGAAGTTCGGTTACGCCGGTGGGCGGCCCCAGTGCTGGGGCGCGTACGTGCTCGACACGACGACGGGCGAGATCGAGACATTCAGCGCACGCGCAACGCTGCTCGCCACCGGCGGGACCGGCAAGGTCTACCTGTATACGTCGAACCCCGACGTTGCCTCCGGCGACGGCATCGCGATGGCGTGGCGCGCGGGCTGCCGCGTGGCAGACATGGAATTCATTCAGTTCCATCCGACGTGCCTGTACCATCCGGATGCAAAGTCGTTCCTGGTCACCGAAGCCATGCGCGGAGAGGGCGCGGTGCTGCGCACGCCCGACGGCAACGCGTTCATGAAGTCCTACGATCCACGCGGCGAGCTCGCTTCGCGTGACATCGTTGCGCGTGCGATCGACAGCGAGATGAAGCGCTGCGGTTTCGACAACGTGCTGCTCGACGTGACGTCGCTCGGCTCGGACTTCCTCAAGGAACGCTTCCCGGTCATCTACGAGCGCTGCCTGGGATACGGAATCGACATCACCACCGTGCCGATCCCGGTGGTGCCGGCCGCGCACTACATGTGCGGCGGCGTGATGACGGGCCTCGACGGGGATACGTCGGTTGCGCGGCTCTACGCCGCCGGTGAGGTCGCGATGACGGGACTCCACGGTGCCAACCGGTTGGCCTCGAACTCGCTGACGGAAGGAGCGGTCTTCGGCCACCGCGCCGCGATGCACGCAATGCGAAATCTTCGGGAGGACCCTTCGCTTCCCCCTGCCCTGCCTCCATGGACTTCCGGTGCAGCCGTCGACATCGACGAGTCGGTGGTGATCTCCCACAACTGGGACGAGATCCGCAGGCTGATGTGGAACTACGTCGGTATCGTACGCAGCGACCGGCGCCTTGCGCGCGCGGCAGCCCGAATCACCATGCTGCGCGAGGAGATCCAGCAGTACTACCGCGACTTCCGCGTCACTCGCGATCTGCTCGAACTGCGCAATATCGCGCTGGTGGCCGACCTCATCATCCGCGCGGCCCGCAGGCGACGCGAGAGCCGAGGCCTGCACTACAACATGGATTGCCCGGAGCGCGACGACGCGCACTGGCTTCGGCACACGGTGCTGTAGGCGGCGCCACGAGCCCGGCGCCAGCCTGCTTACGGATCGCAGACGCAGACGATCGACGCGGTGCACGACAGGCCGCAGCCGTCCTGGCCCATTTCGTTGGTGATCACTCCAAGCTGATCCGTTTCGGTTGTGACGACGATCCGGCTGACGACCTGGAAGCACGGCGTCTCCGGAACAACATCCCCGGTGACCGGATCGACCTTGTCGAGTTTGGCGCAGGTTGTCTTGCAACTTGCGCGGACCGAAGTAGCGGCTTCCTTGCACAACGCGATCATCGCGTCGCCGGTGTCCGCGAGCACGGGATCGTCGCAGGTGACGCCCAGCACCGCCGTAACCTTTTTGACCGGCGTGATGCCCGGGGAATCGATCTGACACTTGCCTGGCAGGGGGCCGCCTGCCGCCACCGCCGTGGCTCTCGCAGCCGCGGACACGTCGCCCAGGCCCGACTCGAGCGCACAGCCCATCGTCTTTGTCTTCGCCTTGCATATCTTGAGTTCACTCTGCGCACTCGCCGGCGTGTCGAGCACGAAGAGGACAGCCGCCGCGGCCAACGACATCAATGCGTGTCGGTTTCTGCGTTTCATCATGACGGACCCTCCTTGGAGCAATTTGCCGGATCCTCCGGACACGGGGTTCACCTTGTCAAGAGGCGCGAAGCGCGGATTCGGATAGCGGCAGGCCGCCACCTCACTTGGATCAACTTTGGCAGTCCCCCATTCGACAGGCATCCAGCGATGATATCGCAACGATTTCGGGCTACTCGCATTGCGACATCCGTGCGAGCGGCTACAAACCGGCGATGCGATTCACCTACGCCGAGTCGATGTGCGACCCCACTCATTTTCTGCCGCTGGCCCGGGCCTGCGACGAGTCGGGCTGGTCGTCGTTCGTGGTGCCCGACAGCATCGCGTACCCGGAACACTCCGACACGAAGTATCCTTACACGCCCGACGGAGACCGGCGCTTCCTCGAGAACAAGCCGTTCATCGAGCCGTTCGTGCTGATGGCCGCGATGGGCGCCGTCACCGCACGCCTTCGCTTCACCACGTTTGTCGTCAAGCTGCCGATCCGCCAGCCCGTGCTCGTGGCCAAGCAGCTCTCGTCACTGGCCGCGCTGACGGGCGGCCGCATCGGATTCGGAGTCGGCAACAGCCCGTGGCCCGAAGACTTCGCGATGACCGGCACGCCTTGGAACGCGCGCGGCCAGCGCTGCGATGAGATGATCGAGATCATCCGAGGATTACTCACGGGCGACTATTACGAATTCCACGGCAAGCATTTCGACGTGCCGAAGATCAAGATGTGCCCTGTCCCCAAGCAGCCTGTTCCGATCCTGATCGGCGGACATTCGAAGGCTGCCCTCAAGCGGGCCGCGCGGCTCGGCGACGGCTGGATGCACGGCGGCGGAGACCTGGGCGAGCTCGATTCGCTTCTCGACCAGCTCGCGACCGCACGCCGCGAGGCCGGCACGGAGCAGCGTCCGTTCGAGATTCACGTGATCTCCTTCGACGCCTACACCATCGAAGGCGTGAAAAAGCTGGAAGACCGCGGCGTCACCGATGTGATCGTGGGCTTTCGCAATCCTTATTACGACGACGATTCGATCACCGTGCAGGACAAGATCGACACCCTTCGCCGCTTCGCCGACGACGTCATCGCCAAGTCCTGAAATCCGGGACAGGTACACATTTCGTAAATTGGGGTCTGACCCCAATTATGGGTGATCCGACAACGGGGACAGGTTCGACGACGAGATCGCTCCCGGCGAATGCGCCCGCAGGAAATGGGGTCTGACCCCATTTATCTGTACCTGTCCCGGGTTTATTCCTTGTCGGTGGAGGGGACGTTGCGGAAGTCGGGGGCGCGCTTGGACAGGAAGGCCATCACGGCTTCCATGTTCTCGGGGCTGCCGACGCGGCCGATGAAGGCGGCGTCTTCTCTCGCGCGAGCCGCTCGTACCTGTTCGTCGCGCGTGGCCA
Organism: Binatia bacterium; assembly: GCA_046261745.1. Classification (GTDB taxonomy): domain Bacteria; phylum Desulfobacterota; class Binatia; order UBA1149; family CAITLU01; genus DATNBU01. The sequence goes on from JBHEOD010000019.1 coordinate 18,887, forward strand.
GCAACAGGCGCTTGGTGGCGCGAAGAGAGCCGAGCGGCTTGGCAGCCAGGCGCCTGGCGCGATCCATTGCACGCGACAGCACATCGCCGGTCGTGCAGAGCTCGCTCGCCAGACCCAGTTCGACGGCTCGGGCCGCGTCGATGAAATCCGATTCGAAAAGGAGGTGGACGGCGTTGCGCCAGCCGAGCACCAGCGGGAACAGGTAACTGGAAGCCGCTTCCGGAACCACCCCGAGCGTGATGAACGGCGCTCGCAGCCGCGATCCTTCGGCGATGTACACGTAGTCGCAGTGCAGCAGCAGCGTAATCCCGATGCCCACGCCGACGCCGTTCACCGCCGCCACCAGCGGCTTGTCGAAGCGGCACAACACGTCCATGAACGCCGAGAATCCGTTCTCGGATTCCGACTGCGCAGTGTCGATCGTGGACATCTCCTTGAGATCCTGCCCCGCCGTGAACGCCCCGGGAGCACCCGTCACCACGACGCACCGCACGCGATTGTCGAGCAGCGCATCCTGCAACGCATCGCGCGCATCCCCCCACATCTGCCGGTTGAACGCATTGCGCGCCTCCGGCCGATTCAGCGTAATCAGCATCACGCCGTCCTCTCCAAACGTCTCGAGCACCGTCTCGCGAGCCCCCAAGCTGCTGTCCATCCGATCGCCTCCTGCGTCCAGACGAAGATCCGCGCCAAGCCGCCCCCTGTTTCAACCGGAGACAGTTTACGAATGACAATCCCGCAACGAGAGCCCCCGCCAAACGAGCCGGGCGTCAGGAAGGGCCCAGATGCAAGGCGAACGCCCGGGTAGAGAGCGGAGGCGGACTTCCCGTCCGTCGAAGCGAACGACCGGGCGTTCAACGCAGCAGATGGACCCTTATTGACGTCCGGCCCCCGGAGGCATTTCCATGGCGTGGAATAGGCGCATCTGCCGCGCCTCCTGGTCATGATTGACCGCCACCGGATACTTGCGCGTGAAGCACGCGTCGCAAAAGCCCTTGGACGTGCGCGCGGTCTCCGGCGGCAGGAACGCGTAGAGGCCCTCGTGCGAGAGGTAGGCCAGGCTGTCGGCCAGGATGTACTCGCGAATCGCCTCGATATCGAGGTTGTTTGCGATCAGCTCGCCGTGCGTGGGCGTGTCCACGCCGAAGTAGCACGGGCTGATCGTCGGCGGCGCGCTGATGCGCATGTGCACTTCCTTGGCGCCCGCGCCGCGAATCATGCGCACGATCTTGCGGCTGGTGGTGCCGCGCACGATCGAGTCGTCGATCACGATCACGCGCTTGCCGGCAAGCACGTCGCGCTGCGCGTTGAGCTTCACCTTTACCCCGAAGTTGCGGATCGAATCCTTGGGCTCGATGAACGTGCGTCCGACGTAGTGGTTGCGAATAAGGCCCATCTCGAACGGAAGACCCGATTCCTCGGCGAAACCGAGTGCGGCCGGCACACCGGAGTCGGGAACCGGGATCACGATGTCGGCGTCCACGAGCGTCTCGCGCGCGAGCTGGCGGCCCATCTCCTTGCGCACCCCGTACACGTTGCGGCCGTAGACGTTGGAGTCGGGCCGCGCGAAGTACACGTACTCGAAGACGCACGCATTGGTCGGGACATGCGCGAACGGGCGTAGCGAGTGCATCTCGGTGCCGCGAATGTGCAGCACCTCGCCGGGTTCGATCTCGCGCACGTACTCGGCCTCGACGAGGTCGAGTGCGCAGGTCTCGGAGGCCACCACCCAACCGCCGTTCGGGAATTTTCCGAGGCACAGAGGCCGGAATCCATGCGGATCGCGCGCAGCGATCAGCTCGTCCTCCGTGAGGAAGCAGACGCAGTAGGCGCCTTCCACCTGGGCCAGCGCGTCGATCACGCGGTCGATCAGGGTTGCGCGCTTGGAGCCGGCCACCAGGTGAACGAGCACCTCGGTGTCGGACGACGACTGGAAGATCGAACCGTTCTCCTCGAGGCGCCGCCGCGTCTCGAGCGCGTTCACGAAGTTGCCGTTGTGGCAGACCGCGAGGCTTCCGAGAACGAACTCGGCAACGAGCGGCTGCGTGTTGCGCAGCACCGTCTCGCCGGCTGTCGAGTAGCGGTTGTGGCCGATGGCAGAGTCGCCGACCAGGCGCCGGATCACGTTCTCGTGAAAAACGTCGGCCACAAGGCCGAGGCCACGATGGCTGATCAGCGCCTTGCCGTTGCTGGAGACGATCCCCGAGCCTTCCTGCCCGCGGTGCTGCATCGCATAGAGACCGAGGTAGGCGAGGTTGGCAGCTTCCGGGTGACCGTAGATGCCGACGACCGCGCACTCCTCACGGAAGCGGTCGCTCGCGTCGTCGAGCGGCGCGAGAGCGTCCTCGAAGCCATGGGCAAGCTGGTTGCCGTAGCGATGACCGGCGTCGTCGAGCAGCACGGCGGGGCGGGCGTCCCGAAGCGGCGTGGTCGAGTCCGGCGTGACCTCGCGGGTAGTCGCGTCTTCCGGGGTGCCCGATTCGCCATCCTCGTACACCCTCAGCCTCCTGCCGCCGCGTGGATCGATTCCGGAGCGTCGGCGTGTGCGATGGCCGGCAACGTCGCCTCCCATGCTGCGCCGAGGCGCTCGAGGTTCACGTCGACGAGCACGCGGCCGGAGCGCGCATCGTGAATGAGAACGGCGTCGCCGCCGCTTGTGCCGAGACGCCGGCATCGAAGTCCGGCCGCCGTTGCCTGTGCTTCGATCGCGCCGCCCTCGCCCGCCGCCACCGCAACGAGGATGCGGCAACCGCTCTCGCCGAACAGCGCCTCGTCGCCCCGTTCCGGCATGTCGATGTCGATGCGACAGCCAACGCGCGAAGCGAGGCACATCTCCGAGACGGCCACCGCGAGACCGCCGTCGGACACGTCGTGCGCGGTGCGCACGTCGCCGGCGGCGATCAGGTCGCTGCAGAACTCCCCAAGCCGCCGCTCCTCCGCGAGATCGATCAGCGGCGGTCGCCGGTGCGCCCGCGGCGTTGGGCGAGATACTCCGTTCCGTTCAGGTCCGGCTCGCCGGAGCCGAGCAGCAGGATCTCCGCGCCGTCGGCCGGCAACGCGATGGTGGCGGTGCGGTGCGCGTCGGCGATCAAGCCGACCAGCGCGACCGTCGGGGTCGGCGGAATCGAAGCGCCCTGCGTGTCGTTGTAGAAGCTGACGTTCCCCGAGATCACGGCGATGTCGTAGGCGCGGCACGCGTCGGCCATGCCGTCGATCGAGCGCGAGAACTGCCACATCACTTCGGGCTTCTCGGGGCTGCCGAAATTCAGGCAGTCGCTGATCGCGAGGGGTCGCGCGCCGGTCACGTAGACGTTGCGCGCCGCCTCGGCGACTGCGTGCTGCGTGCCGACGTATGGATCGAGAGCGACGTAGCGCGGATTGCAGTCGCAGCTCATCGCGAGCGCGCCACCGGTTTCGCGCACGCGGATCACGCCGGCGTCTCCGCCGGGATGCACGAGGGTGTTCGCTCCCACGAAGGAATCGTACTGCTCGGTGACCCATCGGCGGCTGCACAGGTTCGGGGAGGCCATCAGCGCCACGAGTTCGGCACCGAGGTCTGCCGGCTCCGCGATGTCCGCGAGGCGAAGCGCGGCCGGCCTGGACGTGGGCTCCGCGATTGGCCGGTTGTACTTCGGCGCGGCATCGGTCAGCGCCAGTGCCGGAATGGACACCACCGTCTCACCGTGATGCACGGCCTCGAAGCGCCCGTTGTCCGTGATCGTGCCGGCCACCACGCAGTCGAGACCCCATCTTGCAAAGACGCGGCCCACGCGCGCTTCCGCGCCCCGCTTGACCACCAGCAGCATGCGCTCCTGGGATTCGGACAGCAGCATCTCGTACGGAGTCAGGTTGGCTTCGCGCAGCGGGATGCGGTCGAGGTCCAGACGGATGCCCACGTTTCCGCGTGCGGCCATCTCGACGGTGGAACTGGTGAGCCCCGCCGCGCCCATGTCCTGGATCGCGACGACGTCGTCGCCTTCGAGCACCTCGAGGCAGGCTTCGATCAGCACGCTCTCGGTGAACGGATCGCCGACCTGCACGGTCGGTTTCATCTGTTCGGACTCTTCCTTGAACTCGCTCGATGCCAGCAGGCTGGCGCCGTGGATGCCGTCACGGCCGGTCTTCGAACCGACGTACAGGACGGGATTGCCGGTGCCGCTGGCGACAGCACGGAAGATTCGGTCGGCGCGAACGATGCCGAGCGTGAACGCGTTGACGAGGATGTTGCCGTTGTAGCCCGCGTCGAAGGTGACTTCGCCGCCGACGGTCGCGACGCCGACGGAGTTGCCGTAGCCGCCGACGCCGGCGACCACGCCGCGCAGCAGGAACGGCGTCTTCTCGTGGTCGGGCGATCCAAAGCGCAGCGAGTTCATGTTCGCGACGGGCCGGGCGCCCATCGTGAAGATGTCGCGCAGGATGCCGCCGACGCCGGTGGCCGCGCCCTGGTACGGCTCGATGTAGGACGGGTGATTGTGGCTCTCGATCTTGAAAATCGCCGCCATACCGCCGCCGATGTCCACGGCTCCGGCGTTCTCGCCGGGTCCTTGCAGCACGGCCTTGCCGGTCTGCGGCAGGCGCTTGAGATGCACGCGCGAGCTCTTGTAGCTGCAGTGCTCCGACCACATCACCGAAAACACGCCCAGCTCCTCGTACGTGGGTACGCGACCGCCGAGGTGGGCAAGGATGTCGCGGTATTCCTGGGGGCTCAGGCCGTGCTCAATCGCGAGGCTCTCGTCGACGGCGCGCAGGCGCGGCGCGGCGCTCATGCCCGCTTCCTTGCGTCGCCGCCGGCCAGCCACGCATGCACGGAACGGAACAGCACGGCCGCGTCGCTGCTGCCGAGCAGGGGATCAACCGCGTGCTCCGGGTGAGGCATCAAGCCGACCACGTTGCCCGTCTCGTTGCAGACGCCGGCGATGTCGTGGAGCGAGCCGTTGGGAGCGCCGTCCGCGTAACGAAAAACGATCCGGCCGTCGCGCTCGAGCCGCGCCAACTCGTCCTCGCTGGCCACGAAACAGCCCTCGCCGTTCTTGACGGGGATGTTCATCACGAGATCTTCGTCGCAGGAGGCCGTGAACGCGGTGTTCGTGTTCTCCACTCGAATGCGCACCGTCCGGCAAAGGAAGCGAAGCTCCGAGTTGCGCACCAGCGCGCCGGGCAGGAGGCCGGCCTCGCACAGGATCTGGAAACCGTTGCAGATGCCGAACACCGGGCCACCCGATCGCGCGAACTCGGTCACCGCGCGCATCACCGGCGAGAAGCGTGCCATCGCGCCGCAGCGCAGGTAGTCCCCGTAAGAGAACCCGCCGGGGAGTACGATGGCATCCACGCCCCTGGTGTCCTCGTCGCCGTGCCACAGCATCGCAACGTCGTCCCCGATCACGGAGCCGACTGCGTAGGCCGCATCACGCTCGTCGCAGGAACCCGGAAAGACGACCACGCCCCATTTCACGATGTCTGCGTCTCCACCTCGATGCGGTAATGCTCGATGATCTCGTTGGCAAGCAGGCGACGGCACATCTCGTCCACCCGCGCCTCGACCGTCGCGGCGTCCTTGCCCTCGACTTTGAGCTCGATCAGCTTGCCGAGCCGCGCATCGGAAACCTCGTCGTAACCGAGCGAATGCAGCGACGCGGCGACCGCCTTGCCCTGCGGATCGAGGATGGCCGCCTTCGGCATCAGAAACACGCGGGCGATGAAGTTGGTCGTGGACGTCACTCGGCCGTCCTTCGATCGATCTCGAGGTACGCCTCGGAAACTTCGCCCAGGTCCTGGCGGAAGCGGTCCTTGTCGAGCTTCTTGCGCGTCTCGATATCCCAGAAGCGGCACGTGTCGGGACAGATCTCGTCGCCGAGCAGCACGCGGCCGTCCTTGGTGCGCCCGAACTCGAGCTTGAAATCGACCAGCAGGATTCCGCGCTCGGCCAGAAACGGCTTGAGAATCGAGTTGACCGCCAGCGTCTGGCGACGAATCTCGGCGAGTTCCTCGGCGGTGGCCCAGCCGAACGCGATCGCGTGATCGTCGTTGATCAGCGGATCGCCCAGTTCGTCGGACTTGTAGCAGAACTCGATGATCGGATTCTCAGGCTCTTCGCCCTCGACGCGGTCGAGCCGCTTGCGGCAGCTCCCCGTGATCAGGTTCCTCAAGATGGTCTCGACCGGGATGATCTCGAGGCGCTCCACCAGCATCTCGCGATCGCTCAGCGTCTCGACGTAGTGGTTGTCGATGCCCTTGGCGCGCAGCATCGTGAACATGCGCGCCGAGATGCGTTGGTTGAGCATGCCCTTGGACTCGATCGTCCCTTTCTTCTGGGCATTGAACGCCGTGGCGTCGTCCTTGAAGAAGAAGATCAGCTTGGTCGGGTCGGTGGTGGCGTAGATCTTCTTCGCCTTTCCTTCGGCGATCATTTCGGTCTGCGTAGGTGCGCTCACGACTGTTCCCTCATTCCGCGGTTGATGATGGCGCCCACGTGGGTGAGCGCGTGCCGTACATCGAAAGTATCCTCGATCTCCGCCTTGCTCAGGTGGGCCGAGATGTCGGGGTCGGCGGCGACGAAGGCACGGAAGTCCCCGTCCCTCAGCGCGCAGCGCTGCACCCACGCGTACGCGACCTCTCGCGCCAGCCCCTTGTCCACCAGGGCAAGAAGCAAGCGCTCGGACGACATGCGCCCGCCGGTGAGGTCGACATTGCGCTGCATGTTCCCGCTGCGGACTTCGAGTCCGCTGACGATGCGGGTCATGCGCGAGATCATGAAGTCGAGTGCGATGGTGGAATCGGGTGCGATGACGCGCTCGGCCGACGAGTGCGAGATGTCGCGCTCGTGCCATAGCGCGATGTTCTCCAGCGCCACCATCGCGTTGGCGCGCACCACGCGCGCGAGGCCGCAAAGGTTTTCGCTGAGAATCGGATTGCGCTTGTGCGGCATTGCCGACGATCCCTTCTGGCCCTTGCCGAACGGCTCGAGGGCCTCGAGAAGCTCGGTGCGCTGCAGGTGGCGGATCTCGGTGGCGAAACGTTCGATGCCGCCGGCGACGACCGCGAGCGTGGAAAAGTAAGCCGCATGCCGGTCGCGCGGAACAACCTGCGTGGCGACCGGCTCCGCGGCGAGCCCAAGCTCGGAGAGAACCTCGGCCTCGATGTCGGGGCCGTTGACGCCGTAGCTGCCGACGGCTCCGGAGAGCTTGCCGTAGGCAATCTCGGCAGCGGCCGTTTCGAGCCGCTTGCGCGATCGCGTCAGCTCGGCGTACCAGCCGGAAAGCTTGAGGCCGAATGTGATCGGTTGGGCGTGGATGCCGTGGCTGCGTCCCACCATGACAGTGTCGCGATGCGCCTGGACCTGGCTCGCAACAGCGGCGCGCAGTTCGTCCAGCGTTGCGATCAGGATCTTCGAGGCTTCGACGAGTTGCATCGCGAAGGCGGTGTCGACGACGTCGGACGACGTCATGCCGAAGTGAAGGAAGCGCCCGGAGTCGCCGACCGTCTCGGCCACCGCCGTCACGAACGCGATCACGTCGTGGTGAACCTCGGCCTCGATCTCGGCAACGCGTTCGGCGTTCACCTTGGCCTTGGCGCGAATCTCGTCGACGGCTGCGGTGGGAATGGTGCCGCGCCTTGCGAGCGCCGCGCACACCGCAATCTCGATCTCGAGCATGAGATCGTAGCGGCGCTGGTCGCTCCAGAGCGACCCCATTGCTGGACGCGTGTACCTCGAAATCATCGCCGGTAGCCTGCCCTGCCCGACCTCTGTGTTGCGTGCTCTTCCTAGGAAGAGGTGTGACCGAAACCGCCGTGACCGCGAGGCGTATCGTCGAGTTCGTCGACTTCCTCAAGCACACACTGTGCGACGGGGCAGATGACGAGTTGGGCGATGCGCTGACCGGGCTCGATCAGGACCGGCTCGGCCGAGAGGTTGATCAACAGGACCGCGACCTCGCCGCGGTAGTCCGGATCGATCGTTCCCGGAGCGTTCGGGATGCTGAGGCCGTGCCGGAGTGCGAGCCCGCTACGCGGGCGAACCTGCCCCTCGTACCCACGGGGTATGGCAATCGCAAATCCGCAGGGCACAAGGCGTCTTTCGCTCGGAGAGAGCGTGATCGGTGCGTCGATTGCGGCCGGCAGGTCCATGCCGACGGCGCCCGCCGTCATCGCGCGCGGAAGCTCGACCGCGACGCTGCCGACGCGCCGGACGCGTATCTGCAGTGGCTCCGCGGCGCTCGTCGCCATGGCGTCAGGAAGCGGGAAGCGCCATGGCGTCGGCTTCGAGATCGCCGAGCAGAACGGCGCCGGCGCGCTCGAAGCTGAACATCTCGGCGGCGAGCGCGACCATGTCGTCATTGGTGACGGCTTCGATCGCCCGGGTGATCTCGTCGAGCTCGATCGGGCGGTCGAAGTACAGCACGTTGCGACCGATGCGCGACATGCGGCTGTCGGTGGTCTCGAGCGAAAGGGGGATGCTGCCAATGAGCTGTGTCTTCACGCGCTCGAGCTCTCCGGCGCCGAGGCCTTCGCGCACGATCTGGCGCATCTCCTCGAAAATGAGTTCGTTGACCTCGGCCACCGAGTCGCGGCCGCACGCCGCGTAGACGCCGGTGTAGCCAATATCGCGGTACGGCGCCTGGAACGCGTAAACCGTGTAGGCCTTGCCGCGCTCTTCGCGGATGCGCTGGAACAGGCGCGAGCTCATGCCGCCGCCGAGGGCGGCAATCAGCACCTCGCCGGCTTCGCGGCGAGCGTCGAGGACGGACAGCCCCGGCATGCCGATCGTGAGGTGGGCCTGCTCGATCTCGCGGCGCACCAGGTAAAGGCCCGGGCGGAAGTCGGGGCGGTCGGGAACGCGCTCGAGTTCGGCGATCGGCTCGAGCGCGCCGAAGATCTCCCGGCATCGCGTCACCAGTTCGTCGTGGTCGACGGGACCGGCGGCCGAGATGACGAGTCGGTTGGGCCTGCGGAAGTCCCGCAGGAACCCGAGAATGTCGTCGCGGTTGATGCGCTCGACGCTGGCCACCGAGCCGGCTACCGGCCAGCCGAGGCGGTGCCCCGGCCAGTAGCTCTCCAGCAGGTGATCGAGCGAGTACTCTTCCGGGTCGTCCTCGACGTCGAGGATCTCCTGGATGATCACTTCGCGCTCGAGTTCCATGTCCTCGGGACGCGGTTCGGCGTGCAGCACGAGGTCGGACAGCACGTCGAGGGCGGTATTGGCCTCACCGGCGAGTACACGCGCGTGGTAGCACGTGTACTCCTTGTCGGTGAACGCATCGATGGAGCCGCCACGGCGCTCGATCTCCTCGGCAATCTGCCGGGCCGAGCGCCGTGGCGTTCCCTTGAACAGCAGGTGTTCGACGAAGTGAGCCACGCCGACGATACGTTCGTCTTCGAAGCTCGCACTCGTGTCGGCCCAGATGCCGATCGACACCGATGGAACGTCGCGGACGGTTTCGGTCACGACCCGGAGGCCGTTCTCGAGCCGGGTCGCGCGAAGGAGATCGTTCAAGCGCTCTCCTTCTCCGCCATCTCCCGCCTTGCCTCCTTGAGGCTCAACCTGATCTTGCCCTGGCGATCGACCTCGAGGACCTTGACCGGAATCTTGTCCCCTTCCTTGAGGTACTCGCGCACGTTCTCGACGCGCTTCTCGTCGATCTGCGAAACGTGCAGCAAGCCATCGGTACCGGGAAGGATTTCCACGAACGCGCCGAAGTCGGCGATGCGCCGCACGGTGCCGTTGTAGATGCGCCCGACTTCGGGGCTCGCGCAGATGCCCGCAATGATGTCGAGGGCCTGGCGCATCGCGACGCCGTCGGACGAAGCCACCAGCACGGTGCCGTCGTCGGAGACGTCGATCTTGCAACCGGTCTGCTCGACGATCGAACGGATCACCTTGCCGCCCGGTCCGATCAGGTCGCGGATCTTGTCGGGGTGGATGCGCAGGGTCTCGATGCGCGGTGCGTGCTGCGACATCTCGCCGCGCGGCCCCGTCAGGGCCTTGTCCATCTCGGCCAGCACGTGCAGACGGGCGGTGCGCGCCTTGTAGAGCGCGTCGCGCATCACTTCACGCGGGATGCCCGAGATCTTGATGTCCATCTGCACGGCCGTGACGCCCGTCTTGGTACCGGCCACCTTGAAGTCCATGTCGCCGAGATGATCCTCGTCGCCGAGGATGTCGGTCAGCACCGAGAACTTTCCGTCCTCGGCAATCAGGCCCATCGCAACGCCCGCGACGGCGGCCTTGAGCGGCACGCCCGCGTCCATCATCGACAGCGAAGCGCCGCAGACGGTGGCCATCGAGGACGAACCGTTCGACTCGGTGATCTCCGAGACGATGCGGACCGTGTACGGGAATTCTTCCGCCGTCGGCAGCACCGGCAGCATCGCGCGCTCGGCGAGCGCGCCGTGGCCGATCTCGCGACGTCCGGCCCCTCGGAGCATTTTCGCTTCGCCAACACAGTAGGGAGGGAAGTTGTAGTGGAGCATGAAGCGCTTGCGCACGTCGCCGAGCAGCGCGTCGATGCGCTGGGTGTCGGCCGACGTTCCGAGCGTGGCCACCACGATGGCCTGCGTCTCGCCGCGCGTGAACAGCGCGCTGCCGTGGCAGCGCGGCAGAATGCTGGTCTCGACCGCGATCGGGCGCACCACGTCGAGGCTGCGGCCGTCCACGCGATGGCCCTTGGCCACGATGTCGCCGCGGACGATGTCTTCCTTCACGCGCGAGTATGCGCGCGAGACTTCGCTGCCGTGGGCCGCGAGGTCGTCGGACACCGAGGCCTTGAACTCCGCCTTGGCCTTGTCGAGGTTGGCGTAGCGCTCGAGCTTGTCGGTGAACGAGTAGGCCTTGCGCAGGTGCGGCTCGGCCAGAGCCCGAACCTGGGCGAGCACATCGTCGGAGATCGACGGCGGCACGAACTCGCGCTTGGCCTTGTTACCGGCCAGCGCGCGCAGTTCGTCCTGCATCTTGAGGATGGGCAGGATCTGGTCGTGGCCGAAATACAGGGCCTCGAGCAGTTCGTCTTCGGGGATCTGGTTGCCGCCGCCCTCGACCATCACGATGCTGTCGCGCTTGGCGGCAATCAGCAGGTTGATGTCGCTGGTCTCGAGGTCGTCCATCGTCGGGTTGGCGACGAGCTTGCCGCCGAGACGGCCGACACGAACGCCGGCGATCGGACCGTCGAACGGAATGTTCGAGATATGAACGGCCGCCGACGCGCCGATGAGGCTGATGACGTCGGGGGCGCCGCCGCGATCGGCCGACAGCACGGTCGCAATGATCTGCGTCTCGTACATGTACCCGTTCGGGAACAGCGGACGCATCGGGCGGTCGATGCAGCGGCAGACGATGATCTCGTCGGCGGCCTGGCGACCTTCCCGCTTGAAGAATCCGCCCGGGATCTTGCCGGCGGCGTACGCCTTCTCCTGGTACTCGACCGTGAGCGGGAAAAAGTCCTGTCCCTCGCGCATCGAGTGCGCAGAGACGACGGTGACGAGGACCGTGGTGTCGTTGTACGTGACAACCACGGCCCCGTCGGCTTGCTTGGCAATACGGCCGGTTTCCAGCGAGAGCCGGCGGCCGCCTACTTCGAGGGCTACTTCGTGCCTCATGTGTGATCTTCTCCTAACCTTTTGTGGACTGCGGTTGGGAGAAGAGGCTTGTGGTACGGGGCGATCGCGCTACTTGCGGATACCGAGACGTTCGAGCAGCGACGCATAGACGGAGTGATCCGTCCTCTTGATGTAATCCAAGAGTCGGCGGCGCTGGCTGACCATTTTCAGTAGTCCACGGCGCGAGTGGTGGTCCTTGGAGTGGACCTTGAAGTGCTCGGTGAGGTGCGCGATGCGCTTGCTCAACAGAGCGATCTGCACTTCGGGCGAGCCGGAGTCACTGTCGTGCCTCCGGTAGGCCGACATGAGCTCTTGCTTCTGATTTACTTCGGGACTGTCAGTCACGACGATTCGCTTCGTTCCTTTCCTCTTCTTCCATTTGCGAGACGGCCGGAGGTAACACGAACATTCCGGCAGGGCAAGGAGTGAGGTTCATGGGTGCCGCAAAGACCCTCTCGAGGACCCAGAACCTGCCCTCGTACGCGGCCACCGCTACCAATTGTTTCCCGGCGGCGAGACGGATCCTCTCGCCGGGTTCCCCGGGTGCGACACGTTGCAGGGGCGCCTGCCGGCCAAGGCGCAACGCCTCGGCCTCGCTGGCCTGGATCTCGATCCGACGCAGGTGCCCCAGGGCCTCGTCGAGGGACAGGACGGTGGCTGTGGCCGCTTCCGCTCCTCCCGGGGCCTCGAGGTCTGCCAGCGGGATCGCGTCCTCGATGCGCAAGCGTCCGACACGCGTACGCCGCAGTCCTTCGAGCATGGCTCCGCAGCCGAGCCTCGCGCCGATCTCGTCGGCAAGGCTGCGGACGTAGAAACCCTTCGAGCAATCGACCGCCACGGACACGCGTTCGGGCCCGAGCAGCGCCAGTTCCAGGCGATCCACCCGAACCGGGCGGGCGTCGAGTTCCGGAGCCTCGCCGCGCAGGGTCAGTTCGTACATCGGCCGACCGCCGCGCTTGATGGCGGAGAAGTTGGGCGGCACCTGCATGATGTTGCCGCGAAACTCGGCGGCCACTTCTTCCAGGCGCGCATCGTCGAGGGGCGGCACCGGGGCAGTGGCGGTCACGACGCCGGTGCGGTCGAGCGTGTCGGTGGTGACGCCGAGGCGGATCACGCCTTCGTACGTCTTGTCGGCTTCGGTCAGGTATGTGGCAAGCTTGGTGCCCTCGCCGAGGCACAGCGGCAGCAGGCCGGTCGCGAACGGGTCAAGCGTGCCGGTGTGCCCCGCCTTCACGCCGCCGAACACGCGCCGAACGCGTGCGACCACGGCGGCCGAGCTGATGCCGGCGGGCTTGTCCACGAGCAGCAGGCCTGTGGGTCCGTCCCCGGAGAATCTGCGCCTTCCCATCAGGAGCCGTGCCCTTCGCGGAGCAACTTCTCGATGCGCTCGGCGGTGTTCAAGGACGCGTCGTACTCGAAGACGATCGACGGCACGTAGCGAAGCGCCAGCCCACGCGCCAGTTCGCGGCGAAGGTATCCGGAGGCCGCCTTGAGGCCCTCGGCAGCGGCCACCCGGGCAGATTCGTCGCCGAAGACCGTGAAGTAGACACGCACCGTGCGCAGATCGTCGGTGGCAGCGGCCGACGTGAACGTGATGCCGACGAGACGGGGGTCGTGGACTGAGGATTCCACGACGCTCGCCAGGGTCTGTACCACCTGGCGCCCCACTCGCTCTGCTCTACGTCCTGCCATGAGACTCTTCTTCCGGATCCTTGGAACGCCGTCGCCGGCGGGTTATTCGGGCGCCCTAGTAGTTGGTGAACTCGTAACTTTCCCGGCCGGGTTCGGCGAGCCCGAGGGAGCCGACGAACTCCGACACTTCGCGCAGGCATCGGTCGACGTGGGCGCGGTCGTTGCCCACCTGCGCGATGCCGAGCACGATCGTCTGCCACGTGTCCTGGTGGTCGATCTCCGCCACCGAGACATTGAACCTGGACTGCACGCGGGCCTTGATCGACCTCAGCACCGCGCGCTTACCCTTGAGAGAATGGTTCTCCGGCAGGTAGAGCGTGAGCTCGAGGATTCCGACGACCAGTGCCATCGCGCATTGCCGAACGACCGCTTACGCCCGCGCGGTCGTCTCCTGCTTCGGCGATGACAGCGTGCGCTTGATCTCGTCGATGCGGAAGCACTCGATGACGTCGCCCACCTTCACGTCGTTGAAGCGCTCGACGCCGATGCCGCACTCGTAACCGGCCTGGACTTCCCTCGCGTCGTCCTTGAAGCGACGCAGGCTCGAGAGCTTGCCCGTGTACACGACGCGCCCGTCGCGGATCACGCGGCAGGAACGCGCCCGCGTGATGGTTCCGTCGAGGACCATGCAGCCGGCGATCGTTCCACCCGGAATGGTGAAGGTGTCGCGAACTTCGGCCCGGCCCTCGTAGACTTCCTTCTGCTCCGGGGCCAGCAGGCCTTCGAGCGCGGACTTCACCTCGTCGATCAGCTCGTAGATGACGGTGTGAGCACGGATGTCCACGCCTTCCTTCTCGGCGAGCTGGCGTGCCTTGCCCTCGGGACGGACATGGAAGCCCACGATGATCGCGTTGGAGGCCATCGCCAGCTGGACGTCCGATTCGTTGACCGCTCCGACGCCGCCGTGGATGACCCTAAGGGTAACCTCGTCGTTCGACAGCTTCTCGAGCGCGGCCTTGATGGCCTCGACCGATCCGTCGACGTCGGCCTTGATCACGATGCTGAGCTCGAGGTTGTCCACTGCGCCGCTAAGGCGGCGCTGCAGGTCTTCGAGTGACATGCGGGTGGTTGTCGTCATCGACGACTTGCGGGTGGTCTCGCGACGGTGCTCGGCCACCTGGATGGCCTTGGAAGGGTCTTCGACGACGACGAACGGATCGCCGGCCGACGGCACGCCGTCGAGACCGATGATCTCCACCGGCGTGGACGGCCCGGCCAGCTTGACGGGCTTGCCGGCGTGGTCGCTCATCGCGCGAACGCGTCCGACGATCTCTCCGCAAACGAAGTGGTCGCCGTGCTTGAGGATGCCCTTTTGCACGAGCACGGTGGCCACCGGGCCGCGGCCGCGATCGAGTCGCGACTCCACGACGGTACCAAGTGCCCGCGTGTCGGCGGGAGCGCGCAGGTCGAGGATCTCGGCCTGTAGCGAGATGGCCTCGAGCAGTTCGTCGATGCCTGTGCGCTTGAGCGCAGAAACCGGAAGGAACTGCGTCTGGCCGCCCCACTCCTCCGGCTGCAGCCCGAAGTCCGTGAGCTGCTGCTTGACGCGATCGGGATTCGCGTCGGGCTTGTCCATCTTGTTGACGGCGACGATCACCGGAACTCCGGCCGCCTTCGCGTGGTTCACGGCTTCGATCGTCTGCGGCATGACGCCGTCGTCCGAGGCCACCACGAGCACGACGAGGTCGGTGATGCCGGCGCCGCGCGAACGCATCGCGGTGAACGCGGCGTGGCCCGGCGTGTCGAGGAAGCAGATCGGCCCGATCTTCGATTGGACCATGTACGCGCCGATGTGCTGAGTGATGCCGCCCGACTCGCCTGCGATCACGTTCGTGTCGCGGATGGCGTCGAGCAGCGAAGTCTTGCCATGGTCGACGTGGCCCATCACGGTGACGACGGGCGGCCTCAGGTCGCCCTCGCCTTCGACCGGTTCGGCCTCGGTCATGTCGAGCAGCTCGTCGACGTTGAGCGCGGTGTTCTCGAGCGTGAAGCCGAACTCTTCGGCCACGAGCGTGGCGGTGTCGACGTCGAGCACGTCGTTGACGGTCTTCATCGTGCCGAGCCGCATCAGCGTCCCGAGCACCTCGCCCACCTTGACGTTGAGCGCGCGCGCCAACTCGGCGGCCGTTGTGCTGTCGTTGACGCGCACGACGCGCTTGCTGGCCTTGGGAACGGTGAGCTCGGTCTTGCGCAGCTTCTGGCCGGGCGATGCTTTCTTCTTGCGGGGGCGAACCTGGTGGGCGCGCTCGAGCGCGTCGAACAGGTCTTCCTTGCGGACGACCTTGCGCTTCTTCTTGCGACCGCGTTCGGCTTCGGTCTCGCCTTCCTTGGCCGGCTTGTCGGCCGTTCCGGGAGCGGCGGGCGCCGCGACGGCGGGCTTGGCGGCGACGGGCTTGCGCGACAGATCGATGCGGCCGAGCACGCGCGGGCCGGTGCGCTTGACGGTGCCGTCGGCTTCGGTCGCGACGACCGGCGTCGCGGCGGCAGCGGCTTCTTTCTCGCGCAGCAGCACGTCGCTGTAGGCGTCGGTGATGCGCTGGGCTTCATCGGCCGAGACCTTGTCGGAGAATTCTTCCTCCTCGCGGGTCGGCCGCGCCGGCGGAGCCTCCACGACGGCGGCCGGTGGCGCAGGCACGGGCTTCACGACCGGAGCCGGGGCCGCTTCGACGTCGGCGCGTTCGGCCGGGACTTCTGGAGCCATATCGGCGGGAGCAACGGCTTCGGGCTGGGGCTCCTCGCTGGGTGCCGGCGCGCCAGCTTCGGGCGGAGCGCCGTCCAGTGCCGACACGCCGTTGGTGACGTCCGCGCTGGACTCGGCATCGAAGGGACCCGAGGACGACGCGTAGCCGAACGGGTTCGCATCGAAGAGCGCCAGCGTTTCCGGCGCCAGATCGATCATGGTCGACACGCGGCGGTTGCCGATGCCGAGCACGCTGGCAGCCGCCGGAGCGGCCGCCACTTCATCTTCGGCGCGCCGCCGCACACGGCGAATGACGACGGCCGGCGCAGCCACCTTGGTGGCCGCGGAAGGCTTGGCGGCAGCCGCTGCGACACGTGCCGCAGGCTTTCCTCTTTCGGTCCCGATTCGACTCTCTGCCATACGTTCTTCTACTTCCGTGCGTTATCGGCGCTCGGCGGGCGCGTCGCCCGCGTCAGGCCTTCAGTCCGGGCTTGCAAAGCCACCATGGGCGCCCGACGACAACTGCGCGTCGAGAACCTGCATCAATTCGACTCTTGCATCCTTGGCCACCGTCGTCCGCAGCGACTTGCCGAGCCCCTTGCTGCGCACGAGGCCGCGGATGCATTCCGGCCTGGCGTGCACGTAGGCGCTGCGGCCGCGGCGGATGGACGGATCCGCCACCACGGCGCCGCCGCTCGTGCGACGGAGCCGGAGCAGCCGCGACTGCTCGTCGCGGCTCCCGCACCCGACACAGGTCCGCGTCGGGTGGGCGCTAAAGTGGCGCGGGCTCACGCTTCGCCTGCCTCCGGCGCCGGCGCTTCCGGCTCGGCCGCGCCCGCTTCGGCAGCGGCCGCCTGCGCGACGAGTTCGGCTTCGGCGGCAGCCGCCCGTGCAACGACGGCCTCGGCTGCCTCCGAGACGGCACTCGTGATCCGGTGAACGATCTTCTCGCGGCGCTCGAGCTTGTCGGCGATGCGGGCCGCGTCGATGAGCGGCTGCGCTTCTTCCGGCGTGCACTCGAGCACTTCGGCGATGTCCTCGGGCTTGCTGGAAGCGAGTTCCCCGGCCGACTTGTAACCGTCGGCCAGCAACAGCTCGGCGCGCAGGTCGCTCAGGCCTTCGACGCGGCGAAGCGACAGGCGCGATTCACGCTGCCAGCGCTCGTACTCGCTGTCGCTGTGCACGTCGAGCTTCCAGCGCGTCAGCTTGCCGGCCAGGCGCACGTTCTGTCCCTTGCGGCCGATGGCGAGCGAGAGCTGGTCGTCAGGTACGATGACTTCCATGGAATGGTCGGCTTCGTCGATGACGATGCGCGACACCTTTGCCGGCGACAGCGCGCGGCACACGAACTCGGTCTCGTCGGGCGTCCACGGCACGATGTCGATCCGCTCGCCGCGAAGCTCCTGCACGACGGCCTGCACGCGGCTGCCCCGCATGCCGACGCAGGCGCCGACCGGATCGACGTCGCTGTCGTTGGAGACGACGGCAATCTTGGCGCGGCCGCCGGGCTCGCGCACGACGTCCTTGATCTCGACGATGCCCTCGTAAACTTCGGGAACTTCCTGTTCGAAGAGCTTGCTGACGAGTGCCGGATTGGTGCGCGACAACACGATTTGCGGGCCGCGCGCGTTTTCGTCGACGCGCAGCACCAGTGCGCGAATACGGTCCCCCTGGCGGTAGCGCTCGCGCGGGATCTGCTCGCGCTCGGGAAGGATCGCGTCCACGTTGGGACGAAGCTGCACGATCAGGTTGCGCTTCTCGAAACGCATCACGACGCCCGACTGGATGGTGCCCTCGTGCTGCTTGTACTCGCTGTAGATCATCGCCCGCTCGTGCTCGCGCACCTTCTGGACGATGTTCTGCTTGGCTGCCTGGGCGGCGATGCGGGAGTCGGGCGGATCGAGCTTGGTGAGGAGTTCGTCGCCTACCTGGCATTCCGGATCGAACTGCTCGCGCGCCGATGCGAGGTCGATCTCGATGGCGGGGTTCTCGATCTCGGCGACGACCGTCTGGATCTTGAAGAGCTCGATCTCGCCGGTCACCGTGTCGAACTTTGCCTCGACGTTGATGTCAGCGCCGTGAGTCTTCTTGGCGGCCGACTTCATCGCCTCCTCGATCGTCTCGATGACGAGCGCGCGGTCGATGCCTTTCTCTTTGCTGACCTGGTCGATGACCCGGAGGAACTCTGATTGCATCTCTTCTCTTCCTGCCTCAGCGGCGCTTTCTATTTTACGGGCGCCTGCCCGGTGCTTGCGGGCGTCTGCCCCGCCTTCGCGGACTTGCGACCCTTGGCCGCTTTCTTCCCCGTTCGCGCGGGCTTCTGTTCGAACTCGAACTCGAGGTTCGCCTTGTCGATCTCCGCAAAGGCGATCCTTGCCGTCTCCCCGGTCTCTTCCGTGACGGCGATGCCGGCCTCGTCCACCTCGTCGAGGCGACCGAGCCAGGTACGCTTTTCGGTCACGGCCGCCCTCGTGCGAACCCTTACCTTGCGCCCCAGTACCCGGCGGAAATGCTCGATCCGCTTGAGCAGCCTGTTCACGCCCGGCGACGAAACCTCGAGCATGTACCGGCCACTGAGGGCCTCGTAGGCCTCCAAAGCGTCCCCGAGGAGGTGGCTGACCACCTGGCAGTCCTCGATGCCCACGCGCCGCGACTCATCCGGGCTGTCCAGCAGCACGCGCAAAAGCTGGTTCGACGCCGTGCCCGCCACCTCGATGTCGAGGATCTCGAGGCCACGCTCGGCAGCGATCGGCTCCGCGATCGCCAGGATCCTGGAGACGTCCTTGCCCATCAGCC
>JBHEOD010000190.1:0-4846 GCA_046261745.1 Binatia bacterium
AAGCGCCGGCGCCGGGCCTGGCTGCCGACGACCTCGTCCTCGCGCACCGCTCGCTGGTCGCGAGCGGCCTGCCGATTCGTTCGATCAATCTCGTGCGCGGCTGCCTGTCGGCCGTCAAGGCGGGACGACTTGCCGAGCGGGCCGGGCCAGCGGCGGTGACGACGTTGGCGATCTCGGACGTCGAAGGCGACGACGCTGCGGTAATCGGGTCCGGTCCGACGGTGCCCAGCGGCCGATCGCGGGCGGAGATATGCCGCAAGGCGCTGGAGGCTGTTCGGGCGGCACGAGTCGAACTTCCCGCGGCGGTCACGCGCCTGCTCGTCGACGGGCGCGACCGGCCTGTTCGCGCCGCGGACGGCGACTTCCCCGGTGTTGCGCCGATCGACTACACCGTCGTTGCGTCGATCGCTGACGCCGTGGCCGGCGCCCAGGCGGAACTCATCCGGCGTGGTTACGACGTCGCCGCAGGCGAAGGCGCGGCCTACCTGCGCGGCGATACGCGCGACGCGGCCCGGCGAATCACGGCGACGCTCGACAAGCTGGCCCCAGGTACCGGCGGCAAACCCGGCGCGGCGGTCTTCGGCGGCGAGACAACCGTGACCGTTGCGTCGGCGACGGCAGGTCGCGGCGGCCGCAATCTCGACCTGGCTGCGCGCGTGGCGCTTGCCATCCGCGATCGCGACGGGGCCGCGGTTGCGGCGGCGGGAACCGACGGCTGCGACGGCTCGAGCCGCGCCGCCGGCGCCATCGTCGACGGCGGCACCGCGATGCGCGCGGAATCTGGCGGCCGTGCGCTCGAGGCCGCGCTGGCCGCCTTCGACACCGAACCTGCCCTCGAGGCGGCCGGCGATCTGCTCGTCTCCGGCCCCACCGGAACCAACGTAGGCGACCTCGTGATCGCGCTGGCGTTCGGCCGCTGAGCCTCGCGGCATTCCCCGCCGTTTCATGTTATGCGAGCCCGGATGGCCGCCGCGTCCTCCTCGGCATACCTCAGCGAGATCTTCGCGTCCTTCCAGGGAGAAGGCTCGCGCGCGGGACAGCGCCACCTGTTCGTGCGCTTCGCGGGCTGCAACATCCGCTGTTCGTGGTGCGACACGCCGGACTCGCTCGTCAAGGTGCCGACCTGCCGCGTCGATTATCCCGGCGGCGACAGCGAAGTGCTGGCCAATCCTGTATCCCTGGACCGCCTGGCGGGCGTCGTCGCCCGATTTCTCGAGGAGGATCCGACGATCGCGATGCTCGCGCTGACCGGCGGCGAGCCCATGGTGCAGGGGGCGTTCCTTGCCGCGTGGCTCGCGGCCGCGCCTCCCGCACGGCCGTGCCTGCTCGAAACCAACGCGACGCTCACGGCCTCGCTCGCCGCGGTGCTTCCGGGCATCGCGCTCGTGTCGGCCGACGTGAAACTGCCGTCGAACACCGGCGAAGCGGAGTTCTGGGACCGGCACGTGGCGTTTCTCGAAGCCTGTCGCGGCACAGAACTCTACGTGAAGATGCCGGTAGACGCCCGGACCGATCCCGCCGAGGTCACGCGCGCCGCCAAACTGGTGGCCGATGCTGCGCCGGGAGCGGTCCTTTTCGTGCAGCCGATATCCGATCCCGCCGGCGACGCGTGGCGCATCGACATGAAGCGACTCTCCGAACTTGCGGCCCTTGCGTCCGGGCAGGTTCGCGATACGCGCGTGCTGCCCCAACTCCACAAGCTGGTCGGCATCCGATGACCGGAATGCATGCCGGAGCGGTACGCCAGCGCGCGCTCACGTGGGAGCGGCTCGCTGCCGAAACCTTCGACGTCTGCGTGGTCGGCGGCGGTATCAACGGAGCGGCGGTCGCGCGCGACGCGGTGCTTCGCGGCATGACCGTGGCGCTGCTCGAGAAGCGGGATTTCGCATGGGGAACCAGCAGCCGCTCGAGCAAGCTCGTGCACGGCGGCGTGCGCTACCTGCAGCAGGGCGACGTCGCGCTGGTGCTGGAGTCCTGCCGCGAGCGCGACGTGTTGCGCACGCGCATCGCGCCGCACCTGGTGCGCGCGCAGCGCTTCGTGTTTCCCATTTACGACGATGACTCGACGCCGGTCTGGCAGCTTCGCATCGGGCTGACGCTTTACGACCTGCTCGCCGGTTTTCAGAACGTCGCGCGTCACAAGCACCTGACCGTGGCCGCGCTGCGCGAACGAGAGCCCGCACTGGCAGCCGAAGGCCTGCGCGGCGGCGCGCTCTACTACGATTGCTGGACCGACGACGCGCGACTCACGCTTGAAACGGCACTGGCCGCACGCGGCGCCGGCGCGGCCATCCTCAACCACGCCGAGGTCACGTCCTTCGAGAAGGACTCGACCGGGCGCGTGGTGGCGGCCAACGTCAGCGACCGCCTGGGTTCTCGCGAGGCGAGCGTGCGAGCGCGTGCGTTCATCAACGTGGCCGGGCCGTGGCTCGATGACGTGCGCCGCCTCGACGACGGCGGCGCACCGCCGCGCCTTCGCCTCACCAAGGGCGTGCACGCGGTTTTCGACCGTTCCCGTGTCGGCAACCGCGACGCGGTCGTGATTCGCGGCATCGACGGCCGGGTGATGTTCGCGATTCCGTGGCAGAGCCAGACCGTCATCGGCACCACCGATACCTTCTACAGCGGCGATCCCGGCGACGTGTGCGCCGACCGCGACGACATCGACTACATCCTCGCGGCCACCAACCGCGCGTTCCCTGCGGCCGACGTCACCGCGCGCGACATCATCGCGACGTGGGCCGGATTGAGACCGCTCGTGGCGCCCGAGGACGAGCGCACGGCCTCCGAGGTGAGCCGCGAGGATCAGGTGTTCGAAAGCCCGGCAGGCCTGCTTTCGCTTGGCGGCGGAAAACTGACGACCCATCGCAAAGTGGCCGAGGTTCTGGTCGACCGCGCGGTGGTGAAGCTCGGACGGCGGGTCGGCCCTTGCCGCACGGCCGAGGTTCCGCTTCCTGGTGGAGTCGGTGTTCCGGCCGGCGATGCAGCCGAGGACGAGCCGGAATCGCGTGAAGAGCATATTCGCCGCCGCTACGGGGCCCTGGCAGGGGAAATCGGGGCCATCGTGCACGGCGATCAGCGCCTCGGTGAAAGAGCCGTGTCGGATCGGCCCGACCTGCTCGCGGAGATCGTGCACGCAGTTGAGTACGAGATGGCCTGCTCGCTCGACGACGTGCTGTCACGCCGTGTGCCGCTGGCGCTGCGAAGCCGCGAGCGCGACGGCCCGGTGCTGCGAGCCGTTGCCGACATCCTCGCGCGGCGCCTCGGTTGGGAGGCGGGGCGCCTCGAAGAGGAGATCGCCGTTTACCGGGAGCAACTAGGCCGCGAGTCGGCAGCTTTCACAGGAAACGCTGGCGACGCGCCGCAGTCATGAGCCCGCTCATGCTTTCGCTGTATTGTCGCCCGATATTGACTTTACGCTGACGCGCCGACATACCCGCTCGACTTCACGCCCTCGCTGCCAAGCAGAAACGACAAACCACACGATGCCGCTGCAACCACTCGCCCTCGACAAGAAGGCCCTCGCCGACATCGCCGCGGAATACGGCCTCGGCAAGATCGGTCCCACGAGCGGCCCGTTCCCGGCGTGGGGCAACAAGCGTCATCTCATCGAAGTCGCCAAGACGATCTACGAACTTCAGGTCCGCTCCCTCGAAGACGAGTTCGATCTGCGTCGTGAGCTTGAGCTGCTGTCCTTTCTCGAGAAGCATTCGTTTCCCAGCCCGCGGCCCGTCGCGGACCGTCGCGGTCGCCACTTCATCGAGCGCGAGGGGCACTACCTCGTCCTTTACAAGCTGGCGGGCGGCAAGATGCCCACCCCGGCCACGCTCAATCTCAAGGCCATCAACAGCCTCGGACGCGCGCTCGGCCAGCTCCACATCGTGGGCCGCGGTTACAAGAAGGCCATCGACAACCGTTTCGGCTTCGAGCGCATCTTCGAAGCCTACGCGACCGTTCGCCGCCGCATCCCGCCCTACTTCAAGAAGATCATCCGCACGATGGACGAGGAGACCGAGTATCTCGGCAACTACCTCGAGACCAAGCTGCCGAAGGGAATCATCCACGGCACCGTGCACTGCTACGGGCTTCTCGCGCGCGGTGACGACGTGGTGTCGATCGGCGATTTCGACGCGGCCTGCCGCGGAAAGTACGTCTTCGACCTGGCCACCGCCGTCAATGCCGCCTGTTTCGTCGACGGCTCCTACGTGCTCGAGCGTTTCGAGTCGATGATGGCCGGCTACGAGTCCTTGCGTACGCTGTCGCTGGCCGAGTGGGACTCGTTCCCGAACGAACTGCGTTTTGCGGCGCTGCGCTTCGCGGTCACCCGCCTGTGCGAGTTCTTCGACGGTGAGCCCGACGAGACCGGTCGCATCAACGACGACTTCCGTGAGTATCTCGACCGCCTGCGCGTGCTGAGGCGCGAGAAGGAAGGCGGCATGGAAGGCCTGCTGATGGCGATGGCCACCGGCTACGACTACCGCAAGTACCAGCGCGTTAAGGGCGGCGAGTTCGAGGGCGAGGAAGGTGAGCCGATCGAGGACCTCGACGAGCCGGTCGAAGACGAGGCCGAGTTCGAGGAAGACGAAGAAACGCTGGAGGACTGACGGCGTGTCCGCCAAGCCCGACGATTCCCCAAAGCCCGAAGCCTGCGAATCATCCGAGGAGCACGTTCGCGCGATTCTCGTCGCGCTCGGCGAAGATCCCGATCGCGAGGGGCTGGTCAAGACGCCGGCGCGCGTGATGCGCGCGTTCCGCTATTTCACCAAGGGCTACGTCGAGGATCCCCGCGCCGTGATCGGCGATGCGATGTTCACCGAGAACTACTCGGAGATGATCATCGTCAAGG
>JBHEOD010000191.1:0-4834 GCA_046261745.1 Binatia bacterium
GGATCGGCAGTCATGTGGATGGTGGGTCGCTGGGGCGGCGGGCCGTCGAAGCGGACGCGTCCGGTGATCGTGGCTGCGCCGGAGGGCGCGGCGGCGGCGAGGAGGGCGAGGGCGGCGAGCGAAGCGATGCCCACCGGCGAGCGGCCCTGTCGTTTCGTGTTTCGAAGCGGGTGGCGGCTGCCGGTGGGAATCATCGCTGTGCTCTCTTGAAGGCGTCAGGCCTTCGGAATGTAGCCCTTGGCCTCGAGGTGGCTGAGAATGACGGCCAGGCTCTGCTCGGGCGTCTGACCGGTCGTGTCGACGACGAGTTCCGGATTCTCGGGGGCCTCGTACGGCGCCGAGATGCCGGTGAACTCCTTGATCTCGCCGGCGCGAGCCTTCTTGTAGAGGCCCTTCGGGTCGCGCTTCTCGCACTCGTCGAGGTCGCACTTCATGTAGACCTCGATGAAGCAGCCGTCGGGCATCGCCTTGCGCGCGATCTCGCGGTCGGCGCGGTAGGGCGAGATGAAGGCCGTGACGTTGACGATGCCGGCGTCGGTGAACAGTGCGGCCACCTCGCCGATGCGGCGGATGTTCTCGGTGCGGTCGGCCGGAGAGAAGCCAAGGTCCTTGTTGAGGCCGTGGCGGATGTTGTCGCCGTCAAGCACGAAGCTGCGTACGCCGCGCTCCCAAAGGGCCTTCTCGGCAAGGTTTGCGACCGTGGACTTGCCCGAGCCGGAAAGGCCGGTCAGCCAGACGGTGGCGCCGCGGTGGCCGCTGATCTGTTCGCGCTCGGCGCGCGAAACGGTGCTCTGGTGCCAAACGATGTTCTGGGATTTCGGTGCGCTCATGCTTTGTCCTGCGGAAAGGTGATCTGCCAAAAAAACGAAGGCGCGCCCTTGGGGTGCGCCCGTGGTGGACGGTTGGTCGGTGTTCGGTCGCCCCTGCGGTCAGCGGTTCGGTTCCAGCCGCTTGCCGTAGGTGACCTGGCCCTTGTCGATCCTGAGCGAGAAACCGCAGTCAGGATTCACGCACACCCAGGCCTTGTAGGTGACCGATGCGCCATCGGTGCCGTAGTCGGAGAGGGGAACGAGCGTGCCATTGTTGCACTTCATGCACTTGGGATACTCCATCTCCACAACTCCCTTCACCACCCAAGCCCCTTTTCAGAAGTTCTCGTCGAGTAAATCGCGAGTCCCCGAGTTGGCCGCGATGCGTGTCTTGTGCTCACCGGGCGGCAAAATCCGCCAGCGGCGCGCGACCGTAGCGCAGGCCCCCCAGTCGGTCAAGACTGCGGAGCCGGCGAGAGGTTCGATCAGGAATTCTGGCGCTGCGCGCGACGCATGGCCTTGCGGCGCTTGCGTTCGGCCTCTTGCCGCTTGCGCTTGCGACGAACGCTCGGCTTCTCGTAGAAGGCCCGAACCTTCATCTCCTTGAACACGCCTTCGGCGGCGAGTTTCTTCTTGAGCACGCGCATTGCGCGCTCCAGAGAACCGTCGACACGTACCTCCATCCGATCGCTCCTTGATAACGGCGGCCAGCCTTCGGGCCGGCAAACGCCACACGAACCGGCGGAGACTAGCCGAACTCGATGCGAACGCCAACGCTTCGGTGCGTCCGGGCCGTAATATGTCGGCTGCCGGCGGGCCGGGATGGAGTGATCTCGGGCGGCATCCTCGGCCATGCGGTCCGGGACGATGTGGGGGCCGGAAAGTCAGCGCTTTCCGCTTCCGCGGTCCTGTCAGGCAGCCTGAAGGCTGTCCGGGCTGTTCAAGTGCGGCCGAGTCTCTCGCAGGGCTTGCGGGCCCCGCTGGCCTGACGTGCGCCCGTGACATATCCGGGGCCCCCTGAGGGGGAACACCATTCATGCGCCATTCTTTCGATGTCGGTCCCGCCACGCGTCTCGCCATTGCGGCGACTGTCCTCGCCATCTCCGTCGTCGCGACGGTCCACGCGGATCCTCGCTACTACGACCGCGGGACGCCGGTGCTGGAGGACATCTGGGTGGACCCCGTGGCGGGTAACAACGCGAACTCCGGCGCAACGCGGATGGCGGCTGTGCGTACGCTCACCGAAGCGTGGGGCCGCGTGCCGATGTCGACGACGCTGGCGGTCACCGGCTACCGCATCCGCCTGGTGGCCGGCACCTATCCGGCTCTCGACGTTCCGAACTACTTCGAGTCGCGCTGGGGCACCTTCGCCAACCCCGTCGTCATCGAGTCTGCAGACGGGCCGGGCGCGGCGCTGCTTCCATCCCTCAATATTTTCGATTGCCGTTACCTCTACCTGGACGGCCTTCACGTGTCGGCGGGCGGAGGTGACGTTCTCCACTGCGAGCAGTGCGATCACTTCCTGGTGCACGAAGTCACCGTGCGCGGCACCGCGGCGGCCGCCATGGCGGTGCAGGAGACGATCAAGATCAACCAGTCCCAGAATGTGTATATCGAGGACAGCGACGTCTCCGGTGGCTGGGACAACGCGATCGACTACGTCGGCGTGCAGTACGGCCATCTGCAGGGCAACGTCATTCACGACGCCGGCGACTGGTGCCTCTACACCAAGGGCGGCTCGGCCTACCTGCGCATCGAAGGCAACGAGCTGTACGATTGCGGAAACGGCGGTTACACGGCAGGCCAGGGCACGGGTTTCGAGTTCATGACGTCGCCGTGGCTTCACTACGAAGCCTACGACATCCGCTTCGTCAACAACGTCATCCACGACACCGACGGCGCCGGCATGGGCGTCAACGGCGGTTACAACATCCTGCTCGCCTACAACACGATGCTGCGCACGGGCTCGATCAGTCACATCCTCGAACTGGTCTTCGGCCTGCGCGGCTGTGACGGCAACACCGCCGCGTGCAATGCCCGCCTGTCCGCAGGGGGATGGGGAACCGCAGGCGGCGGCGAAGAGCCGATCCCCAACCGCAACGTCTTCGTTTACCAGAACGTCTGGTACAACCCGGCGCCCTTCAGCAGCCAGTGGCAGCACTTTGCCATTCACGGACCGCGCACGGCGTCACCGTCGTCGAACATTCCGTCGCCCGCGCCCACCGACACCAACGCGCAGATCCGCGGCAACGTGATCTGGAACGGCCCCGTTTCTCATCCCCTCGGCATCGAGGACACCGACCAGGGCTGCCAACCGGCCAACCCGACCTGCAACGCCGCGCAGATCACCGCCGACAACGAGATCAACACGGTGGAGCCCCAGTTCGTGAACGTGGGTGGCGGCGACCTGAGGCCGCTGACAGGCGGCAACCTGTACTCGGCGCCGACGTACGCGCTGCCGTCCTTTCCGGGCGGCGACCTTCCGGCGACGCCGGTCGTGCCGCCCGGCGATCTTGCGAACTCGGTGACTCGCGATTTCGACGGCGCTCCGCGATCCCCGTCGAGCCCGCCGGGAGCGTTCGGCGCCGACTGCTCGGCGGCCGTCTGCGGAGATGGCGCCATCGAGGTCGGCTGCGAGAGCTGCGACGACAGCAACCTCGCCGACGGCGACGGCTGCGACAGCAACTGCACGACGACCGGCTGCGGCAACGGTATCGTCACCGCCGGCGAGGCCTGCGACGACGGCAACGGCGCCAGCGGCGACGGCTGCGACAACAACTGCACGGTTACCGCCTGCGGAAACGGAATCGTGACGGCGGGAGAGCAGTGCGACGACGGAAACCTGACCGGCGGCGACGGTTGCGAGGCCACCTGCGTGCTCGGCTGTCCCGCCTCGCCATCGCCGGCGTGCCTTGTCTCGACGCGTGCTCGCGCGTCCGCGATACGCGTCGTCGATGCCGACGGCGCGACGAGGGACGGCATCAAGTGGAAGGTGAAGAACCTCGCGTCGACCACGCGCGCCACGTTCGGCGATCCGATGGCTTCGACGAGCTACGTGCTCTGTCTGCACGATACCACGGTGGGAGTGCCGGGCGTGAGGATCGCGGCCCCCGTTCCGGCGGCGTCCGGCTGTGCGTCCCCGGATTGCTGGAGGTCCTCCGCGAGCGGCTTCCGCTACACGAACACCACGGCTGGCAAGGTCAGCCTCAAGCTGAAGGCCAAGCCCTCGGGACTGGGCGACATCGTCCTCTCGGCGGTCGGGGCGGCGGACTTCTCGGCCACGCTCCCACTCAGCCAGGATCCCGGCGTGACCGTGCAGCTCCACCGCAGCGGCGGCGTGTGCTGGAGCGCAGAATTCGCCTCGCCCGCCCAACGCGACGACGCGGAGTCCTTCAAGGACAAGGCCGACTGAAGGGCGGCGCCACCGCGCAAGCGGGCCGACGACAACATTACGCGGAATCCGCCAGCGCCGACGGAGAAGCGGCTCCGTGCCGCGGCTCTCCCTACTGCTTCGCGCGGAATTTTTCGCCCTCGTTCTTCGACGGCGGATTGGTGAAGGTGCTCTGCCAACATTCGGTACCGAGCCCGCTGTCGATCGAGAGCTGCACCGTCACTGGCAACGTCAGCGGCAGGGCAGGACTTGCCAACGCGACGCCCGCGCCCTTC
This sequence comes from Binatia bacterium, assembly GCA_046261745.1. Classification (GTDB taxonomy): domain Bacteria; phylum Desulfobacterota; class Binatia; order UBA1149; family CAITLU01; genus DATNBU01. The sequence goes on from JBHEOD010000191.1 coordinate 4,476, forward strand.
ACCTGGACCTTGCTCTTTCCGGCCACGCCGGAACCGAGCTTGAGCGCGGTCACGCCGTCGCCGTTTCCGTCCTTGTTCTTGTAGGCGAAGCCCTTGGTGGAAACGGCCCTCCAACAGGGCTTGCCTGCACAGGTGCCGCCGGGCGCGATCGGCAGGTCGAGCAGCGGCTGGGCAGAGGGCGAGGCGTCGTACACGCACACGTTGTACGAAGCGGATCCGGCCACCGGATCCGCGAAGTCGGCGATGGCCGTGGCGTCGCCCTTTCCCCATTTCCACTGGAAGCGGTCCCTGGCCTCATTCTCCGAGGTTCGCAGGCCAAGCAGCGATCGGCCGGCTCCCGCCTCGCGGCAGCCGACGGC
>JBHEOD010000192.1:0-4368 GCA_046261745.1 Binatia bacterium
GCAAAGCTCTTTTGGTGCCGGCCCTCGAGCTTTTCACCTTTTTCGGCTTCGAGCTGTTCGCGCAACTGGCGGATCTTCTCGCGCCGCGTTTTGCGATCTTGCAGCTCCTTGGGCAGCCCTCCAGTGCCATCGTCGTCTTCACCGCAGTCGCGGTCTTCCTGCGAATTCACTTCATCCAGGCGGCGGGTGATTGCGCGGATCTCGGCGGCCAGACGCTTCTCCTCTTCGACCATCCGGGCATGGCTCATCGCCTTATGCCGCGAGGTGTTCGCTCGGACCTTGGTTCCGTCCACCGTCACCAGACCCAGCCGGACAAGGCCGGCCCGCCGCGCCATCTGTACCGTCTGCCTCAGCAGTTCGGCGAAATCCTCGGTGTGGCGGACGCGGAAGCGGTTGATCGTGCGGAAGTCAGGACGCTCGGCACTGCCGGCCAGATAGCGAAACCGCAGATCCCACTGCAGGCGACGAGAGATCTCGCGGCCACTGTAGACGCCCTGCGTGACGCCGAACAGCCATAGCTTCAGCAGCAGTCGAGGTGGGTAGGCGTGCTCGCCGTTGGTCGAGTAGCGGGCTTCGAACGCCGCCAAGTCCATGGTCTCCACTACCTCGTTGATGAAAAATACCGGGTCAGCGGGGTCCAGGCTCTCGGCAACGAATGACGGCAGCAGCTGGCCTTGGTCCTGCTCGTACGGCTTGAATCGCTCCGGCTCGCGTCGGCTCATGCCGAACACTATTACACGATCGGAACGACTCAGTCTTGGGTCACGCTCCTAAAGGGGAACCCGAGGCGGGATTGACGTAAGCGTCCGGCGATCCACACCTACCGCCAGCCGTCGTTGATCTGAGACGATGGGGATCATGGAGGTCCCCATCATGGCCAAGCCCGTACGCCGCCGTCATCACCGCAGCCGCGAGGAAATCGCGGCCATCCTGGACAAGTTCGACCGCAGCGATCTCTCGGTGCTCGCCTTCGCGAAACGCGAGGGCCTGGCCGTGAGCACGCTGCGCCTGTGGCTGTCGCGCCGCGGGCGGCGCCCGGGTCGGCCGCGTGGCCCCGTCCTCGTGCCGGTCCACCTTGTCGGCCCGGCCGCCGGCGACGACGTCGTCTTCGAGGTGCTGCTCGCCGGCGGCCGCACCCTGCGCTTCCCGCGCGGTGTTCCTGCCGTCGAACTGGCCGCAGTCTGCGAGGCTCTCGAGCGTCCGTGCTCGCGCTGACACCGACGACGCGCGTCTTCCTCGTCGCCGGCGCCACCGACATGCGAAAGTCCTTCAATTCGCTGGCCGCCATCGTTACCGGCACGCTCGGCGAGGATCCGACCTGTGGACATCTGTTCGTGTTCTGCAATCGGAGCCGCAACCGGATCAAGGTCCTTTACTGGGACGGTTCGGGCCTGTGGGTATGTGCCAAGCGGCTGGAGCAGGGCACGTTCGCGTGGCCGGAATCGCGAGCGCGCCATGTCGACTTTACGCACGAGGAGTTCGTCATGCTCGTCGGGGGACTGGATCCGGCAGCGACGCGACGCCGGCGCTGGTACCGTGTCGACGCCGGCATACGAAATACGCAGCGCACGCATTGACGCAACTCTCACCGCAAGTATTCTCGACCCTGCATGCAGCAGGACGCGTCGCAGAGGATCACCGAACTCGAATGGAGCAACGTCGTCCTGCAGCTGGAGAATGAAGCGCTCAAGTCCGAGCGTGCGCGGCAGGACCTTGCGTACCGGGCGCTGCTGGACAAGCAAAAGGAGCTGCTGCGTCGTCTCTACGCGCGCCGCTCCGAGAAAATGGATCCCGCCCAGGTCGAGCTCTTCCGCGAGGAGCTTGTCGCGGAAGCGGCTGCCGAGCTCGCCGCCGAGATCAAGGCCAAAGCCGACGCGGCGACCGAGCCCGAGGAGAAAGCCGCCTCGAAGCGAAACGGGCGTCGCCGGCCGCCGGCCGGGCTTCGCCGCGAGCGGCGCGAGTACACGCTGCCCGAGTCCGAGCGGATCTGTCCGTGCTGCAGCATTCCCATGCAGCCCTTCGGCCAGGACGTGAGCGAGCAGTTCGAGTACGTGCCGGCCAGCCTGTTCGTCATCGAGCACGCCCGCACCAAGTACGCCTGCCGCGGATGCGAGCAGGGCGTGGCCACTGCGCCGCTGCCCGCGCAGCCGATCGAAAAGGGACTGCCGGGTCCTGGCCTCCTCGCCCACGTCGTGCTGTCCAAGTACGGGCATCATCTGCCGCTGTATCGGCTGGAGCAGATTTTCGCCGAGCAGGGCGTGCCCATCAGCCGCAAGACAATGACGGACTGGGTGACTCAGGTCGCAGCGCTTCTGGAACCGGTCGTTGCCGAGCAGAAACGGCGACTTCTTGAGCAACCGCTGCTGCAAAGCGACGACACCCACGTCCAGTACCAGGACCGTACGCGAAAAGGCTCCACGGCTCGAGGCTTCCTGTGGGCCTACACTGTGCCGTGGGGCGAAGTGGTCTACGATTTCACGCCCACACGCGCGCGGGCTGCGCCGCAGGCTTTTCTTGCGGGCTACAAAGGCTACCTGCAGGTGGACGGCTACGCCGACTACACCTCGATTTTTCCAGAGCGGCCCGATGCGACCATCGGCTGCATGGCCCACGTGCGGAGAAAGTTCTTCGAGGCCAGGGCCGAGGACCGCGAGGCCGCCGACAACGTGCTCGGGCTCATCCAGTTCGTCTATCGCGTCGAGCGGCGGATCAAGACCGAGGGGCTCTCGGGCAGCGATCGCGTTGCCGTCCGCACGGCCGAGGTACTGCCGGCGCTCGACGACCTGGAGGCGTACTTCCACATGCTCGCCGATGGCGCGCTGCCGAAGAGCATGATCGGCACCGCCGCGCGCTACGCGCTCGGACAGTGGCCGGCGATCCGCCGCTACGTGAGCGTCGCCGAGGCCGAAGTGGACAACAACTCCTGCGAGCAGACGATGCGGGTGCCGGTGCTCGGGCGAAAGAACTGGCTGTTCGCCGGCAGCCTCGAGGGCGGCAGGCGCGGAGCGGTGCTGTTCTCGCTGGTCGTCACCTGCAGGCGCCTTGGCGTCGACCCGGCCGCCTACTTGGTCGACGTGATCACGCGCATCGCCACGCACCCGAACTCGCGCATCGCCGAACTGACGCCACGGGGCTGGAAAGAGCTTCAGGCCGCCGCTTCCGCGGCGGCCTGACCCCTCAATTCGAAAGCAGGACCGTCCGCGCCCGAAGACCGCCGTCAAGGTGGGGTGGTCGGACGGTTACGGATTGACGGGATGCGGCCGCGGGCCTAGGCTGCGCCCATGAGCTTCGTTCCCGGCGATGGTCTGGCGGACCGGATCACGATCGAGCCCGGCAAACTCGGGGGGAAGCCCTGTATTCGTGGCATGCGGATCACCGTCTACGACATCCTGGACTACATGGCGTCAGGCATGTCCCACGAAGAGATCCTTGCCGACTTCCCGGACCTCACTGAGGAAGACCTTCGGGCCTGCCTTGCCTTTGCGGCAGCACGTGAGCGCCGCCTGGTCGCCTCCGGCGAGTGAAGCTTCTCTTCGACCAGAATCTCTCGTGGCGTCTGTGCGCCGCCCTTGCCGATTACTTTCCCGGGTCACTTCATGTTCGAGACGTCGATCTTTCCTCCGCAGCAGACGACGCGGTCTGGGAGTTCGCTCGGCAGAACGATCTTACGATCGTGACCAAGGATGTAGACTTTCATCAGCGCAGCTTCGTGTATGGGCCTCCGCCGCGGGTGGTATGGGTTCGGCGAGGCAACTGCTCAACCGATGATGTCATGGAGATCCTAGTCTCTCGTCGGGACTCGATCGAGGCCTTCTGCGGCGATCCGGAAGCTTCCTTTCTGGTGCTCCGGTGAGGCAAGCCCATAACATTTCACTTAACTGGTCGGCGGTGTGGCCGCCTCGGCTTCGTCGCGGCCATGTCGGCGCCGCCAGTTACTTCAGTCGTTATATCTCCTATCGGGAGATCTTTAGTTGGAGGCAGGACGAAAGGTCGTGATCGTCCGGAGCGTCGTGGAATCGCCTGGTGTTGCCCGTTCCCTCTGGCAAGAAAGCCGGCTCGGGTACGGCGAAGGGAGGCCTCGCGCAACTTCACCTACACTTGGCCTCCGCCATCCTCTCGCGCGGCAATTCCCGATGGTCGAATTCACCAGGCCAGTAGCCGTGCTGGAGGGCTGGCGGCTCAGTCGGTGGCGAAGCTATAACGATTCACTTAACCGGACGGCCGGTCCTATGCCGCAGCTCGGGCTGGCGACAGCAGCGGCCGCCGGTTACTTCAGTCGTTAAGTCCTTTCGATGGCACGCATTCACGAAACAGTGGCGGCGCTTCGCATTAACGGAGATGACCTCGTTCCGGACGAGATCTCTCGAT
>JBHEOD010000192.1:4378-4694 GCA_046261745.1 Binatia bacterium
GTGAACCATCTCTTGCAGAGCGTCTACTCACCCACTTCGCCAGAAGATTCGCGTGCTGATTGGGCGCGATCGCTTCCCCTCGCGCTGGCGGCCGCCGTAGTCGGATTCGTCTGTCTTGTGGTTTCGGAGTTCGCGCCGACACCCTTCGACAGCTACCTGAGAAGGTGCACTCTCTTTGCGGCTCTCGGGTTCCTCATCCAGGGGTATCTCTACGCCTGTCTCGTCTGGCCATTCCCCCACGTTCTCTGGCTTCAGGGGGGCCTCCTATTGATACTCGTCGTTGACATCGCTGGTCTATGGATGCTTGGGCCAGAGG
>JBHEOD010000193.1:0-288 GCA_046261745.1 Binatia bacterium
GCTTCGGCCTGCAGAAGATCGAGCTTGCCGTTGAGCACTGCGCGGCGCGTGAACTCGCCGCGCTCGGCGGCCCGCGCCCCTGCCGCGATCGCGCTTGCAATCACCTGCTCCACGACAACCGGCGACCCATGGCAATGGATTTCGTAGGTTTCTTCGCCGGTAAAGGAGTTCGGGCGCGGAAAATACACCGCCAGCGCGTCGTCCACCGGGGTGATGCCGTCTGCCGCCAGCACGGAACCGGTGCGCATCTTCCAGGGTTCGGCAGGACGGGAGGCGCGCGCGCGAAAC
>JBHEOD010000193.1:389-4645 GCA_046261745.1 Binatia bacterium
TTTCGACGGTTTCCACGTCCACGTCGACGGGCGTATCCGCGGCGTCCACCGAAGAGGATGCCATCCCCGCGGGCGCCACAACGACGCGCCGATAAAAACCGGCACCAAGCGCGCGCACTTCCACCGATTCATCATCCGCGAAGGCCTGCGCGAAGAAGCGCCGGTCGCGCGGACTCATCGGGCTCACCTGGACGGTGCGACGCTCGCCGACCGCGCGTGCGCGCAACCTGCCGGCCAGCTCATCAAGACTTTCGCGACGCCTTTTCCGGTAGTCGCCGATGTCGAGCAGAACGCGACCTTCCACATAGGCCTCTGCCCGCAGCGTCATGCGATTGACGATGTGCTCGAGCGAATCCAGCGTCTGGCCCCGTCGGCCGATAAGCAGCCCCTCACTTTCGGAACGCACCGACACTACCGCTTCGCTGGCAACCTCGTCGATGCTCGAAGAAACCTCGGCCGCAAAGCCCATCTTCTGAAGAAGGTCGCGAACGAGTTCCTCGGCCCGCTCGCGGACCAACTCGAGAGTCGCGGCGTCGAGGGGCGGCTCCTCCGCGGCCGGCGGCCGGCGAGGCACGACGGTTTGGGCCGCGCGCGACTGCTGGGGTGGCTTGTTCGCTGCTTCGGCCCGCAATGGGAAGTCGGCATCGTCTGCCGCGCTGTCCGGGCGTCCGGAACGTCCCGAATCGCGGCCGAGGTCTCTTCCGCCCTGGCTGCCCTGCCGTCCCCGCTGAGAGCGGTCGCGCGAATCGTCTCGTCCGGCCTCACGCTGCCCTTCTGTGCCGTTGCGCTGCTCGGGTCCGCCGCGCTGATCTCGCTGGTCGGCGGCGCCTCGCGGCTGGTCCTGGCCTCGGCGCGGATCGGGCCCGCGCCCTTGCTGCGAACCTCTCTGCCCGCGCTGTCCTCCGCCGCCGCCGCGGGGAGCCTGTGCTTCCGGCCGGCCTTCGCCGCCGGCAGCGCCGCCGCGCTGGTCGCCGCGTCCGCGGCCACCGCCGCGGCCGCCGCGCCGATCATCGCGCCCCCGATTCCCGTCCTCGGGACGCGTGCGTCCGGCCTCCGGCGCACGGCGCTCTCCATCCGCGCGGGCCGGCTCGCGAGCCGCTACCGCCGGGCGGGGCGCCGACTCGCTCTCCGGGCCTTCGTCGCGACCGCGACTTCTTCCGCCGCGCCGCCTGCGCCTGCGCGGCTTGTCGTCGAGCGAGTCGCCGCCCGACATGTCGAACTCCTCGCCGTCCGGCATCACGCTCTCGCGAATGGTCGCGCGTACTTTCGCCCGGCGCGCGCCAATCCCGAGCACTCCGCGTCTCGGGTGATGGAGAATGTCGATCTCGACCTTGTCGCGACTCACGCCAAGCTGGTTGAGCGCGATCTGAATCGCTTCGTCGACGGTGTGTCCCTGGGCTTCGATACTGGTGGGCATGCTGCCTCTTATTTGCTCGTCCGATCGGAGTACCACTGCTGCGCGATCGAAAGAACGTTGTTGGACAGCCAGTACAGCACGAGGCCCGCGGGGAAGTTCACGAACATGACCGTGAATACGACGGGCATGATCATCATGATCCGTTGCTGGGCGGGGTCGGCGGTACTGGGGGTCATCTTTTGCTGAAGGATCATGCTCGCTCCCATCAGGAGCGTCATGACTGGAATCCCGGCCGGCTCGACGAATGGAATCGCAAGAGAGCCGAGACGGTCGGGTTGGGAAAGATCGTGCATCCAGCCGAAGAACGGCGCATGGCGTAGCTCGATCGATTGCAGAAGGACGTTATAAAGACCGATGAAGACCGGGAGCTGGATCAGCATCGGCAGGCAGCCCGCCAGCGGATTCACCTTGTGGCGCCGGTAGAGCTCCATCATTTCCGCGTTCATTTTCTCGCGGTCGTCCGCGTAGCGCTCCTGGACTTTCTTCACCTCGGGCTGGATGCGCTGCATCCCCTTCATGGCCTCGATCTGCTTCTTGTTGACGGGGTAGAACGCGGCGCGAACGGCGACTGTCAGCAGGACGATGGCCCAGCCGTAGTTCCCGACGGCGCTCTCGATCATGCGCAGCATGAGCAGGAGCGGCTTGGCGACGAACCAGAACCAGCCGAGATCGACGGCCTCTACCAGATAAGGATCGGCTTTCTCGAGTTCGCTGAAGCTTTTGGGGCCGATGTACAGGCCGTAGTCGAGCGACGTCGTGGCGCTGTTCGTCCAAAGGGCGGATTGGCCGGAGCCGTCCGCCGACGAAGCAACGAGCTTGAGCGGCTCCCGCGTCCGCGGCACGTAGGCCGCGAGGAAGTAGTGCTCAGCGTACCCGGCCCACGCGGCCTGCCCCTCGACGATTTCGGTCTCCTCCAAGCTGGCCGCGTCGAAGCTGTGCAACTCGGCATCGAAGTATCCGACCGCCCCCTCAACGTCGGCCTGCGCCTTGTTCGGATCGAGCTGGCGCGCCCAGCCGACGGCGAGCGGGGTCGCGGCGAGTCCCTCGACCGAGACCTTGTAGTCGAGGAAATACGAGTCTGCCTCGATACGGAGGGTCTTCGTGATGGTCGCGCCCGAACTGGTGCGTCCGCGCATCGTGACCACGGCGGGCTGGCCGGGACGGGCCTGCTCCGCCGACGCGGTCACCTCGTAGAGGACGGATCGATCATCGACGACCGCCCCCGTCTCGGTGCGCCACAGCAGGGCCAGCGGCGCCGAACCATTCGCACGAACCAGGTCGTAAGGACCGCTCCCCGCGGTGGCGTCCTTCCGGTACTCGGCCAGCTCGAAGCCGACGAGACGGCCGCCGCGCGAAGCGAAGCGGGCGCGGAACAGCGGGGTCTGAACTTCGATGATCGCGCCGGGGTCGGTAACGATGGGGTCCGCGCTCCCCACGGCCGCAGGTCGGCCCAAGTCCGCAGTCGGGGATTCAACCGCCGACGCCGGAGCATCCGCGGATTGGGTCGTCTCGGATTTCTGCTGGGGAAACAGCAACTGGAACCCGACAAGAATGCCGAGCGACAGGGCCATGGCCAACGCTAATCTACTTTCCACGCTGCCGCCTCCAGCGGCTGCAGCAGGTTCCTATCGTCCGTCCCCGTTGCCCGCCGTTTCGGCGCTGGCCTTGGGGACCGGGTCGTAACCGCCATCACAGAAGGGATGGCAGCGGGCAAGACGTCCCAGAGCGCGCGCGGTGCCTAGAAGCGGTCCGTGAAGGACAATCGCTTCGCTGGCATAGTTCGAGCATGTCGGATGGAAACGGCAGTTGGGTCCCAACAACGGGGAGACCCACTTGCGGTACAGGGCGATGACACCCAGCAGGACCGCAGAGATCAGGTCGGCGAGCCCTCGAAAAAATAGGCTCAAAGGCTCACGACTCGAGCCGACCGGTGGTGTCTCCGAAAAGAACGCTGCCCAACTCCGATTCCGCATGCCCGAAGCTCAGTCTGTCCGCGCCGGCTCTCACAATCACGACAATGTCGGAGCCTGGCTGCAACTTTGCACGATGCACTCGAAAAAATTCGCGGACGAGTCGCTTTGCCCGATTCCGCTCGACAGCACCCCCGACCTTGCGACTCGCCGTGATTCCGAGGCGTGTCTCGCTGGTCGTTCCGGGGCCCTGGAGCACCAGGAAATGCCGGCTCGCCTTGCCGCGTCTTCCGCGCTGGATCCGAAGAAAATCCTTACGCGAGCGGACGCGACGCGCCCGTGTGAGCCGAAGATCCGTGCTACTGGCGCCCGGCTTTAGGGGGCGTCGTGACCGCGAGACGCTTACGACCCTTCGCACGACGCCTCTTGATCACAAGGCGACCACCTGGCGTGGCCATGCGAGCGCGAAAACCATGACGGCGGCGCCGTCTCAGATTGCTGGGCTGATAAGTTCTCTTCACGGTAGCTGATCCTCGGCAATACCCGTTTCGGGCGCGCGGTCGAAAAACCGCAAGCCGGGTTTCTGTCAGCGCTTGGCCGGATTGTCAACGCACAGGGGCGCTTGCTCCGCTCATCGCGATGAGACGGTCGGGCGGCGCTGTTCGGCGCCGTCTGCAGCCAGGCGGATGCGCTTTGGCGCGATCGTTAGTGGAACTCCGGCTTCAGACTCCGGCTGAAGAGCTCCTCGAGGGCCTGACCGGGCGGGAGCCCCTCGTAGAGAACCTTGTAGGAGCATTCGACGATCGGCATCTCGACGTTCTGGCGGCGGGCGAGCTCGAGCACGGCCTTGGTGTTGCGTACCCCCTCCGCCACCATCCGCATGCTACCAAGAATGGAATCGATGCTCTCGCCGCGTCCCAGCCGGAGGC
>JBHEOD010000194.1:0-4635 GCA_046261745.1 Binatia bacterium
ACCCTGGGCCGTCCCACCATTTTTCCGGGCCTCTGCGCCGATCTATGGGGGTCGATTTCAAGCGGAAAGGCCGAAAATTCAGCGAAACCAGGCCTTCTGCGGCCCGCCTGCTCCAAAGAGGCCAGAAAAAACAGCCACTTACGAGTCGAAGTGTGGATGGCATGCCTCGTTTTGACTTGAGCCCGCCGGTCACTAGTCTGCGCCTCGCCGCCAACGGGCAGCACAGGACATCCATGCCCCCGGAGCACTTCCCGCGGTTCGCATCGCTTCGCTTCCTGATCGTGGAGGACAATTCCTTCACGTCGCTGGTGGTCGTCCGGGCGCTGAAGTCGCTCGGGGCCCAGGATGTCCATACGGCTCGAACCGGCCGCGAAGGCCTTGATCTGGTGGCCGGGCTCCGGCCCCCGCCCGACGTGATCCTGCTCGACCTGAGAATGCCGGAGATGGGCGGGGTGGAGATGATCACGCGGCTCGGCGATCGCGGTTTTCCCGGTCATCTCATCATCACCAGCGGAGTCGACGAGGAGACGCTCTCGTCTGTGGAGAACGTCGCAAAGCAGAGCGCGGTGCGACTGCTGGGCTGCCTGCCCAAGCCCATCGAGTCGCATCTGCTGGCCGAGTTGCTCAACCGGCTGCCTTGCGCGGAGCCAGGGTGAAGCCGGGCCCCGCGGCTGGAGCGTTTGCCCTGGCGTTTGGCGTTGCGTGCCTGCTGTCGCCGGCGGCGGCGCAAGACGGCGCGGTTTCCCTGTCGTCGTCGGTCGACGGCGCTTCGCTGGGCCGGCACCTCGAGATCCTTGAAGACACGACCGGCTCGCTGACCCCCGCGCAGGTCCTTTCCTCGGACAGGTTCGTCCGCTCTGCGTGGGACGAGCCGGGGTTCGGATTCACGGCATCGGTGTACTGGGCGAAGTTCACCGTCTTCAATCCGGAGGACCGGCCGCTCGCATGGCTGCTCGAGTTCGACTACCCGCTGATCGATCGCCTCGAACTGTACACGCCGGAAATCGGCGGCGCCTTTGCTGTTCGCCGCTTCGGCGACCGGCTGCCGTTCGCCGAGCGTCCGCTCAACTATCGCAACATCGTCGTTCCGCTGACGGAGGAGCCCCGCGGCACGCAGACGTATCTCGTCCGCTTCGAGTCGAGTAGCTCGATGAACCTGTCGATGAACGCGTGGAACCCGCACCGCTTCTTCGAGGCCGCGCTGCGCGAAGAGATCGTGCTCGGATTCTCCTACGGCGCGATCCTCATCATGTCGATCTACAACCTGGTGCAGTTCCTCGTGTTCCTCGAACGCGGCCACCTTTTTTACGCGCTGTTCTTCGGCACCTGGGGTCTGACGCAGTTCGCAATCAACGGTCTCGCCTTCCAGTTCCTCTGGCCGCAGTCGACGTGGTGGGCGAACGTGAGCATCCCGACGCTCATTTTTGTCGCGTCGTATTCGTTCATCGAGTGGGGACGCACCAGCCTTGCGACGGATCGAGTGGTGCCGATGATCGACAGGTGGCTGCGCCTTTCCAGGCCGCTGGTGCTTGCCGGTGCGCTGATGTCCCTGGCCGCGCCGTACCATTTCAGCATCCGCGTGGCCACGGCCAGCGCGGGCCTGACCGCCATCGCGTGGGCGCTGGTCGCAGCCTACTGCAGCAAGCAGGGCCAGCGCTCGGCGCGCTTCTTCCTGATGGCGCTTGGTCTCTACCTGCTCGGGACGTTGTTGTTCTCGCTCAAGTCCCTCGGCGTGGTGACGGGCAGCGTGTGGGTCAACTGGAGCATGCTGGCCGGCGGGTTCGCAGCCCTGATCCTGTTCTCGCTTTCGACGACGGACAAGGAGCTGCAGAAGCTGCAGCAGTCGGAGACGCGTCTTGCGGAGGAGGTTCGCGAGCGCACGCGTGAGCTCGAGATCGAAAAGGAAAAATCCGAGGCCGCCAATGCTGCCAAGGGCCGCTTCCTTGCGTACATGAGCCACGAGATCCGCACGCCGATGAACGGCATCCTCGGCATGGCCTGGCTGCTGGCGGACACCAGGCTCGATCCGGCGCAGCGCGAGTATGCCGAAACCATCTGTTCGTCGGGCGAATCGCTGGTGCGAATCGTCAACGACATCCTCGACGTCTCCAAGCTCGATGCCGACCAGCTCGTGCTGGAGAAGCTTGCGTTCCGGATGGTCGACGTTACCGAGCCGGTGCTGTCGGTGATGGAGCCTCTTGCGCAACGCAAAAAACTCGAGCTCGTCCATCACATCGATCCCGCGCTGCCGCCTGTACTGGTCGGGGACGGGCACCGGCTGACGCAGGTGCTGCTCAACCTCGTCAGCAACGCCATCAAGTTCACCGGTGCCGGGTCGGTCACGATCCGCGCCACGCTGGTGGACGCCGGCGAGCGCGAGGTCGGCGTGCGCTTTTCGGTGACGGACACGGGCTCCGGCATTCCGGCTGAGCGCCGGGAGAAGCTGTTCTCGCCGTACGAGCAGGGCGCGGCGGAAGTGGCGCGACTCTATGGCGGCACCGGTTTGGGGCTGGCGATCTGCCGGCAGCTCATCCAGCTGATGGGCGGCGACATTGGCATCGACAGCATCGAGGGGCAGGGCAGCACGTTCTTCTTCGATCTCAGGCTGCCGGTGGGGGAGGCGGCTGAGGTCGAGAGCGCGGTAGCCGCGTCTTTGGTCCCTGCGCCGCACGCCCCGCTGCGTATCCTGCAGATCGAAGACGTCGCGACCAATCGTGCCGTGCTCGAGGGCGTGCTCAGGCGGGCCGGCCACGAAGTGGTCAGCGTCGCCAACGGGCGCGAGGCACTGGAACTACTTGATGGGCCGCACGCGCCGTTCGATGCGATCGTGACGGATCGCCACATGCCGGAGATGGACGGCATCCGGGTGACGCGGCGGATTCGCCTACTCGGGCCGCCGTTCGACAAGGTAGCAATCATCGGCGTCACGGCCAGCGTCGTCGAGCTCGAGATCCAGGAATGCCTGAGCGCCGGCATGGACGCGGTGCTGCCGAAGCCGGTGGATCCGCCGCGGCTGCTCGCAACGCTGGCCGAGTTGCACGCGAGGAACGGTATCGATGCGCCGGTCGACGGACATGACGTTGCGAGCGCTGCGCCGCCTGCGGAGCCGGTCGGCCAGAGGTCGCGCGTTCTCGACGTTGCGCGCACTGCGCAACCGGTCGATCTCGCGATGCTGGCCAGGGTACTCGGGACGGACGACGCGGAAGTCCTTCAGGAGATCCTCGCGATGTTCGTCGCCGAGTTCCCGTCCAGTCTCGTCGCGGTCGAGACGGCCGTGGTCGCAGGGGACCGCGCGGCGCTGCGCGAGGCTGCGCACGCCGCGAAGGGCGCCGCCGCGAGCGCCGCGGCCACTTCGCTCGCGTCCGTCCTCCAGGCGCTCGAGCACAGTGCGCCGGTCGGCGAGTGGGCGGAGCTTCGCGCTTCCTGCGAAGAGGCTGCCGAGCAATTCCGGCGCGTCGAGGAGTTCTGCGAATCCGCCGCTGCTCGAAACGGAGCCGTCACCACGGGTGTCGCAAACTGAAGAAACTGAGCATGATGAACATGGTGAACGCGTTAAAGGTCCTGCGGGAACATTGTGCTGCGCTGTCCGGTCTTGCCGATGGTGATTTGCAGGCGCTTCTCGGCGCGTCCGAGATCCGCGACATTGCTGCGACGGACGCGCTGCTGCGCACCGGCGACGAGGCGCGCAGTATCTTCATCGTACTCGAAGGCGCGTTCGCCACGCTGGTCGCACGCGACTGGGGCGAGGAGAGGGTGCTGGAGGAGGCCGCGCCCGGCGACCTCGTCGGCACCGTGGAGATCGTGAGCGGCGACCGGCGTCTGGCCGACGTGCGCGCAATGGTGGACAGCCGCGTCGTCGAGATCCCGCGCAAGACGTTCGAGAAGCTGCTCGGCAGCCACGAACAGATCTGGGAGCGCGTGGCCGATTGCGCACGCACGAGCATCTGCCGCATCCTCACGTCGCTGCACCTCGGCCGGCTGCTCGGAACGTCCGGCCTCAAGATTTCCGATCCGATGCTTCGCCTGCAGGCCGAGCAGGACTGGCTCGACTTCGAGCGCGACATCCTGACGGACCTCGAACGGAACATCGACTGGCTTCCTCTCAAGCGCGGCGAGCATCTCTTCCGCCAGGGCGACGCGGCCGAGGATGCGCTGGTCGTCGTTTCAGGCGTTTTGCAGGTTTCTATCCAGGATGCGTTCGGGGCTGAGAAGGTGGTGGGCGAGGTGGGGCCCGGCGAGATCGTCGGCGAGGTGGCGTTGTTTACCGAGCAGGCCCGCACGGCCTCCGTTGTTGCGATGCGCGACTGCGAGCTGTTCCGCGTGCCGCGCCGCATCTTCTCGCGCATCACCGAGCGCTATCCGCAGATTCTGCTGAGTCTGTACCGGTCGAGCTTCCAGAGGCTCGTGCGCAATACGTCGGCGAAGGTGTTTCGCCCGCGCCGGCCGAATACCGTGCTGCTTCGCGCGCACGCAGACATGGAGACGGACGAATTCCAGCGCGAGTTGCTGGCCGCCATGGGCACGCACGGCTCGGTGGGGCATCTCACCAGCGCATCGGTGGACGAGTCGCTCGGCCAGGAGGGCATCACCGGAAGCCGTAGCGGACAGGCCGCCGAAGTGCGGCTCGTGCAGTGG
>JBHEOD010000195.1:0-4626 GCA_046261745.1 Binatia bacterium
CGCTTGGGGCGAGCCTCCGGCGCCGGGCGTTCGGCTACGTCGTATCCCTGACGCTCATGATCACGTTCGCCGGAGCCGCCGGCATGTACGCGTTCGAGCGCGCGGAAGAAGGTGGCCTCGCCAGCTACGGGGAGGCGTTGTGGTGGACCGCAATGGTGATGACCACGATGGGATCGCAGTATTGGCCGCAGACGCTGGAGGGGCGCGTGCTGTGCCTCTTCCTGTCGCTCTATGCGTTCGCAGTCTTCGGTTACGTGACGGCTGCACTTGCCACGTTCTTCGTCGGGCGCGATGCCGAGAACCACGACGGCGAGCTGGCCGGGGCCGGTCAGCTCGCCGCACTCCGCGACGAGATGCGCGCACTGCGCGAGGATGTTCGCGCCATGTCGCCGGCCTCGACGCAGCAGCGTTAGCCGAGCGGGATGCCGGTGGCGTCGAGCCAGGTTCGGTAGTCGAAGTAGTCGCGGTGGGCGGTGATCTTGCCGTCGCGCACCTCGAACACGCCGGCCACCGGCAGGGCAAGCACCTTCTTTCCCCAGCGGAAGCGGTCGATGCGCTCCGTGAAGACCACCGGCCCGTCGGCCGCGACATTCAGGTTGATGATCTCGATCGAGTCCATCAGCTTGGCGAACGCAAGGAACGCTTCTCGAATGGCCGGTGCGCCGTGGGCCGCCGGTACCGGGATGTTGTGGTAGACCGCGTCGTCCGCGAAGAAGCTCATCAGCACGTCGATGTCACCCCTGGGCCACGCTTCGAGAAAGTCCAGGACGGTCTTGGTTGGATTCATGTCTTCCCTCTCATCTCATCGCGTGTGTGGTGGTCATTGCGTCCCCTTCGGCCCGTTTGCGTTGTCGGCCGGAGGCCTTCGCGCCGTCACTCGGTTGCCGGCTGGAGGCTGCGGGTCGTCATTGCGCCACGTAGCCGCCGTCGATCACCAGCGAATGGCCGGTCACGAAGGACGCGCGGTCGGACAACAGCCACACCGCTGCCTCGGCCACCTCGCCCGCCGTACCGAGACGGCCCATCGGCTTCATTCCCAGCAACGCATCGACGAGGCCTTCGCGAGCGTCGGCGAGCCGGTTCAGCATCGGCGTCTCGATCACGCCGGGGCAGATCGCGTTCACGCGGATGCCGGACTTCGCGGTTTCGATGGCGGCCGTCTTCATCAGGCCGAGGACGGCGTGCTTGCTCGCAACGTAGCCCGAGAACGCGCCCGCGCCGACGAGGCCCGCGATCGACGACGTGCAGACAATGGCGCCGCGGCCGCGCGCTGTCATCGGCGGGACGACGGCGCGCAGGCAGTTCCAGACGCCGATCACATTCACTTCAAGCACGCGCCGGAAGGTTTGCTCGTCGTAGTCAACGAGAGGCGTGACGAGGCCTTCGATGCCGGCGTTGAGGAAGGCACCGTCGATGCCGCCGAGTTCGTCGGTCGTCCGATTGAACAACGCCGTGACGTCTGCAATGCGCGTGACGTCGCAGACGACAGCCAGCGCCGTCCCCCCGCTGTCGCGAATCTCCTGCGCGACGGACTCAGCGCCGGAGCGGTCGATGTCGGCTACGACCACGGAAGCTCCTTCGCGGGCACAGGCCAGCGACGCCGCGCGGCCGATGCCTGAGGCGCCTCCGGTGATCACGATACTTCGTCGTTCGAGTTGCCCGGCCATCAGGTTCTCCCTCTTCAGGAGCGCGCGGCGACGTAGCCGTACGCGGCAAGGCTCGGCGCGGCACCTGCGGCCAGGTAGTCGCGACGCAGTTGCGAGAATCGGTCGCTGGAGAACTCGCTCGCGAGTTGGGTGTTGACGTCGATACCGTAAAGGGGCGCTGCATTGCGGCCGAGGATGCCGCGCTTGACCGGGCCGTCGGCCTCGCCGAGCGGCGCGAAGCTGTGCTGCTTCTGCATGTCGGCGGGAATCTCGATTCGCCGGAATGCCTCGATCTGCCACTGCGGCGAGCCGTACCAGACGGCGTCCGTACCCCACAGCACCTTGTCGGCGCCGAGGCCGCGGACGAGCGTGCCGAGCATCGCCGCGCAGTGACGCGGGTGCGTGATCACCGAGCTCGCGAACGTGGTGCCAAGTTCGCCGTAGACATTGGTCACTCCGTGCTTGGCGGGGATCTCGGCCAGGTCGGTCACCCAGTCCATGCGGCCCGTCGTCTCAAACTGCGCAAGGCTCTCGTCAGGCGAAGTGAGGAAGGGTTTGAGCGCGGAATGGTAGATGATGAAGTTTAGGTCGGGCCAGTCCTTCGCGGCCCGCGGAACGTCGTCCACCATCGCGTAACGCCAGTTCTTCCAGGTGGTCTCGTAGTCGGCCGGCAGCAGGCCCTTGTGGATGCAGACGTTGCGGATGCCGGCCTTGCGCATCTTCTCGTAGGCCGGGTACATCAGCTTCTCGTCGTCGAGGCGCCACGGATAGCCCGACGGCGCGAGCGGATCACCCACCGTGTAGCCCTTCCAGCTGTCGGGCTTCAGCTCGGTGATGGCGCGGTCGATCTCGTCGAGCCAGCCGGGCTGGCCGGGGCGGATCACCGCGTGGCACAGCAGGCGCCGCGAACCGGCGATCGCGTTGACGATCGCCCGTGCGCGCGCGAGCTGGTCGTTGTTGAGGATCATGTTGTCGCTCGAGTCGCTGGGGGCGGCCGACAGCAGCGCGATCGTCGTGTCGCTGTCGAGGAAGACCTCCTTGACGTAGTTCTCGAACTTGTAGCGCTCCATCGTGATGCCTTCTTTCACGAGCACCGGATTCCAGCGCTTGGCGTACTCGCCGAGGGCGAGGATGCCGTCCCAGTCGAAGTCGTCACGCACGAAGTGGTTCTGCACGTCGAAGACGAACTGGCTTCTCAGCTTTTGCGCGCGGGCGGCGGCGAGGTCGGGGTCGGCCGCTTCGGCGCTGCTCACGTCGAACAGCGAGCCATAGACGGAGTTCATCGCGAGGAAGGCGGCGGCCATTCCGCAGCTCGTACGCAGGAACTCCCGGCGTGTGAGGCCGAGGCGTGCGCCGCCGTGTGCGGCGGCGCGTATCAGCGCACGTTCGACGCGCTGCTGGTCGGCGCTCTGCGGCTGAGGCACGTGCTCTCCGTTGGAGACCACCTGGGTCGGAATCGGAAGCTTCGGCAGCGCGCGCTCGGCCGGCGCAGTGCGCGCAAGCTGACGCTCATTGAGCCAGGTCGACATATTTGGCCTCCATCGATTCCGCCGGTGCCGCGCCGCCGAACAGCACCCGGCGCGCGATGGCCGGGCGCAGCAGCGACGCCGGCGGCTGCATCAGGTGCATCACTTCGAGGAACGCGCGCGACACCACAGGATCCGTCCGGCTGCGTTCGTAGACTCTCGCCGTGTACGCGTTGGCCAGGCCGAGCCACCACGCGCGAGTGCCCTCGGCCTGCTGGAAGCGCAGGTCCTCGCTTGTGGTCTGCATCCACACGCCGTCGAGAATGCGGCCGAAGCGGGCGTGGAAGCGCCGGCCGATCGAGTCCGTGTCTGCGGTGGTTTCCCGCAGGATTTCACCGAGGGTCGCCGCTCCGAGAGCGGCCGACGTCATCCCCTGGCCGTAGATCGGGTTGAAGCTGCACAGCGCGTCGCCGAGCACGACGAGGCCGGCCGGCATCGTGTCGAGGCGTTCATAGTGACGGCGAAGGTTGTGCGGAAAGCGGTGCACATGGATCGGCGAGCACGGCTCGGCATCACGAATCGCATCGTAGACGTCAGGTTCGGGCAGGCTGCGTGCAAATTCGCGGAAGCCCTCTTCATCGCCGGGAGGATAGTCGCGAAACCAGCCGACCTCGGTGACCATCCACAGGTCGTTTTCCACGGGGACGATGACGGCGAGGCGTGTTGCCGGCGCCTGGTGGTAGATGAAGAGCGCTTTCCACGACCGGGCGGCAGCCGAGGGCCGGTAGAGGCGGCTCGCGTAACCGACGTCAACCGTCACGCGCGATTCGTCCGGCTTCGCGTAGCAGTGCGACGCCAGCCACTGCGGCGTGCGCGAGCCGCGCCCGCTCGCATCCACGACGAAGTCGGCGGCAAGCGACTGCTCCGCGCCGCTGCTGTCGCGAATTGTCAGGCCCAACACCTTGCCGGCGCTTACGGTCAGGCCGAGCGCATCGCAGCCGTCGGCGATCTCGACGTTGGAAATCGCGGCGACGCGACGGCGGACCTTCCACTCGAGGTAGGGCCGGCTCTGGCAGTGAAAGTCCATGCCGCTGCGAAAGCGCACCTTCCATCCGCCGTAGTGGTGCCATTTCGTGTCGGCGGACATGTCGATGCAGTGGCCGCCTTCGCGGATCATCTCGTCGAGAAGTCCCGGGAACATCTGCGCGAGCACGCGTTCGCCGCGCTTGAGCAGCACGTGGACGTGGCGGATCTGCGGCACACCCTTGCGCGTGTCCGGGCCGTCGGGGAAGCGGTCTCGTTCGACCAGCGTGACGCGGCGATAGTGGTCGGACAGCACGCGCGCGGCGACGAGACCGGCCATGCTGCCGCCGAGAACGACCGCGTGGTCGCCGAGGATGGTGGGGCTGCTCATCGCGGAACAGCACCTTCGGCGAAAGGCCGGCGGGCGACAATCCCTGAGTTGGGGGAACGGGGGCAATCTTTCGGGGACGACGCGCGGCAGCGCTCGTTCC
>JBHEOD010000196.1:0-4586 GCA_046261745.1 Binatia bacterium
CCTTGACCGCCGTGCCCGCGTTATAAACGCGGCATGCTATTCGTCATCATCGGCCGTGACGGCCCGAACGGAAAAACGCTTCGTCCCTCCCTGCGCGCGGCGCACCTTGATCACGTTCGCCGCTTCGAGGAAGGCGGGCACGTGGCCCTGGCCGGGCCATTTACCGACGGCGCGGGCAGCCTGCTCGTGGTGCGCTTCAGCTCGATCGAGCAGGCCCACGAGATGGCCGCGGCGGATCCATACATGACGGGAGGCGTCTTCGCGTCCGTGGAAGTGCATCCGTTCCTGCGCGTGTTCCCCGAGAAAACGCCGTGACGCTGCACGGGCCCTCGCGCCGGCATTTCGCCGAGCGGCGCACGGCGGTGCGCGAGGCGCTGCGCGGCGCGGTGTTGTTTCTTCCTGAATCTCCCGAGGCGGTCTACGCCAACGACGTCCACTACAGCTACCGGCCCGATACCAACGTGCGTTATCTGAGTGGCTTCGAAGAGCCCTGCGCGCTGCTGCTCACCAATCACGGCAAGGAAGAAGACGGCTTCACTTTGTGCGTGCGCGAGCGCGACGACCGCTCCGAGACATGGACCGGCCGCCGCGCCGGCATCGAAGGTGCGCGCGACTTGTACGGCGCCGACCATGCCTTTCCCATCGAGCAAACCTTCGCCGTGCTGTTGCGCCAGTTGCGTCGCAGCGACCGGCTCTACTACGCGCACAGCCGCGACCCGCAGATCAACCAGCGCATCCTCGAGACCGTGCACGAGGCCAACTCCGAACGGCCGCGGCGCGGCGGCGATCCGCTGGTGGTAAGCGAGGCCGGAGCACTGCTGGCCGAGTTCCGGCTACGCAAGCGTCCGGAGGAGATCGAGCGCCTGCGCGAGGCCGGCCGGGTGAGCGCTGCCGCGCACATGCGCCTGATGGAGACCCTCCGTCCCGGCTTCACCGAATACCAGGCCCAGGCTCTGCTCGAGTACGAGTTCCGTTTCGGCGGTTGCACGGGCCCCGCCTACGGAAGCATCTGTGCGGGCGGCACGGGCGGCACGGTGCTGCACTACACGAACAACGACCGTACGCTGGCCGATGGGGAACTGCTGCTCGTGGATGCCGCCGGCGAGTACGGAGGGTACTGCGCCGACATCACGCGCACGTTCCCGGTCGGCGCATCCTTCAACGAAGGACAGGCCGCGCTTTACGATATCGTGCTCGCCGCTCAGACGATGGCCATCGATACCGTGCGTCCCGGCGTCAGCATCGAGGACGTGCACAAGAGCGCACTGCGCGTGCTGGTGGAAGGCCTTCTCGATCTCGGCCTGCTCGAAGGCGGCGCCGACGAGTGCATCGAGAAGAACGCGTACGCGCCTTACTACATGCACAACACCAGTCACTGGCTCGGCATGGACGTCCACGATGCCGGCAGCTATCGCGTCGGCGGCGCGTCGCGCCCTCTCGAGCCCGGCATGGTGCTGACCGTCGAGCCTGGCCTGTACGTGCGGGCCGATGCACCGGTGGCCGAGAAGCTGCGCGGCATCGGCATCCGCATCGAGGACGACGTGCTGGTGACCGAGGCCGGGCACGAAGTGCTGAGCGCCGACGTCGTCAAGGAGCGTGCCGACATCGAGAGCCTGCGCCGCCGCGCCCTCGCCTAGTTTGGGAAAAAGGGGTCAGACCCCATTTTTCGCTGCCATCATTACCGATCGGGCGCTTGCGCAAAGAAAAAGGGGTCTGACCCCATTTTTCCAGGGCTCAGCCACCGGCGTGGCGCGTGAGGTATTCGAGGATCTGCTCGCGCTCGGCGCCGCTCGGAACCGGTCGGCCGGCTGCCCGGAACTTCTGGTCCATGCGATCCAACTGGAACTTCCACATCGCCGGTCCGAGAGAATGGGGCGATGGGAGCGTGGCAACCGCCGCACCGCTCCGCGTAAAGATTGGCCTGGGAGCTGCCTTCCTCGGGAAGAGGTCTTGAACAGGCGGCGAGGGCGAGCATGCAGGCGACAAGCGTGACGGCGAAGGCACGCGCCGCAGCCGTCACAGTTCGATCCGGAATCGCGCTTCCTGGTTCGGTGCTTCGGCCACGCCCACCTCGAGCACCGTCACGCCGCGGTCGCCGAGGATGGGAAGCGCGGCTTTCAGGCGCTCCCCGACATAGGCCGCCAGCTCTTCGGCCGACGAATGACGGATGTCGAGAAGCACGCAGTCCGCCTCCGGAAACGAAAAGCGCGTGCCGTCCTCGCATGTCATGTGCACCTGGCCGTCGTCTACGCGCGTGGTGATCACGTCGGAGAGCATCGGCACGATCACCCTTTCGTTGAGCGCCGAACAGACGTCTCGGGCGGCGCGCTTGATGTCGCCGAAATCGACGACGTATCCGTCGCTCCCGACAGGGCCTTCCATGCGCACCGACACGCGGTAGTTGTGACCGTGGAGGCGCTCGCGAAACCCTCGGTACGCGATGAAATGCGCCGCGTTGAACTTGAACGAGTCCTTGCTGACGTAGACTTCGAAGCTGGTGGTCATGCTGGAATCGCCGGCTCAGGCAACATTGGAAAGGTCTTCGCCGCTGTCCGCCGAGGTGGCATCGTCCGTCGCCGCGGCGGCCTCGACGCGGCGTCCGTAGTCCGGATGCGAGGCATCCTCGTGGTCGTCAAAGCGGCGGCCCTCGAGCAGGAACTCGCGAACGATGCGTTCGATATCGACCGCGTTGGTGGCCTTGCCGAGCACCCGGCGTGTGGCCGCACCGCCCGGAAGTCCCTTGGCCATGTTGCACGCGAGGCCGCGAAGGCGGCCCACGTAGGCGCGAAGCTCCTTGGTCTCGGAAAGCGCGCGAGAGAAGAACGCGAGGATCTCCACGCGGTCGAGCGTGGTGGGTTCGCGAAGCTCCTCGCCCCGGGCCAGCGCGAGAGCCTGGCCGAAGATCCACGGATTCGAGATGGCGCCGCGTCCGATCATCACGCCGTCGGCGTAGCCGCCGCGAAGCCGCGCGAGCGCGCCGCGCGCGTCGACGACGTCCCCGCTGCCGAGTACCGGGATGGAAAGACGGCGGTGAACCTCGCCGATCAGGTCCCAATCGGACTCTCCGCTGTAGAGCTGGAGACGAGTGCGGCCGTGGACGGCGAGCATGGCGGCGCCTTCGTCCTCGACCATCTGCGCCACCTCGACCGCATTGCGAGAACTGTCGTCCCACCCCGCCCGGATCTTGACCGTGACGGGAATCGAAACCGCGGCGCGAACCGCGCGCAGGATGTCTCGCAGCGTCTCCGGGGTGCGCATCAGTTGCGCGCCGCCGCCGCGCTTGACGACCTTGGGCGCGGGGCACCCGCAATTGATGTCGACGATGTCGGCGCCCACTTCCTCCACCATCTGTGCCGCCCGAACCATGCGGTCGACGTCGGCGCCGAAAATCTGGATGGAAAAAGGCCGTTCGATTTCCTCGTACCGCAGCATCGCGATGGTCTTGCCGTTGTCGCGCGACAGGCCCTCCGCAGCGACGAACTCGCTAACCAGCAGCCCTACAGCCTCCCGGCCGCTGGCTTCGAGAACCGTGGTCCGAAACGCGCAGTCGGTCACCCCCGACATCGGCGAAAGCACCAGATTGCCCGGCACCGTAAGCGGCCCGATCCGAAGCGGGCGCAGAAGCGAAGAATCAGCGTTCGTCATTGGTGAAGTGTCGGCAGGCCATCAGGCGTCGCCCAGGCCCCAATCCCCCGCACCATAAGCCGAAGCCCCCTCCCGGTAAACCACTGAACCAGCCACTCCCTCCACGAAACCGCCCGCCGTGAGCACGATTGCGCGAACGTGCTGGGCGAGTCCGCGATCACACGTGGCGGCGGGTGCCGGTGTGCTCGCGAGGGCCGCTTCGCGAAGCGGCCGTAGGCCCCGCGAGCATATCGGCGCCCGGCGCCACCCACGCCCGCGGGCCCGCCCGCGGGCGATTCCACCTTCAATCCTCGGCCACCTGCGCACTCCGAAACCAGGGCGTCCGGGTGATGCCGTAAGGCTTGTCCTCGTAGACGAATGCCTCCTCCACCGCCACGTCGAGGGCGCGGCATATGCGAAGCGCGGTCCGCACCGTGGGAACCACGCGCGCGTTCTTGACGCGGTTGATGTAACTCTGCGCCAGGCCCGTGCGCCGCGACAGTTCCATCTCCGTCCAGCCCTTGTCGTAGAGGATCTTCGAAAGCTTCGTTTTCATCGCTCTGCACCCCTGCCCTGATTCGATGATCTCTGGGTATCGAACCGCACGGCAGGGGGTCAATGCCATCCACGCATTCGCGCGCCTCGCGGAGTCCTTCGCGCGGTGCCCATCGATATCGCGGTTCGAGCATATGGTGCGCGCGCGACAGTGCGGGTCGGACAGGCTCAGACGCACAACTCTGCGGCAACGCTCACACCGACCCAGCCCGCCCGTCGACGCAAGCGCCGGCGACCAGTGGCGCGATGGACCAGGTCACAATGGGCGTGCGCGGGCGTCCTGGCGGAGCCAGGACGGCGCCCCGAAACGACGACGCCCCGGTGTGAACTTTGGCACACCGGGGCGTCTCGTGGATCGGCAAGGCACCGATCCGCTACATCAGGTGGAAAGCCTCAGGGGCAGGCCG
>JBHEOD010000197.1:0-4553 GCA_046261745.1 Binatia bacterium
TTGGGTCAGGCTCCTAGGCCGCGTGCCGCTGCCGATACCCTTCGAGGAACCGCGCCAGCCGCCCGATCGCTTCTTCGAGATCCGCCGCATTCGGCAGGAACACGATGCGCAGGTGGTCGGTGGCCGGCCAGTTGAAACCGCGCCCCTGCACGACGAGCACCTTCTCTTCCTGGAGGAACTCGAGCACGAACTGTTCGTCGTCCGCGATCGGATACACCTTGGGGTCGAGGCGCGGGAACAGGTACATGGCCGCCTGCGGCTTCACGCACGTCACGCCCGGGATGGCCGTCAGCATTTCCCAGGCGAGATCGCGCTGCTTGTTCAGCCGCCCGCCCGGCGCGACGAGGTCGTCGATGCTCTGGTAGCCGCCGAGCGCCGTCTGGATCGCGTGCTGCCCCGGAACGTTCGCGCACAGCCGCATCGACGCGAGAATGTCCAGCCCTTCGATGTAATCGCGCGCGTGGGTCTTCTCGCCCGTCACGATGCACCAGCCCGAGCGATAGCCGCACGCGCGCCAGTTCTTCGACAACCCGCCGAAGGTGATGCACAGCACGTCGCCGGCCAGCGTCGAGATCGCGGTGTGCTTCGCGCCGTCGAAGAGCACTTTGTCGTAGATTTCGTCGGCGTAAATGATCAGGTCGTTCTCGCGGGCGATCTTCACGATCTCGCGCAACGTCGCGTCGGGATACAGCGCGCCGGTCGGATTGTTGGGATTGATCACCACGATGGCGCGCGTGGACGGCGTGATCTTCGCGCGCATGTCGTCGAGGTCGGGTATCCAGCCCTTCGACTCGTCGCACAGGTAGTGGCGCGGCACTCCGCCCGACAGGCTCACGGCTGCCGTCCACAGCGGGTAGTCGGGCGTCGGGATCAGCACTTCATCGCCGTTGTTGAGCAGCGCGTTCATCGTCATCACGATCAGCTCGGAGACGCCGTTGCCGATGTAGATGTCCTCGATCGTCACCCCGCGCACGCCCTTGGTCTGCGTGTAGTGCATGATCGCCTTGCGCGCCGAGAAGAGGCCTTTCGAATCGCAGTATCCCGATGCATCCGGCAGGTTGTGGATGACGTCCTGCACGATCTCCTCGGGAGCGAGAAACCCGAAGGCAGCCGGGTTGCCGATGTTGAGCTTGATGACGTGCTGGCCCTCGTCCTCCATCTGCTTGGCACGGGCGAGGACGGGGCCGCGGATGTCGTAGCAGACGCCACTGAGCTTCGTCGATTTCAAAATCGGTTGCATCGGAGCCTTTTGACGGCGATGGAACGCCGCCTGGTCATGGGCAGCTTTCGCCGCCGAACGCTTCTTTCGCGGCACGTGCTGGCCGACTTCGCGCTCGCGCAGGAGTTCCTCGAGCGCGCTGGCCGGCACCCTCACGGCGCGGCTGCCGACGCGCACCGTGCGGAGCTGGCCGCGGTCGGCCAGCCGGTACACCGACTTGAGGAACAGGCCGGTGTGAGCCGCCACCTCCTTCATGGTGTACAGGGACTCGCCGAGCTCGGCTGTCCCGGCCTCGGCGGGTCGTTTCGTCACGGGGGCGAAGCTAGAGGAAACGGCATGGCCGCTCAAGAGGAAAACTGAGGAAAACTTCCGGATCCCCCACCGTTGAACGGACAATCCGTGGCCCCAAGGTCCACCAAAAAGTACCGACGACCATCTAAGAGGAAAAGGGAGGCAGAACATGAAGCTCGAAGGAAAAGCGGCCGTTGTCACGGGCGGCGGAACGGGAGTGGGACGCGCGACGGCCCTCGAACTGGCCCGGGGCGGCTGCTCGGTGCTGGTCAACTACTCGAAATCCAGGGACGACGCCGAGCAGACGGCGGCGGAGGTCTCGGCGCTGGGAGTTCGCGGCATCGCCGTCCAGGCCGACGTGTCCGACGACGAGGCTTGCCGGCGCCTGGCCGACACGGCCCAGCGAGAGTTCGGCCGCCTCGACATCCTCGTCAACAACGCCGGGACCACTGAGTTCATCCCTCACCACGAACTCGACCGCCTGACGCCGGAAACCTGGAATCGCATCTTCGGCGTGAACCTTGTCGGCCCTTTCCAATGCGCTCGCGCCGTGCGCGCCGCGATGGAAGCCTCCGGAGGCGGCGCCATCGTGATGACCTCGAGCATCGCCGGTACCAACGGCATCGGCTCGTCCATCCCGTACTGCGCGTCCAAGGCCGCGCTCAACAACCTCACGCTCACGCTCGCCCGCGCGCTGGCGCCGGGCATCCGTGTGAACGCGGTCGCCCCGGGCTTCATCCGCGGCCGCTGGCTCAAGGAAGGCTACGGCGACAATTACGAGATGCTCGAACAGCTCGCGTCGGCGCGCGCGGTACTGAAGAAGGTCTGCGACCCGGAAGACGTCGCCGCCGCAATTCTCGGCTTCATCGCGTCGGACCTGATCACGGGCCAGGTGCTGGTGGTGGACGGCGGGCTGACGATCGCTCAGTAGTCCCACCGCCAGGTCGCGCCCACTTCTCCCTGCGCGTCCGGGCTGACGTCGCTCTCGATCGTGATGTTCTTGAATACCTTCCACTCGAGGCTGAGCCTGCTCGACTCGGGGGTAAGGCCTCCCTGCACGCGCAGGTAGACGTTGTCGGTGAGGTACTTGCTGGCCGTCAGTGCGGCGGCACCGTCGCTGCCGGACGACTCGATGCCGAGGCTGTCGAAGCCGAGCGTCCGGCCCACGCCGGTGAGCATCCCGCCGCCGCCGCCGAGCGGGCTTCCGGCCAGCTCGGCCACCGAACGCGCCAGTTGCACGCTCTGCAGCGGCGTGAGGTTGGCGGCGCTCTGGCCGAACAACACGCGCGAAAGCACTTCGTCGCGCGGCAACGACGGTTCCGAGCGCAGTTC
The DNA here is from genome assembly GCA_046261745.1 of Binatia bacterium. Classification (GTDB taxonomy): domain Bacteria; phylum Desulfobacterota; class Binatia; order UBA1149; family CAITLU01; genus DATNBU01. The sequence goes on from JBHEOD010000197.1 coordinate 2,843, forward strand.
GATGACGGGCAGCGTGGCGAGTCCGCTCACGTCGGCGATGGCGGTGATGTCGTTGGCCTCGGCGCGCGCGGTCATCGTCAGCCACGGCACGTTGTCTTTGCGCCCGTCGAACAGGAGCGTCGCCGAGCTCACTTCGAAACGGCGGCCGAGCAGGCTCAGATCTCCACGTACCGACGTGATCTTGCCCTCGATGCGCGGCTCGCTCGTTGTACCGCGCACGTGGAGGTCGCTGGCCCACTCCGATTCGAGCCCTCTGCCGGTCACGAAGATGCGGTTGTTCGCCTCCACAGCCACGTCGAGCCGCAGCGCCGTCTTCCCTGACACGGCCGCAGCCGCCGCGTCCGTCTCGGTGCCGACCACGATCACGTCGATCTCCGGGATGTCGGACACGAAGCGTGCCGGAATCTCGATGCGCGCCTCCTCGATCTGCACCTTGCCGGTGATCGCTCCGTCGATGTCGGCACCGGGCTCCGCAGTGCGAAGGGCGGTGAGCGACAGGGTGGCATCGGCACGGGCGGTGACAATGTCGAGCCTTGCCAGCATGGCGTCCGACGCCTCGAGGTCGAACTGCGCGTCGAAGCCCGGCAGCGTGCCGAAGCGCAGGCGGCCGTTCGCACTGATTCTCCCCTGTTCGCCGTCGGTCGCGGTCAGCGTTGTCATGGTCAGGCTGGTGCCGCTGCCCTCGAACTCGGCGTGGATGTCGCGCAGCAGGAGGCCACTGGCTGCCTGTTCCCACTGCCCGCCGTCGATCACGGCGCGGCCGGTCACCCGCGGCGAGTCGATGGTTCCGGTAAGTTCGAGATCGGCATCGATGCGGCCGGTCAGCGAGTCTTCCCCGAGCGGCAGCAACGCCAGCGCCTCGGCAAGGTTTCCTTTCCAGACGAGGCCCGCCACGAACGGAGCGGAACCGGAAGCAGCCTCGAGCGGCGCGTCCAGCGTAAGGGCCAGCCTCGTCTCGCTCAGCCCTTCGAGCGTCACGGTTCCCTTGACGCGGCCCGAGCCGAGACGAGCCTCGGCCTGGACGTCCACCGGCGAGATGCCCTGATCCTCGAGGCCATGACTGGCCACGCCCTGACCGAGAAGCGACAGCTCGCCGCTGGCGTTCGCCAGCGTGGAGCCCTCGAGCTGAAGCTTTCCATCCACCGTCCCTTCGAGATCGAGCTCCGGAGAGAACAGCGACACGATCGTCAGCGGCAGTCCGCTCGCCTTCGCATCGATGCGTGTGCGACCGTTCGTCGCGGCGGCCTGTCCGTCCAGGCGGCCCGACTCGCCGATTCGAAGCGCGATCGGGCCCGTCGACCATTGTGTGGCATCGGTCGAGGCGAGGCGGAGGCTGGCCGGATCGAGAAGCTCGAGCGCAACGTCGCCGACGCTCCCCAGCGCGCGCGCCAGGTTGATTTCGATCGGAGGCCCCGGAAGCACCGTGCCGGCCGCATCGACGAGGATGGGCTCGCCGCCCCGCACGTCCAGCTTGGTAGCGATATTCCACAGGCGCCCGTCTCCCGCGGCCGTTACCGTGCCTTCGACGAGCGTGCGGTCGCGGTAGCGAAGCCGCGTCGCCTCGACGCGCGCGGTTCCACGCGGCCGAGGTCCCACTTCGAGATCCTCCGCCACGAGATCGAGCGCATCGATGAACAGCTCGGTTCCGTCGATCGGCAGTACGCCGTTCCTGATCGCGCCGGTCGCGCTGATGCGTTGGGTTGCGGCGGGG
>JBHEOD010000198.1:0-820 GCA_046261745.1 Binatia bacterium
GCGGTGAACGCCGATTGCGAGGCGCCGCGCACCTGCGACCGCGTGGCCAAGATCTGCGTGCCGTGGCTGTGCGAGGAAGGAAACCTCTGCACCACCGACACCTGCAACACGGCGCTCGGGGGCGGCACCTGTCAGCACGCGGCGAAGAACTGCGCCGACAGCGTGAGCTGCACGACCGATTCCTGTGTCGCACTGACGGGCGCCTGCCTGAACCTTCCCGACAACGCCGCCTGCGACGACGACAATTCCTGCACGAACGACGGCTGCAGCGTGAGCAACGACTGCCAGTACACGAGCAATTCCAATCCCTGTGACGACGGCAACGAGTGCACCGAGAACGACACCTGCTCGAACCAGCAGTGCACCGGAACCCCGATCGACGGCTGCGGAGTCTGCGGCGACGGTGATATCAACGGGTCGGACGTCTGCGACGACGGCAACGCGACATTCGCCCAGGGCGAGTATTGCGGCGCGGGCTGCACGGCGCTTACTCCGTGCGGCGATCCCAACGCCTCCGGCTCGCTCACTGCCGGCGACGCCCAGTTCGCGCTGCGCGCAGCTGTCGGCCAGGTGAAGTGCTGCTTCCGGGTTTGCGACGTGAACAGTTCCAACACGGTGGTTGCGTCGGATGCCCAGCAGATCCTGAGGAAGGCCGTCGGACAAACCGTAACGTTCAACTGCCCGACGACGGGAGTGGCAGGGTGCCCGGTCGGTGCGCCGTAATCACGCCACGAGGCCTTCGCGCGTCGTGTTCGTGAAGAGCGGCTGCGTTGCAATTCGGCAAGCCGCTGCGTAGCCTGCCCGCTTCGAGTTCTCGATG
>JBHEOD010000198.1:830-4026 GCA_046261745.1 Binatia bacterium
AAGCTGGGCTTACATCCTGATGGTGGGAGCGACCCTTGCCGGCGTGGTCGGCCTGCTATGGCCGAGCCCCGCCGTCAGGACCATCGAGGAGATCGCGATGCCGTCGCGCGCGCCGGCGCGTGCCGAAGCTCCCGCCAAGCCCAAGCCTGCGCCGAAAGCGGCCGCCAAGCCGGTGCGTCCCGAGGCGGCCCCTCCGGCCGTCGTAAAGCGCATGCCCGCCCAGACGACGGCCACCCGGCGCGCCGGGCCGCTTCTCGAAAACGGCCTTCAGCCGAGCACGTTCGGCAAGTTCCCAAGCGAACGCGAGGCCCCCGGTGCGGCTCCGATGGCGCCTTCCAGGCCAGGCGCCCCGGCCTCGGCGCGTCCGATTGTCCCTCCGCGACCGGCCAGCGAGCGACCGGCGCCGGAACCAGCCGCGAGGTGACTCCTTTGGATGCCGACGCGCAATGGATGCGCGCGGCCATGGACGAGGCTGAACGTGCGGATGCCTGCGGCGAAGTCCCGGTGGGGGCGGTCTTCGTGCTCGACGGCCACGCCGTGGGGCGCGGCCACAACCGCACCATCGCCGACCAAGACCCCAGCGCCCATGCCGAAATCGTCGTGCTCAGAGCCGCCGCTCGCGCAGCCGGTGATCATCGCGTGGGCGGAACGCTCTACGTAACGCTCGAGCCGTGCATCATGTGCATGGGGGCCCTCGTCCAGGCCCGGGTGGAAAGGGTCGTGTTCGCCGCCCGCGATCCGAAGGCCGGCGCCGCGGTTTCGCTCTATGAAATCGGCAGTGACGTGCGCCTCAATCACCGGTTCCCGGTCGTCGAAGGCCCTCTGGCAGCGGAGGCCTCCGCATTGCTTCGTGCATTCTTTCGCCGGCGTCGAGTCACCTGAGGTTGTCGGTTGCACGCGACGGCTGTCGCGGCTTAAATCCGCGCCCTTCCAGCGGAGAGGTGTCCGAGTCCGGCTGAAGGAGCACGACTCGAAATCGTGTGAGCCGAAAGGTTCCGTGGGTTCGAATCCCACCCTCTCCGCCATTTCCAATTCCGTTTCATTCTCGTCGCGGGTTCGCTCCTGGCGAAAAAGACCGCGCGAAACATGCGTGTCTGCTCCCGGAGGGCGTGTTAAGGTCGATCGATCAGGAGGCCTCTGATGCACTGTTTCGCCTTGGCACTGTCCATTGCCGGTATCCTCTTCGCGACCTCTGTCGCCGTCGCCGGCACCGAAAGCACCTGTGTTTTCACGATCTCGTTGACGTCGGGCACCGACGTCAACAACCTCGACTACGAGGTCGACTACCTCGCCACCGGCGGGAACGTGGAAGGCACGCCGAACCGTCCCGAGTGCGCACGCGCGGTCGGCGGACTCTTCATCAGCCATCACGACGAGGACGAGGAGAGCGTGCTCAAGGGGGCGCTCGTAAGCCTGGACTACCTGAGCGCACCGACGCCGCTGGTGGGCTGCCGCATCTTCTACGACACCATCGAACCCACGCCGGAAGACTTCATCATCGACGTCTTGAACGCCGGTCGTGACGGCGGCGACAACAACGTGATCCCGCTGCCCACCCTGGCCGTTACCGACGTCGAATGTCCCGGCGAGCTTCCCGACGTCACAACCACAACCACCCTTGCGCCCACGACAACGACGCTTCCGGGAGCCGCTCGCTGCGGCTTTCCGCTGAGCGACGGGGAAAAGCCTTCGGCGTCGGACGCGCTCTACATCCTCAAGGCGGCCGTCGGCGGAGGGGATTGCCCGCTCTGCGTCTGCGACGTGAACGACAGCGGAAGCCTGGCGGCGGGCGACTCTCTGACCGTCCTGCGCGCCGCCGTCGGCGTCGATGTGCCCCTTACCTGTCCTCCTTGCTGACCTTCGCCTCCGTGCCCCTTCCGAATTGATTTTCGTGACCGCCGGCGTAACCGGTGGTCGAGTCCTGCATGGTAGCCCAGGCGCAGGTAGCGTGAAGACAAAGGCGCGGATAGCGCCTTGAAGGAGACAACCGATGACGAAGACCAACAAGACCCTCATGACGGCTGCCCTCGGCGGATTGATGCTCGCCGCGACCATCTCGGTCGCGCAGGCCGAGGAGAAAAAGGAGGCCGCGGCCGGTGACAGCGCGATGGGCGAGTGCCACGGCATCAACGCATGCAAGGGCACCGGCGCGTGCCACGGCGAAGCCACCAAGTGCGCCGGCACGAACGCGTGCAAGGGCAAGGGCTGGATCAAGACCACCAAGGCCGACTGCGAATCCAAGGGCGGAACCTTCAAGGGGTAAGGCCGCGATGACTGGACGCGCCGGGAATGCGGTAGGAGTCGGGCTCAGGTCCGAGCATTACCCGCACCTCGCCGAGAGGCCTCGAACCACCGTCGCGTGGTTCGAGGCCATCTCCGAGAACTACATGGACACGGCCGGTCGGCCGCTGGCCATGCTCGAGAATGTCCGACGCGACCATCCCGTTGCGCTCCACGGCGTGTCGCTGTCGATCGGCTGCAAGCCTCCTGCCGGCGCCGCTGCGAGCACGTTCCATGCGCTCCGGTCGCGCTACCTCAGCCGCCTCAAGGCGCTCGCCGATCGCATCGAACCGATGCTCGTCTCCGACCACCTGTGCTGGACCGGGGTGCCGGGCGGCAACCTGCACGACCTGCTGCCGACGCCGTTCACCGACGAAGCGCTCGACTGGATCGTCTCGCAGGTCGATCTCGTCCAGGCCGCCCTGGACCGGCGCCTCGTGCTGGAGAACGTGTCGAGTTACCTCACCTGGGCGCAATCGACGTGGCGCGAGGAATCCTTCCTGGTCGAAGTCGCGCGTCGCTCCGGCTGCGGCATCCTGCTCGACGTCAACAACGTCTACGTGAGCGCGCGCAATCACGGTTTCGACGCGTGCGCGTATCTCGACGCGGTGCCGGCCGAGTTGGTCGCGCAGGTTCATCTCGCGGGGCACACCGATCTCGGCACCCATCTTTTCGACACGCACTCGGCGCCGGTCTGCGACGAGGTGTGGCAGCTCTTCGAGCATGCGATCGGGCGCCTGCCGGGCGTGCCGGTACTGATCGAGTGGGACGCGGAAATTCCCGAGTTCGCACGTCTCGAAGCCGAGGCTGCCAAGGCGGCGCAGGTGGCCGCGCGCGCGCGTGAACGCGCCCGCGCATTGCGCGAACCAGCAGGCGGCCCGGTAGACGGAGAGACACGCGAAACCCGTGCTGAGGG
>JBHEOD010000198.1:4073-4518 GCA_046261745.1 Binatia bacterium
TCGGTCTGGCGAATTCTCGGCGACGAAGATTTTTTCGCCGTCTGCGCGTCCTACATCGCGACGCACCCGTCCGTCTCCTACAATCTTTCCGACTACGGCCGCGAGTTCCCCGATTTTCTCGCGGCGACAGCTCACGCCGTCGATGTGCCACTGCTCGGTGAGCTCGCCCGCTTCGAGCTCGCGTTTCACGATATCTTCCACGCCCCGGCGCACCACAGCGTGGATGTCGCCGAACTGGCGTCCCTGGGGGATCTCGCGGGCGTGAGGTTGCGGTTCGGCTCGGCCGTCCAACTCGTGGCGTGCGAACGCGCGGTCTATGACGTGTTTCGGCATCGCCACGACGCGGAGCCGCCCGACCTCGATCTCGAACGTCCGCAGTGGGTGTTGTTGTTCAAGCAGCACGGCGACGTGCTCGCGCGCGAAGTGGATGCCGCCACCTTCGCTG
>JBHEOD010000199.1:0-4505 GCA_046261745.1 Binatia bacterium
GCGTTGGCCAATGTGGACGGCAGGCGCGCTCGCTCGGCCAAGACCCGCGAAGCGATCGTCGACTCGTTCATCGCCCTTCTCGAGGCCGGCGACCTCAAACCGACGGCCGCGGTCATTGCGGCGCGCGCCGGCCTGTCCGTGCGGTCGGTGTTCCAGCATTTCGCCGACCTCGAGGACCTGCTGCTGGCGGTTTCCGACCGGCAGACCAATCGAATCGCAGGCCTGTACACGGGGGTCAGTTACGACGGCGACCTGCCGTCGCGCATCGACACGTTCGTGGACTACCGAACGCGCTTGTTCGAGGCGATCGCGCCGATCCGGCGCGCGGCCATGCTCCAGGAGCCGTTCTCCGGTGTGGTCGCGTCCCGACTGGAGCTTGCCCGCACCCTTCATCGCCTCGACATCGACAGGGCTTTCGGCCCCGAACTGGAAGCGTCGCGAACGAGCGGAGATCTCGCGCTCGGGGAAGCGCTGGTGGCGGTGTGCTCGTTTGCGGTCTGGGACGAGATGCGACGCTTTTCCGGACTCGACGTCGAGGCGGCCACGGCCTCGCTGCGCCGCGCTGTGACCTCGCTTCTTTCTCGGTCGAAATGACACGGGCCCTGGCGCCTGCGTCCGCCGTGCGTCGCGCGCTGCTCGGCTGGTTCGCACGCCATTCCCGTGACCTGCCCTGGCGCTCGCGCCGGGATCCCTGGCGAGTCTGGGTGTCCGAGGTGATGTTGCAGCAGACGCGGGTCGAAGCCGTTGTCGAACCGTATTCGCGCTTCGTGGCCGCGTTTCCGTCGCTCGCGTCGCTGGCGCGCGCGACGGAGTCTGAGGTGCTCGCGCGCTGGTCGGGACTCGGCTACTACCGGCGCGCCCGCCTGCTGCACGCAGGCGCACGCTTCGTGGTGGAGAATCACCGCGGGCGCATTCCGCGTACACGCGTCGAACTCGAGAAGGTGCCCGGAATCGGCGCCTACACTGCCGGCGCGTTGCTTTCGATCGCGTTCGGTCGTCGCGAGATTGCGCTCGACGCCAACGTCACGCGCGTGATCGCGCGCCTGCTCGCGGTGGCCGATCCTGCTTCCAGCAAGGGGCGCGGTGCGTTGGCCGCGTTTGCAGGCGAGCTCGTCGATTGCACGCGACCTGGCGACGTCAACGAGGCGCTGATGGACCTCGGTTCCGCGGTCTGCACGGCGCGGGACGCACGCTGCCATCTCTGCCCTCTGGCGCGGCTTTGTCGCGGCTTCGCGACCGGCCGGGCTTCCGGTATCGCCGCGCCGCGTGCCCGCAAGCCGCCGCGTCGCATCGACCTCGCCTGCGCCGTCGTGCGAGACGGCGAGCGGGTGCTCTTTCTGCGAAGGCCGACTGCCGATGCCCTGCTCGGCGGCCTGTGGGACCTGCCTACCGTCGAGATCGACAGCAACTCGGGAGCGCCGGGCGACGCCGCAGCGCCACTGCGCGAACTTCTTCGATTGCGCAGCGGGCTCGACGCGCGACTCGAAGGGCCTCTGGCGAGGGTGCGTCACGAGATCGTCGGGCGAAAAATCGTTGCGAGCGTCTACGAGGCCAGCGCGGGGAAGCTCGGGCGTCTTCCGCACGACGCGCGCATGCTCGCGGCCGGCGACCTGGAAGGAGTGGGACTGCCGGCGTTGCCGGTCAAGATCCTTCGCGCGCTTGACCGGCGCGAGCCTGCGAAATCGTCCGGAGTTCGCGCGGAAGGGTGAAGGTGACGTTCTCGCGCGCAGTCTCGACGTCTTCGACGTCGTTGCAGCCGAGCGAGCGTAGTCGCTCGATGGTTTCCTGGACGAGGCTTTCCGGCGTCGACGCCCCGGCGGTGAGGCCGACGACCGAGGCCGCCGACACCCACGCCCCGTCGACGTCGGCCGCACATTCGATCAGGTGGGCGCGTGCGCCGCTCGTGATGGCTACTTCAACGAGACGGTTGGCATTGCTGGACGTCGGCGAGCCGATCACGAGCACGAGGTCGCAGGAGCGCGCGAGATCCTTGACCGCGGTCTGGCGGTTCTGCGTGGCATAGCAGATGTCGTCTTTCTTCGGGGTGCGCGCGTGCGGGAATCGCCTCTGGATGGCCTCGATCACCTCGCGCGTGTCATCGACCGACAGCGTGGTCTGGGTGACCACGGCAATGCGTTCGTCGGCTGGCAGGTCCAGCGCTTCGACGTCGGCAACCGTTTCCACCAGCAGCATGCGGTCGGGGGCGTGGCCAAGCGTTCCCTCCACCTCGACGTGGCCGCGATGTCCGATCAGCAGGATACGGTAGTCCTCGCGTGCGAAGCGCAGGGCTTCGAGGTGCACCTTGGTGACCAGCGGGCAGGTCGCATCGATCACGCGCAGGTTGCGGCTGTCGGCGTCGCTGCGCACCGACGGGGCGACGCCGTGCGCTGAAAAGATCAACAGGCTGCCGGGAGGAACGAGGGCGAGGTCGTCGACGAAAACGGCTCCGCGGGCGCGAAGCCGGTCGCAGACGTGGCGGTTGTGGACGATCTCGTGCCTCACGTACACGGGAGGGCCGTAGTGGTCGAGAACCAGGTCGACGATCTCGATCGCGTACGAAACGCCGGCGCAAAATCCGCGCGGACTCGCGACCAGCAGTCTCTTGTCGTGCGTTGGCATCATGGACACGGGCGCGAGCCTGTCACGGCACCGTGCGGCGGACAACTGCGCACCGCCGTGTTGGCCAATGCCCCGCCGAGGGGCACAATGCTTCGCATGAAGCCGCTGCACCGCGCCACGGAGATCGGGCACAAGCATGGGCCCCGTAGAAGGCCGTCCGTGTCTCCTGGTTTGCTCGTCGCGTTATGCGCGGTGGCGGCAGGCTGTCGCGGGGAAGCGCATGGGCCTGGAAAGATCGAGGGCAAGGCGATTCCGACGGTTGTGATCGAGGCGCGCGCGGCTGCGCAGCAGGAAGCGCGTGCTGCGCTTGCCCCGCCGATCGTCGCTGCGCCCTCTGCTGCTGCGCGTGAGGACACGCAGATCCTGTTCGGCGACCTGCACGTGCACACCACCTGGTCTGCCGATGCATTCATGATGAGCCTGCCGCTGATGCAGGGCGAGGGCGTCCACCCGGTGGCGGACGCGTGCGATTTTGCGCGTTACTGTTCTGCGCTCGACTTCTGGGGCATCACCGACCATGCCGAGTCGATCACGCCGAAGCGCTGGCGCCAGACGATCCAGACCGCGCGCCGTTGCCAAGCTGTGGCAGGCGATTCCAAAGCGCCGGACCTGATCACGTTTCTGGGATGGGAATGGACCCAGATCGGTCTCACGGCCGACGAGCATTACGGCCACCGCAACGTGATCCTGCGCAGCCTCGACGAGGGAAAGGTGCCCGCACGTCCAGTCGCGGCCTCGGCTTTTTCAGGCCAGGTCATGCGCGACAAGCTGCCGTGGGGCGTGCGTTACCTGCTGCCCACCGTCGACTGGAGGCACCGCGGCCGTTACCTGGATTTCCTCGACTACTGGCGCGAAACGCGCGAGGCCGAGGAATGCCCGCCCGGCGTGCACGTCAAGGATGTGACCGGCGACTGCATGGACTTCGCAAAGACGCCCGCGGAGCTGTTCGAGAAGCTGGAGCAGTGGGACGTCGAAAGCACCGTCATTCCTCACGGGACGAGCTGGGGCATCTACACGCCTCCGGGATACTTCCTCGACAAGTCGCTACGCGGCAACCAGAACGACGACGAGCGCCAGCGGCTCATCGAAGTGTTCTCCGGCCACGGCAACTCGGAGGAATACCGCAACTGGCGCGAAGCCGAGGTGGATCCCAACGGCATTCTCGTGTGTCCCGAAGCCAGTGCCGACTACGAGCCGTGTTGCTGGCGCGCCGGCGAGATCATTCGTTCGCGTTGCGAGGATCCGGCTTCGCGCGAATGCCAGGCCCGCGTGGAGGACGCGCGCCGGAACTACCTCGCGGCGGGTGCGTCCGGACGTCTGACCGTTGCCGGCGCCGACGTCGCGGAGTGGGGCGCGTGCGGGCAGTGCCTCGACTGCTTCGACCCGGCATTTGAATACCGCCCGGGCGGCTCGGTGCAGTATGCGCTGGCACTGACCGACTTCAGCGATCCCGAACGGCTGCGTCGCTTTCACTTCGGATTTCTCGGGTCGAGCGACAACCATTCCGCCAGGCCCGGCACCGGCTACAAGGAAGTTCGGCGCCAGCAGATGACCGAGGCCTTCGGTCCGCGCAGCAGCTTCTGGCGCGACCAGTTCCGGCCGGTCGGCAAGGCCGAGCCCGAGTCGGAGGCCATCGATCCCAAGAACAACCGCTTCGAGCGCTTCCAGCTTCTCGATTTTGAGCGCGGCTCCTCGTTTTTCTACACGGGCGGCCTCGTGGCTGTGCACGCTGCGCGCCGTGATCGCGACGCGGTCTGGGAAGCTCTCCAGCGTCGCGAAGTCTACGGCACCAGCGGCGAGCGCATCCTGCTGTGGTTCGACCTGAAGCGAGCCGGCGCGCTCGACGAAGACTTCGCAGCCGCGTCCATGGGCGCCAGGCTCGACTG
>JBHEOD010000002.1:0-10780 GCA_046261745.1 Binatia bacterium
GTACTGGAAGGGTTGCTACACCGGCGGCCTGCAGTTCCCGGCAGCCGGCAAGCACTGGCAGGCGATGAGGCTTTCGCGCAACCGCAACTGGGGACATCCGCTGCTGATCTCGTTTCTCGAACGCTTCTCGAGCAAGGCCGCCGAAGCGTCCGGTTGGCCGGGGATTCTGATCGGCGACATGTCGCAGCCGCGAGGCGGCCCGATGCTCACGGGACATTCGTCGCACCAACTCGGCATCGAAGCCGACATATGGCTCCGGCCGATGCCGACGCGGCCGTGGACCAACGAAGAGAACGACGAAGTGCGATCGACCGATCTGCTTCGTGCCGATCGCAAGGACGTCGATCCCAAGGTCTACACGCCCGGGCACTTCGCCGTGCTGCGCGCGGCTGCTCAGGAGCCCGAAGTGGCGCGAGTGTTCGTCAATGCCGCGATCAAGAAGGCCCTGTGCCGCGACGCCGGCACGGATCGAAGCTGGCTTCGCAAGATACGGCCGGCGGCCGGGCACAACTACCACTTCCACATCCGCCTGGCCTGCCCGCAAGGACAGCCCGGATGCATCGACCAGACTGCGCCTGAAAACGGCGACGGCTGCGGCAAAGAACTCGACTACTGGTTCTCCGGCGACGTCCTCAAGCCGAAGACAGGCGGACCCGGAAAGTCGATTTCGGTGTCGGCGATGCCGCAAGCGTGTCGAGAGCTCGTACGCCCGACGACTTCGAAACCGTAGGCCCGCCTATCGCAACGCAGGCCCGCAGCGCAAAAAAATGGGGTCTGACCCCATTTTTCTGCACGTTACGGCCAGGCTTCGAGACTCTCGTCCGACGGCGCTCGCTGGGCTTCGCGCGCCGGCCTCTTGTTCATTTCGTAGACGTCAGGACGCAGTTCCACTCGCCCCTCGTCGTTCACGCGCGACGTCGAGTAGACGATGTGCACCGGCACGTGTTCGCGCAGGTTGATCTGCTGCGTCTTGCCCGACGCGATCGCCGCCTGCAGACGGCGCGGATTCCACTGCGGATCGTCGTGCAGCAGGTAGTTGGCCAGGTCGATGGGCTTGGCCAGGCGGATGCAGCCGTGGCTGAGCGCACGAACGGCCGCAGTAAACGCGCGCTGCCCCGGCGTGTCGTGCAGGTACACGTTGTGCTCGTTCGGCATCACGAACTTGATGCGGCCGAGCGGATTGTTGGGGCCGGGCTTCTGGCGGAGGCTGCCCCCGGTGGCCGTGATGCCCTGGCGGCGCAGGTAGTTCGGATCGCGCTTGGCAAGCGGCCAGATCTCCTGCTTCGCGATGCTGTCGGGAATGCCCCAATCCGGATTAACGACGATGTACTCGAGTTCGTCGCTGAACAGCGGCGTCTGCCAGCTCTTCTGGCCGACGATCACCGGGACGCGGATGCCCTCGCGGCCCCTCTCGTACGCAATGAGCTCGTAGAACGGGATGTTGACGAGCAGGTAGGTGCCCGACGGGCTCAGCGAAACATAGCGCCATCGCCCGACATCGCGCTCGAGGATGTTGACGATCTCCTCGACGGGCCTGTTGAGCTGGGCCATTGTCTGCGAGCCGAGTTGTCCGATGCCCAGCACCCTGCGGTCGGCCTGAAAGGCCTTCATCGCCTCCGTAAGCGCGCGGCCGTACTGGCAGGAAGCGGGCCGAGGCGGGGGCCGGGGCGGCTCGCCGCGACGCGGCTTGGGCGGCGGCACGGTCACGCGGGGAGGAGGAGGCGGCGTGCTGCCACTTCTCAGGTAGCCTTCGGCGATGAGACGCTGCTCCAGAGCGGCGATGCGGGAACAGTCGTAGAAAGACTCGGGGCCCATCGCAACGTCGGTCGGAACCTTGTTCCACCCGCCTCGCCTCTCGATCTCCCGATAGCGTTCGAGTGCCTCCTCGAGGCGCGAAGCCTGCTCGCTGAAAGCGCGGCCGCGGCCCGCCCAGCGAGAATCGCCGTCGGGATCCGTCTCGACTACGGTCGATGGCGGCCAGAGCTCGGCCGCGGCGGGTCCGCTCGTCAGGCACAGAGCAGCGAGGATCGCGGCGCACAGGAATGGGCGTACGGGCTTCATGGGCGTATTCGTCGTCTCCGGCGGCATGGCCGCGTCTTCCCCGCCCGTATCGGGCCGGGCCGAGACGGCCTTTAGCGTGAGCAGCGAGAAAAGGAACTATCGGCAGGCAGGAACGCCCCCGCGTTCGGGCAAGTGTTGGGCTAGTGGACCCCGGGCGCGGAGCGTTGAGCGCTGGCCAGGGTTTCGGCCGGGGCGAGTTCCGCTCCGGCCGCGTACAGGACGCTTCCGTCCCGGATGCGATCGATGATGGCGGGAGCTACGGCGGGATCGAGAGCCGGGCATCCCCAGCTACGACCGACGCGTCCTTCCGACTCGCGAAACTTCGCGCTCATGTAATCGGCGGGATGAATCACGATGCGCCGCTCGAGCGCCTTGTCGTTCACGCCGGGATCGAGGCCGAGCAGGTTGAGCGAGTTCCCGTGCTTGCCGTTGTAGGTGTTGCTCGTGAGGAACGTCCCGAGGCTGGAACGCCTGCTCGAGACCTCGTTGCCGAACCACATCGCCACTTCGGGCGTCTCGTCGTTGGTGGAGCCCTTGCCGTGCGCGACGAACTCGTGGAACAGCACCTTGAGGCTCGCAGGCTCGACAACCCACAGCCGGCGTTCGCCGGAGGGCTTGGAATAATCGATGACCGTCAGCAGCTTCGTGCGCAGCAGACCTGCACTTTCGACGCGACGGTAGGCAGCAAGCGCAACTTCCAGAAGCTCGCGCCGGGGCAGCGTACTCACGTCGCACGTGCCGGCACCGACGGCAGGCGCCGCGGTCACGGCGCAGCCCAGTACGTTCGCGACCAGCAAGGAGGCTACGAGGTGTCCAAGCCTGCGTACGAAGACGCAGCGGCCTGGTAAAGTTTTCGGGGATGCCAACGGCACGCCCGTTCTTTTTACGCGAGATCCGAGTGCATTTCGAGCCCTGGAATGCATTCTTCCGACATCGCCGTGCATCCAATCTTTAGCTCGTCATAGGGCAAAGCGAGGCCCCACAATGAATGCACGGCATCAAAAGCCGATTTTCGAAAGGAGGTGCATCATGAACGAGCACACCATCGACATGCTTGACGACATCACCATGCGCGAAGCGACGGTCGGATCGAGCTCCTGATCGTGTGGACCGCCGCCATCGTGGTTCTGCGCGGGATCTCCTAACACGCGGGCTTTGTAGGGCGTTTCTCATGAACGACGGCGCTTCACGGTCCGCTCCTCGCATCGTTTCAGCGAATGGCCGCCGCTCAGCAGTCTCCACTTTTTCGTTGGACACGATTGCTGCGCTGCGATGCGGCACGATGCGACCTTACGCCTCGGTCTGCACCTTGTATCGACGCTCGACTTAGGAACAGCAAAGTCCGCGCGCCCGGCCGAAAGTCCGTCGCCACTCGCCTACTGGTGATCGCGGATCGCGACTCGCAGAAAAGTGCCGGGCGCGCACACAAACTCCTCTTTCCACCCGGCGAGTTTCACGCTATTTTTCGTTCTCGAAATCGCAGCTCGCGGCGATGGACAAGGGGCGGAGCACTCCAACAACCCGGGACCGGCACGATCGCACGCACAACGCGCGTGTGACGGGAGGACACTCATGAACAAGTGGGGGTGGATACTTGCAGTCGTGGCGATGACGGCCGGCGTGTCTGAAGCACAGTGGACGAAGAACGACGGCGAAGCTGTGGCCAAAGAGACGTGGCACCAGACCGATGGAGACTTCGGCGCCATGCTCATCGTAACCGACCGATACAAGGATTTCGTCCAGACATGGTCGCACCCGACAAAGGACGGCAGCGGCCCGGCCATCACGATGGCCGACGCAGCCGCCCGCGGTGACGAAGTGGCCGCCGTCCTCACGTTCGCGCGCTGCTCTCCCGGCATCGTCGGGAAGTGCCAGTGCGATGCCGACTTCATCGTGCTTCGGCCGGATGGCTCGACTTACTCGACGCACCGGAAAGTTCCGGTCTGGAACTCGGCGCCGCCTGCCGACGAGAACGCGCAGCTTGCCCTCGGGCGCCTTCGTTTCCGGGTCGAAGCAGACGATCCTCTCGGCACTTACCAGATACGCGCCGTGGTACGCGACCTCGTCGCCAAGCGGCAGGTGACGCTCGAGTGGGCGATCACCGTGAAGCCCGAATCGTGGGCGCCCGGACAAGCGATGGACCTGCTGCTGCCCGCCGGCTTCGAGATTGTGCCGGAATTCGACGACAAGTCCCCGAACATCTGAGCCACCGTCGGGAAACCGCCCGACATTTCGAGACGTCCGTGGATCGGCGGCGGGCGAGCACCACGTGCCGAGACTTCGCGATCAGGACGTCCCTGAACGCGAATCGCGTAGCAACCCGGTGAATCATCCTTGATCGCTGTGCGATCTTTCACTTGCCGCGTCGAAAGTGGTCCGAGAACTGCGCGATCGCTGTCGACCGTTCCGCACCGACAAGAGTAGCTTCCTTCGAAGAGACCCGAAACGCGGGCACCAAAGGTCCAACCGAAGGAAGAAGCCGATGTCGATGAGGACTTTCGCCCTGCCCCCGGCGCGGCCCGGGATTCCGGCATTGCCGCCGGCTCGCACCCGGCGGGCAGGGCTTCAACAGATGCGAACCTCGGAACGGCTCGCGGCCATTCTCGCGCTTCTTTCGCGCAATTCCTTCTTCCAGCGTTGCCGGCGGTCCGAGCTCGAGTTCCTGGCGGCCACCTCCTACCCGCTGCGTTTCCAGCCCGGCGACGCGCTGTGCCGCGAGGGCACGTACGCGTCGCAATGTTTCGTACTGGCCGCCGGCCACGCCGTCGTGCGCATCGACCGCCGCGGCGTCGGCGTCGTCACCCGCGACGACGTCGTCGGCGAGCGCGGCGTGCTGCTGGGCACCGTGCGGGCCGCAACGGTCATCGCCGACGCTCCGACGCTTGCCTGTGCAATCGCGCGCGAGAGGCTCGAGTCGCTGGTCGAAGACAACCGCGTGCTTCGCAACTGGATGCTGGACAACGTCCGCCGGCACTATCCCGACCTGGGTTGAGCAGTCCCCGCTTCGTCCGCCAGCGCAGATGACGTTCGCGTCGACGCGTCCTCGATGGAAAGGTGCCGCCCGCGGCGCCGATCACGGCGCCTGGTCCACTGGAGGGAGCCCGCCATGATCATCGAGATCGAGCCGATCGGACACGTACGCGGAGGACGCGCCGAGAATGTGGATGACGACTGGGGGAAGGTGAAGGCGCGCATCGAGCTAGATGCGACCAGGTTCGGACCGGAGGCCCTCGCCGGACTCGAGGACTTCTCGCACCTGGTCATCGTCTACCACTTCCACCTGGCCGACCCGCAGAAAGTGGAACTGAGCGCGCGCCGCCCGCGCAACAATCCCGATTGGCCTAAGGTGGGCATCTTCGCCCAACGAGGAAAGAACCGGCCGAACCATCTCGGCGTTTCCACGTGCGCGATCCTCGGCGTCGAGGGCACGAGCGTACTGGTACAGGGGCTCGACGCGGTGGACAACACGCCGGTACTCGACCTCAAGCCGTACTTTCGCGAATTCGAACCACGCAACGTCGTGCGCGAACCGCAGTGGGTGGCGGAGTTGATGGCGCAGTACTGGTGAGTGCGGCGCAAGCGCAGCTCACGCTCGCCGGCTCTTCCGCGATCAGCCTTCGTCGGCCTTCTTCTGATCGGCGATGCGCCGGGCGGCCTCTTCCTTCGGCACCACGCGGCCGTTGCCCACGCCTTCGCAAATGCGCTTCGCTTCGGCCGTCCACGCGCCGCGCCGGATCATTTCCGGCCAGAACGGGAAGGTCCGGCACTGCGTGGGCCGCGACTCGTACACGGTGCAGAGGTTGGTCTTCTCGTCGAGCATGATGCAGCGGCCGCCGCTGAAATCGAGCTCGGTCCACCCGTTCTCATCGCGAAACGTGTAGCGCTCGCGGGTCTCCCGGGCGCTCAGGCCGACAGCGGCTGCCAGGGCGTCGAGGTCGTTCTTCGTCAGGTAGACGTGGGAATATTCGCCGCGGGTCCAGCAGCACTTGCCGCACTGCGTGCACTCGAAGCGCAAACCGCGCTCGGCTGGATCTTTGACAGGTGCTTCCATCGGTTGCGGCTTGGCTCGTCCGGATCTGCCAGGCAGCGGGATCGCCGACCCGATCGCCCGCGGGAGGGCCGAAGATGGTCGGGACGCGGCGAGAGCGCAAGCCGTTCGAACGCGGCACGGGACCGCTTTGCCAAGCTCCGCTTCCTCGCGTAGCCATAGACCCATGTTCGAAACCGTCTTCCCCGAGCACGACCTCTTCGCCAGCGAAGAGCATCGCCAGTTCCGCACCACCATTCGCAAGTTCGTCCAGGAAAAACTCGTCCCGCGCTCGCGTGAGTTCGACGAGATGGGGCACTTCGACAAGGCCCTCTATCCGCAGATGGGCGAGCTCGGGATGCTCGGCATCCGCTACGATCCGCGCTTTGGCGGCCTCGGCCTCGACTGGAGCTTCACGGCCATCCTCGCCGAGGAACTCGGCTGCTGCGACAACGCCGGCGTCGCGATGGGCATTTTCGTACAGACGGACATGGCCACGCCCGCACTGCACCGCTTCGGCTCGGACGAGCTGCGCGAACGCTTTCTCGTCCCTGCCATTCGCGGCGAGATGGTCGGCGCCATCGGCGTCACCGAACCAAGCGCCGGTTCCGATGTCTCCGCCATCAAGACCCGCGCCGTGCGCGACGGCGACGACTGGGTCATCAACGGCCAGAAGATGTACATCACCAACGCCGCGACGGCCGACTTCTTCTGCCTGCTCGCGGTGACCGATCCCGAAGCCGGCTATGGCGGCTTCACGCAGATCATCGTCCCCACCAATTCGCCGGGGGTGTCGTACACACTGCTCGACAAGATCGGCAACTGGGGATCGGACACCGGCGCAATCTACCTCGAGGATGTCCGCGTGCCGGTGGCCAACACGATCGGCGACCCGGGACGAGGCTTTCAGCAACAGATGGTGCAGTTCATCGACGAGCGCCTCATCGCGGTGCTCGCGTCTTCGGCCGCTGCCATGGACTGCTGGAACAAAACCAAGGCCTACAGCGAACAGCGCGTCGTCTTCGGCAAGCCGCTCAGCAAATTCCAGGTGAACCAGTTCAAGTTCGTGGACATGCTCACCAGGATCCAGGCGGCTCGCGAGCTCGGCTACGCCTGCGTTCGCAAGATGATGAGGGGCGAGGATGCGGTGCGCGAGGTTTCGATGGCCAAGATCTTCTGCATCGAGGTGCAGCAAGAGGTGGCCGACACCTGCCTGCAGCTCTACGGCGGCGCCGGTTACATGACCGACAACCCGGCCGGACGCCTCTTCGTCGACTCGCGCCTGAGCTCGATCGGCGCGGGCGCAGACGAGGTCATGAAACAGGTCATCGCCAAGACCCTCGGCTTCTGAAAACAACATCCCGCGCTACGGAGAACTCATGTCAGACCCCAACGGCTTCTATCGTTTCACCGGCACCGACGGCTACATCGCGTCGGACTCCCTCGTCGATGCCGTCAACTGCGCGATCGCGCTCGAGAGACCGCTCTTGCTGCGCGGCGAACCCGGCACCGGCAAGACGCTGCTGGCCCGGCACATCAGTGCGGCACTCGGCCTGACGATGGAAAGCTGGCACGTCAAGTCCACGTCGAAGGCGGCCGAGGGCCTCTACGTGTACGACACGGTGCAGCGCCTCAACGACAGCCGCTTCGGTGGCTCGGACGTCTCCGACATCCGCGCGTACATCAAGATGGGTCCGGTGGGCCGCTGCTTCGCGGCGCCCGACCGCCGCGTGCTGCTGATCGACGAGGTTGACAAGGCCGACATCGAGTTCCCGAACGACCTGCTGCACGAACTCGACGAGATGCGCTTTACGGTTACCGAAACCGGCGACGAGGTTGCGGCGGTGCAGCGCCCCATCGTGCTGATCACCTCGAACAACGAGAAGGAACTGCCCGACGCGTTCCTGCGACGCTGCATCTTCCACTACATCGAGTTCCCCGACGTGCGCCTGATGAAGCGCATCGTTGCCGTCCACCATCCGGCCCTCGAAGCGTCTCTTCTCGACCAGTGCCTGCTCAAGTTCTACTGGCTGCGCGAGCAGCCCGAGCTGCGCAAGAAGCCGTCCACGTCCGAGCTCATCGACTGGATCGCTGCGCTCGGGCGCGCCGGCATGGCGGCCGACACGATCGAGGCGCACATCCCCTTCATTGGCAGCCTTCTCAAGACCGAGCAGGACGCCGAAGCGCTCAAGCGCTACGCCAAGCAGGGCGGCGCGCTGCCGACCACCTGGGCCGACCTCGGCCCGCGATACAATCAATGAGCCCCGAGCCGGCGAGGGGCGAAGCCAGTTCCTCAAGAAAGGAGCGCGTAGCGCGACGTTCAGATTCGCCGCAGCCGGCGAGGGGCGAAGCCAGTTCCTTCAGAAAGGAGCGCGTAGCGCGACGTTCAGATTCGCCGCAGCCGGTCGAGGGGCGAAGCCAGTTCCTCAAGAAAGGAGCGCGAGAGCGCGACGTTGAGATGATAGTGGGCGCATCATGTTCCTAGACCTCTTCTACGGCCTTCGCGACGAGGGCGTTCCAGTCGGGACGCAGGAATGGATGATGCTGATGGAGGCCGTCGGCAAGGGCCTGCACGGCTCGAGCCTCAAGCGCTTCTACCACCTTTCGCGCGCGTGCCTGATCAAGCACGAGGGGCATTTCGACGCGTTCGACCGCGTGTTCGCCAAGGTGTTCCAGGGCGTCGAGGGCAGCCTCGACGCGCTCACTGAAGACGTGCTCGACTGGCTCAAGGAAGCGAAGGACTTTCCGCAGCTCACGCCCGAGCAGCTCGCGGAGCTCGAACGACTGAGCAGCGACGAGCTGATGCGCCGCTTCCTCGAGACCCTCGCCGAACAGGACGAACGCCACGACGGCGGCAACAAGTGGGTCGGCACCGGAGGGCGTTCCCCGTACGGCCACGGCGGCGTGCATCCCACCGGCATCCGCGTCGGCGGCCCCGGCAGGAGCCGCTCCGCGATGAAGGTGGCCGAGGAGCGCCACTTCCAGGATTACCGCACCGACGTGCGCCTCGACGTGCGCCAACTCAAGGTGGCGCTACGCCGGCTTCGCCAGCTCACGCGCCGCGGCAACGCCACCGAGCTGGACATCGACGAGTCCATCGACGAGACATGCCGCAACGCCGGCGAGATCGAGCTCGTGTTTCGCGCGCCGCGCCGCAACGACGTGCGCGTGCTGCTGCTGATGGACGTCGGCGGCACGATGTCGCCGTGGTTCGAACCGGTGAGCCGCCTGCTGACGGCGCTTCACGAGCAGCGCGGGCTCAAGGCTTTCGAGGCCTACTACTTCCACAACTGCATCTACGACCACATCTACACGAGTGCGCGCCTGACGCGTGCATCCGCGATCCCCACCACGCAGGTGCTGAAGACCCACGAGCCGTACTGGAAGACGATCATTGTCGGCGACGCCGCCATGCATCCGGCCGAACTGCTCGAGCCCTACGGCGGCATCGACCCGCGCGTGACGACGGCAACTCCGGGCATCGCGTGGATGCACCGCATCCACGATCACTTCGACCGCTCGATCTGGCTCAATCCGGAGCCGCAGAAGACGTGGGAGCGCACGCACACGACGCGGCTGATCAAGCGCATCTACCCGATGTTCCCACTTTCGGTCGACGGATTGACCGACGCCGTCAAGCTTCTGGTTGGTGTCGGCAAAGCCACGAACGCGCGCGCTGCCTGAGACGGCCGGGCCCCTCCCGCCGAGCGGCGCGCGTCGGTGACGACCGGCCACTCGCGCCGCGACACTTGCGCCGCGAATCCGCCCGGCTACTCGCGCAGCAGGACGTCCGCCGCGAGTCGCGCGCGCTGCAGGAGCTTGCGAAACGCCCTGTTCTTTTGCGCCTGCCCGCGCAGCACGACGATGGCCTTGCGCTCGAGCCGGTAGCGGTCCAGTTTCTTCGGCTTGCTCGCCACGGTGCGGCCCTCGAGCGCGTCGAGCGGCTGCCAGAACGTCTCGATCGGATGTCCCCAGGTGGCAAGGTCGTCCGGATCGAGCTTCGCCACGATCTGACGGCAGAGCGCCAGGCGCGCCGGGTTGCCGCTTACCTCCCCTGCCCACTTGTGAAGCGAGGCCGTGGACGGCCGCGAGTGCTTGGCCACACCGATCGGATCGCCGAGCCCCTTGCCTTCGTGCTCGTGCTTGCCGTAGTCGATTGCCTCGGCCTCGTGAGGAATGCCGAGGAATTCGAACACTCCGCGCATCACCGTTTCGGGATCGGCCACGAGGTTCTCGTAGATGACGTGATGGATGGGCGCCTTGCGCTGGCGCAGGAACCTGGCGATCGCCGGGACGTAGCGCTCGGTGATGGGGTTGTACGCGTGCGCGGCCTGGTAGTCGCTGTCGAAGAAGGATTCCGCGAAGGAACTGAACACCGCCAGCGGATGACGCGTGAGTACCACGTACTTCGCGTTCGGATAGATGCGCGCGATGAAGTCGAGCACCAGCGCGTACGCGGGGGTCTTGTCGAGGAAGTACTGCTTGTTCGGCTTGGTCGCGAGCATGCGCAGGTAGAGCGTGTCGGTGTACGCCCGACACGCATCCACGTAGTCCTGCTCGCCGCCGGGCAGCCCGGCCACGAATTCCTTCGTCGATTCGGCCGCAAGCACGTGGTCGAAGGGCGCCTTGTCCACATTGGCGAAGTAGCCGAGGTGGGCCAGCGGCGTCAGCAGGTGCGGCTCGGGCCTGCCA
>JBHEOD010000002.1:10790-17969 GCA_046261745.1 Binatia bacterium
ATCGTGGACCCTGAGCGCGGAGACCCGACAACGAACAACACTTTCTCTTCCATGGGAGGCGGTACCCTACCGAGCGAAGCCGAGCGGTTCAACGCCGAAGACGACGGGATGGCGAGAGCAACGCTTCCGCGTCGGCGAAGCCGCGTGGACGTCGACGAACAAGGCTACGCAGACGCGGGGATTCTCGCGTCGAGCCACGTCCACAGGTCGACCAGCACTTCGTCGCGGTTGATCTCGTTGAACATCTCGTGACGGCCCTCGGGATAGAGTTTCACCGTGACGTCGGGAGAGGATGAGGACCTCACCCAGCCCTCGGCTCCCTCTGCACTGCAGAGCGGGTCGGCGCTTCCGTGAATGAGCAGAAGCGGCTGGTGGATCTCGCCGGCTCGGCCCACCAGGAGCCCGAGTCCCTCGGCCAGCCGGACAAAAAGCTCGTCCTTCACGCGCTCGCGTAGAACCAAGGGGTCTTCGAGATAGGCCCGCTGCATTTCCGGATCGCGGGTGAGACGCGTCGCGTCAATCCTGCGGCCGCCCGCCTCGATGATGGGCACAATCGCGGGCCCCGAGAGAATCACGAGATCCGGCTGCGGCTGGCGTTCGAGCAGATAGGCGGCGACGATGAGGCCGCCCATCGAATGACCGAGCAGAACGAGCGGGCCGCGGGGCTCCTCCGCCCGAACCAGCGACAGGAACGTGGACAGATCGTCGAGGTAGTGGCCGAAAGTCTCGACCGTCCCGGTCTCGCCGCCGGAGCGGCCGTGGCCGCGATGGTCGAGAGCGTGGACCGAGACGCCCCTGGCCGCAAGGAAGCGGCCGACATGGTCGTATCGAGAACTGTGCTCGCTCATCCCGTGGGCAAGCACGACCACCGCACGGCGAGGGCCCGCGGGCAGCCACGACTGCCGGTGGATCGCGATCCCCCCGACACCTCGGAAACTGCCTTGCTCGGTCGTGAGCGAGCCGCCTTGCGTCGACCGGACTCCGGCTCCGCTTCCAGCGGCAGCCGCCGTGTCCGTCCAGTCTGCTTTGCGTGGATCCTGGTCAACGCGCATTCTCTGCATCCATCCTCCGGTAAGGTTTTCGCAACGATTCTGGACTTCCGCTCGCGACCTTAGAATGCACGAAACAGCGAGTTGATGATGCCGTGCCCTCCGTGCTGCGCTCACGATTCGTTACGTGGCTACGGACGAGAACGAAAGACCCGAGATGACGCGGCGCACGCAACAAGTCCACGTGAAACTACGCGAATTTCCTTGACGCACGTTGGTCGTTCCACTACAAAAGCTGCTCTCCGAGGCTGCGGGGCCTCGGGAGGAGACAAACAAATGCTCGAATCGGCACTGATCGTGGCCGGCCTCGTGCTCATCGGATGGCTTTTCCCAGAAGCCTGAAACGCGCAGAACGCCCGATACACCAGACCAGCCCGCAAAAGACCATGGACCAATCGAAGAGGGGGTCGCGAGCGCAAAGCTCGGTCCCCCTCTCGCTTTTCGATGCGCCCCCTCAGTGAAGCGAATCACGATCGTCCCAGCCGCGCTCCCGCAGTTGGCGGCGAACCTTCCACCGCTCGAGCTTCTTTCTCCAGCCGCGCACGGTGGCCGCAGAAACGGGCTGAAACCCAACCACTCCATTCCAGCGCAGGTACGCATAACCGAATCCCATGCCGCCCAGATGCGCCGCATGCGCGATGCCAGTGCCGGTCGACTGAATGGCCTGCGTCGTCTCGAGAAGAATGAGGAAGATGATCAGGTAGCGCACGCGAATCGGCAGCACGAAATACAGGTAGACCTGCCGATTCGGGAACCACATCGCGTACGCCATCAGGATTCCGTAGATCGCGCCCGACGCGCCCACGCTCGGGATCCAGGTGCCGAGTCGCACGAGCGTGAAGAGAATTCCTCCACCGACCGCACACACGAAGTAGTAACGAAGGAAGAACTGCGTCCCCCAGCGCGGCGCGAGTTCCGAACCGAACATCCACAGCGCGAACATGTTGAGCCCGAGATGCAGCGCGTCGCCGTGCAGGAACTGGTACGTGAACAGTCGCCAGATCTCGCCGCGCTCGACGAGGGCGGGAATCAGTCCGAACTCGCGCGGTGCCCAGTCTCCCGTGAGAGACTGCACGAAATACACGGCCACGTTGAGAGCGATCAGGCGAGCGACCACCGAAGGCACGGCGCTGCCAGGCCCGAAACGAAGGTTGGGCCGATAGCCGCCCGAAGTGCCGTGGCCGGAAGGTGTCAACGTCGATCCGCAGCCTTTACAGGTAAGTGAGCCAGCGCGAGTATTCGGGACGATTGCCGCGAATGGCCGCGAAGTAGGCCGCTTGCACCCGCTTGGTTACCGGGCCGGGTCCTCCGCTGCCGACGATGCGGTCGTCGAGAGACCGCATCGGCGTGATCTCGGCGGCAGTCCCCGTCAGGAACGCCTCGTCGGCGATATAGATCTCGTCACGCGTGAAACGCTCCTCGGTAACCGTCACGCCGTCGGCGTGCAGCAGCTCGATAGCCGACGCGCGCGTGATGCCTTCGAGAACCGTCGCGATCGGCGGCGTCTTCACGCGACCGTCGCGCACGATGAACAGGTTTTCCCCGCAGCCCTCGGCGGCGTAGCCGTCCACGTCGAGCATCAGCGCCTCATCGTAGCCGCCGCGGCGCGCCTCGTTGCTGGCAAGAATCGAGTTCACGTAGTGGCCGACGGCCTTGGCCTTGGTCATCAGCGTGTTCACGTGCATGCGCTGGAAACTCGACGTGCGCACTCGGATACCGTTGGCGAGCCCCTCGTCCCCGAGGTAGCTGCCCCACGGCCACACCGCGATGGCGACGTGAATGGGATTGACGACGGCTGAGCCGAGGCCCATCTCGCCCTCGGCCACGTAAACGAGCGGACGGATGTAACAGGCCTTCAGCTCGTTGATGCGAATGGTCGCAAGGCAGCCCTCGACGAGTTCGTCTACCCCGTACGGCGACTCGATTCCGAGGATGTTGCAAGACTGCACCAGCCGCACGATGTGCTCGCGCAACCGGAATACGGCCGAACGGCCGTCCGCGCATTCGTAGCAACGGATTCCCTCGAAGGCGCCGACCCCGTAGTGAAGCGTGTGCGTGAGGACGTGAACCCTGGCGTCGTCCCAAGGCACCATCGTCCCGTTCATCCAGATGAATTTGCCCTTTTCCACGACCGCTTCGTATCGGCCGTGCAGGCCAAGGTCAACGTGGACCGGCGGGCGCTGTCGCGAAGAAACGCTCGTACAATGCACGCACCTCTTCGCGCGTGCGATGGTAGTCGGCAAGCAGCTGCCCACCCGGATCGTCGCCGTCGTAGCCGAGACGCACGGCCAGCGGCGCCAACGTGGCCGGCTCGGTGCCGAGTTCTTCCACCGGACGGTCGCGCTCGAGGCGCAAGCGCGCTTCGAGGCGACGCAGGAAGCGGTAATGGTGGAGCAACGCTTCGGCCTCTGCGACGTCCACTGCACCGACGTCGCGCAGGCCTTCGATGGCTTCCGCCGTGGCCCGCTTGCGCACGCGGGGCTGCGCGGCGCCGTGGCGAAGCTGCAGCATCTGCACGACGAACTCGATGTCGACGATGCCGCCACGCCCGGTCTTGATGTTGAGCCGGCCGCTCTCCTCCCCGGACAGCTCGTTCTCGACCCGGGACCGCAGCCCGGCGATCTCGGCCATGCCCTGCTCGCCCAGCGATGTGCCCCAGACACGAGCGGCGAGCGCGCTGTCGATACGCGACGTGAGCTCCGGCCCGGCATAGACGACGCGCGCGCGGATCAGCGCCTGTCGCTCCCACAAGTCGGCTTCGCGGGCATGGTAGTCGATGAAACTGGCCAGCGACGTCGCGAGCGGGCCGCTGTGCCCGGAGGGACGCAGCCGCGCATCCACTTCGTAAACGACGCCGTCGCGCGTGCGCGCCGTCAGCAGCGAAATGAACTTCTGCATCCACTTCGTGACGAGGACATGCGTGTCCGCGTCGTACCCTTCGACATCGGACTCGTAAACGAAGATGAGGTCGAGGTCCGATCCGTAGGACATCTCGCGCGCGCCGAGCTTGCCCATGCCGAGCACGGCCAGGTGGACTTTCTCCCACGGGCCCTTGACGCGCGTAGAAACGATGCGGCGCGAGATCTCGACCGCCGCCACGAGGATCACTTCGGCCAGCGTGCTGAGCGCCCGGTGGACCGCGTCTCCGGACAGCGCACCGGCCAGGTCGCCGAGCCCGATGCGCGTCAGCTCGGTGATGCGGAAGCGTCGCAGCGCCGCAAGAATCTCCTCTTCATCGGTCGCATCGGCAGGTAGCGCGGCGTGCAGCGCCTCGCGCAGTTCGTCGGCGGTGGGCTCGGGCCGCGCCGCCGAGTCCACCCTCACCAGCGAATCGAGCAGCTCGGGATGCCCCACGAGGTGGCCGGCAAGATACGGGCTGCTCGCGAACAGCGACACGAGGATCTCCATCGTTTTCGGCGAGCCGCCAAGAAGCGCGAGGTAACTCGTGTGCGCGCCGGTGCGGATCAGGAACTCGACAAGGCCCGACAACGCGCGCGCCGGATCGGAGGAACGCGCGACCGCATCGAGAAGATGCGGGGCCAGCGCTTCGACGGCGCGCCGGCGCTGCGGGCTGGCCGGCCCGCGCAACCGACCCTGGTAGATGCGCGCGAGGTTGCGTGCCGCTTCCTCTCCACCGGGGATGCCCATGCGCGCGAGAATCGCGCCGGCGTCTTCGAGCCGGCCTTCGGCAATCTGGCCGAGCACGGCCAGCGCCATCGGGTCCATTGCATGCTCGGGCCTGGCCTCTTCGCCCGGACGCAACTCGAGGAAACGAACGAACAGCTCGTGCACGCGATGCGTGACCCTGTCCCAGTCGTGCTCGAAACCGGCCACTTCGTCGGGCGACAGCGGTGCGGCACGGCGGCCGGTTCCGTACCCCAGGCGCCGCGCGAGCGTTCGCAGGCCCTCGGGGCGCTGCGGCAGCGTCTGGGTCTGGCGCTTCTCTTCCACCTGTACCGCGTGCTCGACGTTGCGCAGGAACCGGTACGCGTCGCGCATCTCGGCGGCCTCGCCAGAAGAAAGCAGGCCTTCGGCTTCGAGCGCATCGATGGCGCGTCGCGTGCCAGCGCCGCGCACGGCCGGAACGTGGCCGCCATGGATGAGCTGCAGAACCTGCACCACGAATTCGAGTTCGCGGATACCACCGCGGCCGATCTTCACGTTGCGCGTGCCGGGCTTGAGCAGCGCGAGCTCGGCGTCGATCCTGTCCTTCATGCCGCGAAGGTCCTCGACGGTGTCGTAGTCGAGGTGGCGGCGATAGATGAACGGTTCGAGCGCGACGAGGAAGCGGTGCCCGAGCGCCAGGTCGCCCGCCACCGGCCGCGCCTTTGCGAGCGCGCCGCGCTCCCACGTGTCGCCCCAGCCTTCGTAGTAGTCGAGCGCGACTTCGACGGGGTTGACCGGCAGGCCGTTGACGCCTTCGGGCCTCAGACGCAGGTCGACGCGAAAGACCACGCCGTCGCTGGTCGTCTCGCCGACCGCGCGCGTGACGGCCGAAGCGAGGTGCGTGAAGAATTCGCGGGCGGGGCGGCTGCCCTCGGCCACCGCGTCGGACTCGTACATGTAGACGAGGTCAACGTCCGAGCTGAAATTGAGCTCACCGCCGCCGAGCTTTCCCATGCCCAGCACGACGAAGCCGAGCGGCTGGCCGTTCTCACCGATCGCGTCGCCGCCGCCGCTGCGAACCAGCAGTGCGCGCGAATGGTCGAGGGCGAGGCAGATCGACACGTCGGCAAGCTGCGTAAGAGCCGTGACGGTTTCGTCGAGAGTGGCAACGCCAAGCAGGTCGCGCGCACCGATGCGGAACATCTCGGCGGCCGCCAGCCGGCGCAGCTTGCGATGCAGCGCAGCCGCGTCGTCGTCCGCGTCGAGCGCGCCGTCGGCGACGAGGCTTTCGCGCGACGGCATCGCGAGTTCGTAGCGGCGCGCGAACGCAGGCCAGTCCGAACCGGCCGAGAACAGCAGCCGGGAGAAGTACGCGCTCGAGCCGAGGATGATCGCGAGGTCGGTGAGTCGCTCGGCCGGCCACGCCAGCAACGTCTCGGCGCCGGCAGCTTCGGCAAGGCGCTCGAAACTCGAGGCGGCCTGCTCGGGCGACGGAGCGGCCGCAACGGCCTCGTCGAACGCGCGCTTCCACGGCTGAGCAGCCGCATCGAGGACAGCCTTCAGCGAGGCTCCCATCATCAGACGGCAGTCGCGGACAAGGCCAGTGCTGCCGCGTGTTCGGCGCGTTCGGCGTCTTCGCAAGGAGGTGTGCGCAGTTCCAGGCCGCTCGCCGCGGCCCATGCCGACCATTCGACGTCCGCGCGCGCGGCCATCGCTTCCTTCTTGTCGCGGCCGCGCGGCGCACGCTTCTCGCCTTCGCGGGCCTCGAGCGGCGCGAACAGGCCGTAGTTAGCGTTCATCGGCTGGAAGTCGGTGCGCTTCTCGTCGGTGATGTACGCGAGCAGAGAGCCGAGCGACGTCGTCGCGGGCGGCGCGATCGGTTCGCCGCCGTCCGCGAAGCGCGCCGCGTTGATTCCTGCGAGAAGGCCCGCCGCGGTCGACTCCACGTAACCTTCCACGCCGACGAGCTGGCCGGCAATGAACAGGTTGTCGCGATGGCGGGCCTGCAGCGTCGGGCGAAGCGCCTTCGGCGAGTTGATAAAGGTGTTGCGATGCAGGCTACCGAGGCGCACGAACTCGGCCTTCTCGAGTCCCGGGATCATCCGGAACACGCGCCGTTGCTCCCCGTACGTCATCTTCGTCTGGAAGCCGACCATGCTGAACAGGCGGCCCTCGGTGTCATCCTGGCGGAGCTGGACAACGGCGTGCGCGCGCTTGCCGGTGCGCGGGTCGGACAGGCCCACCGGCCGCATCGGGCCGAACGCGAGCGTGTTGCGACCGCGCCGCGCGATTTCCTCCACCGGCATGCAGCCCTCGAAGTGGATGCAGCGCTCGAAGCTCTTCATCGGCATCTTCTCGGCGGCGAGGATCTCGTCGACGAGGCGCTCGTACTGCTCGCGGTCGAGCGGGCAGTTGATGTAGTCGTCACCGCCCTTGCCCCAGCGCGCCGCCTTGTACGCAACGTTCATGTCGATCGAGTCGGTCGTGAGGATCGGCGAGATTGCGTCGTAAAAATAAAGGTGGT
>JBHEOD010000002.1:18025-51134 GCA_046261745.1 Binatia bacterium
CCAGCTCCTTGGACAGCACCGGCGACGTCAGCGGGCCGGTCGCGAGGATGGCGATGCCGTCGGCCGGAATCGAGGTGATCTCGGCGCGGTGGATCGTGACGCCTTCGAGGGCCTCGATCTCCTCGGTGATGCGTTCGGCGAATCGCACGCGATCCACCGCCAGCGCGGAGCCGGCCGGGACTTTCGTCTCGTCGGCAATGCGCAGCACCAGCGAATCGAGCGTACGCATCTCGCGCTTGAGCAGGCCGACGGCGGTCGTCAGCGAGTCGTCACGCAGCGAGTTCGAGCACACGAGCTCGCCGAGCATGCTGGTCTGGTGTGCCTCGGTGGAGACGGACGGCCGCATCTCCCACAGGTCCACGCCGAAGCCGCGGCGTGCGGCCTGCCAGGCCGCTTCGCTGCCGGCGAGTCCGCCCCCGACGATGGTGATGCGCGGCCTGGTGCCGCTCACCCTGCTTCTTCCTGATCCTGCTGCACCAGCGGCCCTTCGTCGGTGGCCTCCGAGTAGCCGCAGCCCTCGCGCACGCAGCGGCGCACGGTGCCGGCGCGCTTGGTGGTCTTCTCGACCACGAACGGCGCTTCGCACTCCGGGCACGGGGTTTCCACCGGGCGATCCCACAGCGCGTACTTGCAGGTGGGATACTGGTCGCAGCTGTAGAAGATCTTGCCGCGGCGCGACACCTTCTGCACGAGACCACCTTCGTCGCAGCCGCCGAGGTCCTTCGGGCACTTGATGCCGAGCGGCACCGGTGTGTTGGCCGACTTGATGTTCTTGCACTCCGGGTACGCCGAGCAGCCAAGGAAGCGGCCGAACTTGGAGAATTTGTAGGTCATTGCCGAACCGCACTTCTCGCAGACCTCGTCGGTCTCCTCGGCGGCGTCGAGCACGATGGAGCCGTCATCCTTGCGCGTGAAGTTGCCGGTGAAGCGGCACTCCGGGTAAGCCGGGCACGCGGCGAACTCGCCGTTGCGTCCCCACTTGATCACCAGCGTCTTGCCGCACTTCGGACACGGCAGCTCGGTCTCGACCACTTCGCGCTTGACGTCGCGCATCTCGATCTTCGCGCGGTCGAGGTCGATGCGGAACGGCGTGTAGAACTTGCGCGTGGCATCGAGCCAGCCGGTCTTGCCTTCTTCGACGCCGTCGAGCTGATTCTCCAGATCCGCGGTGAACTCGGCGTTGAGGATGTCCGGGAACGATTCGACGAGGAGGTCGGTCACCAGTGTGCCGAGTTCGGTCGGCACGAGGCGACGGCTTTCGTCCTGACGCACGTACTCGCGGCCGATGATCGTCGACATGATCGCGGCGTACGTGGACGGTCGACCAATGCCGCGTTCCTCCAGCTCGCGAATCAGAGAGGCCTGCGTGAAGCGCGGCGGCGGCTGCGTGAAATGCTGCGTGGTTGCCAGTTCGCGCAGCGACACGTCCTGGCCTTCTTTCAGATCGGGCAGCGTGCCCGCGTCGTCGTTCTCGTCCGGGGTGTCGCGTCCTTCCTCGTAAACACGCAGGAAGCCCGCGAAGCGAAGCACCTGGCCGCTCGCGCGGAAACGTCCGCCGGCCGCTTCGATGTCCACCGAAGTCTGATCGTAGAGTGCCGGCGACATCTGGCTGGCGAGGAAGCGGTTCCAGATGAGCGTGTAGACGCGCAGCTCGTCGGAGGGCAGGAACTCGCGCACCTTCTCCGGTGGATAATCGAGGGACGTCGGACGAATGGCCTCGTGCGCGTCCTGCGCGCTCTTCTTGCTGCGGTAGTTGTTCGGCGACGCCGGTGCGAACGCATCTCCGAACGTGCTGCGCACGTACGCGAGCGCCGCCGTCTGTGCGTCCGGCGACACGCGCGTCGAGTCGGTACGCATGTACGTGATCAGGCCGGTCGTGCCTTCGGTGCCGAGTTCGACACCTTCGTAGAGTCGCTGTGCGGCCGACATCGTGCGGCGCGGCTGGAAACCGTGCTTGCGCGAGGCTTCCTGCTGGAGCGTCGACGTGATGAACGGCGGCGCCGGGCGGCGCTGGCGCTCGGTGCGCTTGACCTCGGCCACGCGCCAGTCGCTTGCCTCGCGGAAGCGCTTTTCGAGCTCGCGCGCCTGGGCTTCGTCGCGGATGTAAAAACGGTTGTCGGTCGTACCGGCCTCGGCCTTGAGGTTGCGTGTGTCGATCTTCTTGCCGTCGACTTCGGCCAGGCGTGCATCGAAGAGCTGGGGTTCGCCCGCGTCGGCCAGCGCGGCGCTCAGCGCGGGGTGCAGCTTGGCGGTGATCTGCCAGTACTCGACCGTCACGAAGCCCTGGATCTCGCGTTCGCGCTCAACCAGCAGTCGCACGGCCACGGACTGGACCCGGCCGGCGGAGAGACCGCGGCGAACCTTGTCCCAGAGCAGCGGGCTGATCTGATAGCCCACGAGGCGGTCGATCACACGGCGGGCCTGCTGCGCCTCGAACTTGCTGGTGTCGATGAGGCCGGGCGACTTGAGTGCCTTCTGGACGGCTCCCTTGGTGATCTCGTTGAAGAGGACTCGGTGGACCTCGCCCTTGAAGCCCTTGGGGACGACGTGCTCGCGGATGTGGTACGCGATCGCCTCGCCCTCGCGGTCGGGGTCGGGGGCCAGGTAGATGGTGTCCTTGCCCTTGGCGGCGGCCTTCAGTTCCTTGATCACCTTGGCTTTGCCGCGGATCACTTCGTAGTCGGGCGCGAAGTCCTTCTCGACGTCCACGCCGAGCTTGCTCTTGGGCAGGTCCACAAGGTGACCGACCGAGGCCACGACCTGGTAGTCGCGCCCGAGGTAACGGGCCAGGGTCTTGGCCTTCGCGGGCGATTCGACAATGACGAGGTTCTTGGCGGCCATGAGGTGGTGGGGTCCTTCCTTATAAGCGATCGTGGGGAACGCGGTCTCAGCGCCCCGGCGGGCAGGTGCGAAAGCGCCCGTGGGCCTCGCGGCGGATGAGGCCGTCGAGTTCGAGGGCCGTTAACAACGCCAGAACTCGTGTGCCGTCAAGTGCGGTGACCGCGGTGACGTCGTCGGCGGTTGGTGATCCGGCCTCGATGGCTGCCAGAACCGCCTGCTCTTCCGGCCCAATCTGCAGCATCGTTAAATCAAGCTTTTTAGAACTCTTACGTGCTTTTTTCTCAACCAGTTTCGACAGTGCGTCCACGGAGGCGAGATCGGACGTCCTGCAAAATGGCGCCGCCCCCTGCGTGAGCAACCAGTTGCAGCCCTCCGACACAGGGGAGTCGATCGGCCCCGGCACCGCGAACACGTCGCGCCCCTGGTCGACCGCGTGGCGGGCGCTGGCAAGCGAACCGCTGCGCATGCCGGCCTCAACCACGACGGTGGCCACGCACAGGCCGGTGATGATCCGGTTGCGGAACGGGAACAGCCAGGGCCGCGGCCCGACTCCGGGCGGCTGCTCTGAGAGAAGGCATCCGCCCGACGCCACCACGCGCTCGGCCAGCGAACAATGCTCGCCCGGATAGATGCGATCGAGGCCGCCCGCCAGCACGGCCGACGTCCGCCCGGTCTCGAGGGCGCCGCGATGCGCCGCGGCGTCGATACCACGGGCCAGCCCGCTGACGACCACGATGCGGGCCGCGGCCGCCTCGCGCCCGATCCGCGCGGCCGTCCTCTCGCCGTACTCCGAGCACCGGCGGGAGCCCACGACGGCCACGGCGGGCGTGCAGGAGATCGTCGGCTCGGCGCCGCGCCAGAACAGGACCAGGGGCGGGTCGGAAAGGCCGGCCAGCGACGCCGGGTACGACTCGCTTCCGTAGGCGGCAATGCGAATGCCGGCGCGACGACAGGAGTCGAGCGCCCGGCTCGCGCGTTGCGGCCAGATGCGGCGCAGTATCGCGATGGCGGGCGGCAACGCGCCGTGCGCGGTCAGCTCAGCATCCGCGGCGTGAACCGTCTCGAGCGCCCCGCCGCAGTCCCGCGCCAGCGCGAGCCACTGGTCCGGCCGGCCGTTCGAGCTTAGCGCGAGTGCCAGCCAAGCCTTCGTCTCCTCATCTTCCACGCCCACCGGCGTACCGCCGCCGCGCCCCGCGATTCAATCCCACCCACGCCATAACCCACCCACCCGCAAAAAATGGGGTCAGACCCCTTTTCCTCGGGGCCTGGAAAAATGGGGTCTGACCCCTTTTTCGTGGGACGCCGGGGGATTGGGGCTGAGCCTATGTTGTGGCGGCGTGGAGGGGCGGCGCCTGCGGACGCGTTTGGAATGCCCGCACGAACAGCGCGCCTTCGATGAGGAGCAGCGCGACGCCCATCGCGATCATTCCCCACACCTGCCACAGCAGCAGTCCCTCGAGCACCGGCGCGGGCGAGCCGAGCGCCATCGTGTACGACGCCACCGCCACACCAGTGCCGAATGTCGAGAGGATGTGCACGAGATACTCGCCGCTCGGCAAACCGCCGAACGGCGCGCGCGAGTTCTTCTCCAGCAGCACGTCGATGACGGAGTTCGTCAAGTCGGCCGCGAACAGAAAGAACATGACGCGCGCCCAGGGTTCGGTCGCCGGCTGCATGCACACAAGAAGGATCGCAATGAAGATCGCATTGCGCAGCAGGTGCGTGACTTCTTCGGCCACGCTGCCCGGCTGCGAGTAGAGGCGAAAGCGGTACAGGTGGTAATAGAGCACGTCAATCGCGCCGATCGTCCCGACGATTGCCAGAATGGTGAGGGTGGTGGTCATTGCGCTGCCTCCACCGTGATGCCGCGGCGAAGTTGCTCGTCGCCGTCCTCGAAGTCCGGCGCGGCCAGCCACAGCCGCAAAAGGTGACGCCGCCGCGCGGGCTCGTCCCAATCCTCGTAGGCCGTGCGCTTGTGAAGGATCACCGAGTTCTTCAGCAGCTGGATGTCGCCGGGAAGAAACTCCATGTCGAGGTACAGCGACGGGTCGTTGGCCGTCTGTTCCATAAGTTCGAGCGCTTGCCGTTGCGGCGTGGTGAAGCGCGGAACGTCCTCGAGTTCCTGCGCGCGGCGGATGTACCAGGGAATGAAGGACGTGTTCAGACCGCCGCCGCGCTCCGCACAAATGGGTCGCACGAAATGCACCGGCGCTTCCATCTGGGGTTCGAAGTAGTGCCAGTAGAAATTCTCGAACAGCACCGGCGCAAGCTCCGGCCGCTGGCGCAGCACTTCGTTGTACACCGTAACCGAACTTACGATGCGGCTCTGGCCTCCGCTCTTCGAAGTCTTCAGGCACAGCAGGCCGATGATGTCGGCGCCGTCGGTGTGGAAGTCCTGCTCGACGCGAGTCTTGTACAAACGCGTGCTCGGGTCGTTAGGATCGGCGCCGGTATCGCGAATGTCGGTGAGAAGTTCGCCGAGGAAGTTCTGCGGCACGGGTGTTCCCAGGTGCAGGCCGATTACCCAGTAGACCGCGGCGGCATCCTCCGGAGTCATCGAATCCACAAGCAACCCGCGGATCAGCGTGAAGCCTCTTCCGCGATGTAGCGCCTGGCGCCAGGCCTCCACCGCGGGTGCCAGCGCACCAATGTCGATGTCGCCTGCAGCAAGATCCTCTCGCGATTTGCCGAATCGGCGTACGGCCGCGGCCGTGGCGAGCGCAGCAGCCACTTCTTCGGCGCTGAGCCGGTAGATCCATTCGTCATTGCCGGCCAGGCCGGCGCCGGTCCATGCGCAGGGAGAGACGATTGGAATGAGCGACTGTGAATCCGGCATCGAGGTCCTCCATCCTTATTGAGCGCCGCGTGTCGGGCGGCGCCGCCCCGCTCGAGGACCGCCAGCTTCGTCATGGGCGCCAGCTTTTTACATCGACGGCTATCGATGGATTGCGCCACCCATCGATGAATGTCAATATGTCGATATGGAAAAAAATACCGCCGCGACCTCCGCCTGTTGTCCGGTCCTTCAGGGCCGGCTCGGCAAGGCCGACGCCGAGGAACTGGCCGAAGCCTTCAAGGCCATCGCCGACCCGGCCCGCCTTCGTCTGCTCAGCTTCATCGCCGCGCAGCCCTCCGCCGAAGCTTGCGTATGCTACCTCACCGAGCCGCTCGGCCTTTCGCAGCCGACGGTCAGTCATCACCTGAAGGTGCTTTACGACGCCGGCCTGCTCGGCCGCGAGAAGCGGGGCACGTGGGTCTACTACCGCATCGTACCCGGGCGCATGACCGAGCTTCGCGACGCGCTCGCGCTGCCGCAGCCGAGGCAACTCTCATGACATCTCCCGCCCTCTCGTTCCTCGACCGCTTCCTGACGCTGTGGATCTTCCTCGCGATGGCCGCTGGCGTGCTCCTCGGCTACGGCGTTCCCGGCACCGAGGCGTTCATCAACCGCTTCCAGGTGGGCACTACCAACATTCCAATCGCGCTCGGCCTCATCGTGATGATGTATCCGCCGCTGGCCAAGGTGAAGTACGAGGAACTCGGCGACGTGTTCCGCGACTGGCGCATCCTCTCCCTGTCGCTGGTCCAGAACTGGATCGTCGGTCCCATCCTGATGTTCGTTCTCGCGATCACGTTCCTCGGCGATTACCCCGAGTACATGGTCGGCCTGATCATGATCGGCCTCGCGCGCTGCATCGCGATGGTCATCGTCTGGAACGACCTAGCCGAGGGCGACACGGAGTACGCGGCCGGGCTGGTCGCGTTCAACAGCATCTTCCAGGTGCTGTTCTACAGCGTGTACGCTTACTTCTTCATCACCGTGCTTCCGCCATTTTTCGGGCTCGAGGGCAGCCTCGTGGACGTCAGCATGGGCCAGATTGCCGAGAGCGTGTTGATCTACCTCGGAATTCCCTTCGCGGCCGGCATCGTCACGCGCTTCACGCTCGTCGCCGCCAAGGGGAAGGACTGGTACGAGACCGAGTTCATCCCGCGCATCAGCCCGCTCACGCTCGTCGCGCTTCTGTTCACCATCCTCGTGATGTTCAGCCTCAAGGGCGAGGTGATCGTGTCGATCCCCGGCGACGCTTTGCGCATTGCGGTGCCGCTGCTGATCTACTTCGTCGTGATGTTCTTCGTGTCGTTCTGGATGGGGCGCAGCGCCGGGGCGAACTATCCGAAGTGCGCCACGCTGTCGTTCACCGCGGCCAGCAACAACTTCGAGCTTGCGATCGCGGTGGCCATCGCCGTCTTCGGCATCGACTCCGGCGCCGCCTTTGCCGCGGTCATCGGGCCGCTGGTGGAAGTTCCCGTGCTGATCAGTCTCGTCGGCGCATCGCGCTGGCTTCGGACGCGGTACTTCCACGATACGCCGACGCCGGCAGCCGCGCGCGCGCCGAAAGGACGGCCACAATGAAACGCATTCTTTTCCTGTGTACCGGCAACTCCGCCCGCAGCATCCTCGCCGAGGCCGTGCTGAACCGGCTCGGCGATGGCCAGTTCGAAGCACATAGCGCCGGAAGCGCTCCGAAAGGCGCGGTTCATCCGGATGCTGTGGATCTGCTGGAGAGCCGCGGCTATCCGACTGGCGGACTTCGCTCGAAGAGTTGGGACGAATTCGCCGGGCCCGGAGCGCCGCCTCTCGACTTCGTGATCACGCTTTGCGACAGCGCCGCCGCCGAGGCCTGCCCTTTGTGGCTCGGCAAGGCGACCCGTGTGCACTGGGGCTTGCCGGATCCTGCCGCCGAGGGATCGACGCAAGTCCGCCGCGCCGCGTTCGCCGACACGCTGCAGGAACTCACTCGGCGGCTCCACGTCCTCTCGAGCCTCCCGCCCGAGAAGCTCGGGCACGAGAGCATCCGGAGATGTCTCGAAGAGTTGGCGGCCTGACGACACCGCGACTGCCGTCGAGAGCGCGCCATCGCGCGTTGGACGGAAGGCCGGCAAGGCGAGAAGGACGGTCGAGAGCGGAACCGCGAAGCGTGGGACTTCGCTTCGAACGGGCCTTCAGGCGGCTTTCGCGCTCGGCGAGAGCATCTCGAGGAAGTTGCCGAGCAGGCGCTTGCCTTCCACGGTCAGGATCGACTCGGGATGGAACTGCACGCCGTCGACCGAGAGCGTGCGGTGGCGCAGCCCCATGATCTCGCCTTCGTCGGTCCACGCGCTGATCTCGAGCACGTCGGGAAGCGTCTCGCGCTCGACGATGAGGGAATGATAGCGCGTCGCGATGAACGGATTGGCGATGCCGCGAAACAAGCCGCGGCCGTCGTGATGGATCAAAGAGGTCTTGCCGTGCATCAGGCGCGGCGCGCGGATCACGCGGCCGCCGAACACCTGGCCGATGCTCTGGTGGCCGAGGCACACGCCCAGGATGGGGATGCGGCCCGCGAAGGCCTCGACCGTGCCCATGGAGATGCCGGCTTCGTTCGGGGTACAGGGGCCCGGCGAGATCACGATGCCGGTGGGGGCAAGCGCTTCGATGCCGGCGATGTCGATGGCGTCGTTGCGACGCACCTCCACTTCGGCACCGAGTTCCCCGAGGTACTGCACGAGGTTGTAGGTAAACGAGTCGTAGTTGTCGATGACCAGAAGCACGCGCGGATGCTAGCCGCGTCGTCGGGCGAATGCATCCGGCCCGGGCGTGCGGCTCGACGGCGATGCGTGCCGCGCGACCGTCTCCCGGCGCGGCACTGCCACGTCCTCGACACGCGGTCCGGGGCGGGTTACTCCGGACCACCGGTCGCCGCGCCTGCACGGCGCTGCGCTGCCACCCCCGCGATGAAGCCGCCCATCGAGAAGCCCCCGCCTCCAACCGACATCGCGCCTGCTTCGCGGCGCCTCGTCCACACCGTAAACGGCGTCGCAGGAGTTGCCCGCCTCGTCGACTACATGAAGGATCGCCTCGCACTGGTGCCGGTGATCGAAGTCGGTGACCTCATCACGTCCGGATTCGTGACCATCGCCGTCGGCGACAACGAGGTCAGCGGTCGCACGGTCGATCTCGTCGCCGACGGAGACCGCCTATCCATTGACACCTCGGCCCTCGCGCGGCTCGAAGCCGCCGGACGCTGGAATCCCCCGTGGCCTTGCGAACTGTCGATCGTGCACGAGGACGACGAGCTGGTCGTGGTGGAAAAGCCGGCGTGCATGCACGTGCATCCGCTCGGCGACAGTCGCGAGCACACCCTGGTGAACGCGCTCGTGCACTACGCGGGCGGCCGCAGCGCGGATCCGTGGGCGCGCTGGCGCCCGCACGCCGCGCAGCGCCTCGACGCCGTCGTGTCCGGCCTCCTCGTTGTGGCCAAGAGTGCGGAAACGAAGGCGGCGCTGGTCCGGGCGCAGATGAAACGGGAGATCCAGCGAATCTATCGCGCGCTCGTGATCGGTCACGTCGATGCGGAAGGCGGCGTGATCGACTCGCCGCTCGGGCGCGAGCCCGGACGTTTCCGCCGCGGCGTGGTCGAGCTGGGCGACGGCGGCCGTCACGCCGTCACGCGCTGGATCACGGTCGAAAGGTTCGCGGACCGCACGCTGGTGGAGCTGACGCCTGAGACCGGCCGCACGCATCAGTTGCGCGCACACCTCGCCAGCATCGGGCACCCCATCGTCGGGGATCACTTGTATTCGCTGCTCGCAGCGAGCGAGGAACCCGCGCGACTCGACAACGCGACCATGACGCCGATCGCTCTTCACGCGACGCGCCTTCGGCTGCGACATCCGCGCACGCACGAGATGCTGGAGTTGGAATCCCCGCTACCTGCGACGTTCGGCCTCGCCTGACATCCGCTCACAGCCCGCTTCGCCGGCCTCAGCGTCCCAGCGAGCATGGTCAGTGGACCTGCTCGCCCTTTACGAACGAGCGCGAGTGCAGCGAACGGCGCGCCTCACGTACGCAAACCGCCGGAGCGTCGCTGCCCATAGCGCTCGTGCAGCAAAGCCAGGAAATGCGTCGCCGCCGGGCTCGGCTGCTTGCCGCGCAGCGTGAGGCAGTGAAGCGCGCGGCGAATCTTGAGGTCGCGCACTTCCACTTCGCGCAGCCGCCCGATCTCGCATTCGAGTGCGATCGTCAGGTGCGAGACCATCGCCACGCCGAGCCCGCACGCGACAGCGTTCTTGATCGCTTCGGTGCTGCCGAGATGCATCGTCGGCTTCACCTCGACGCCCTTCGCGAGGAGCGCCGCCTCGATCACGTCGCGAGTGCCCGACCCCGCCTCGCGCGCGATGAACGGCATTTGCGCGAGGCCGACCGCGCGCAGCGATTTCACGCCGGCCAGCGGTCCGCCCGCGGAGTCCGGGCCGGCGATCAGCACCGGGCCGCCGGCGAGCGAGTCGTTCCCGGGGCCGCCGACGAGGACGTCGTCGCCTGCACCGGCGTCGAGCGCGTCGTTGCCGTCGCCGCCGTCGAGCACGTCGTTCTGGATCGCACGCGTATTGCCTATCTGCAGGTCGAGCGTGACGCCGGGATGCTGCGCGCCGAAATCGCCGAAGACCTGCGGCACCAGGTAGCTGCCGATCGTCGTGCTGGCGCCCACCGCGAGGCGTCCCCGATGCATGCCGAGCAACTCGCCCAGGTCGCGCTCGGCACCCTGCTCCTCCG
This sequence comes from Binatia bacterium, assembly GCA_046261745.1. Classification (GTDB taxonomy): domain Bacteria; phylum Desulfobacterota; class Binatia; order UBA1149; family CAITLU01; genus DATNBU01. The sequence goes on from JBHEOD010000002.1 coordinate 28,461, forward strand.
CGAAGATCCGGCGCGCGCGCTCGCCGAGCATCTCGCCCGCCGCGGTCGGACGGATGCCGCGCGGCAGGCGGTCCACCAGACGGGCGCCGAGGGCGGCCTCGAACTCGGAAAGCTGGCGCGAAACGGCGGGCTGGCTGATGCGAAGAGCGTGGGCGGCCCCCGTGATCGAGCCCTCCTCGAGAACCGCGCGAAAGATCCTCAGGTGATTGAGGTTCAGGGCCATGGCCCGAAGCTACCATAGCCTCAGGACATCGGAGGTATAGAAATTATGCCTTTTGTTTATTCCTCGGCCTCGGCCACAATGGCAGGCCATGGCAACTCCCAGAGGAACCCATTTTGTCGTAACCGCGAACATCCTCGGAAGCGGGGCCCCGTGCTACCGCCGCCAGGACGGAAGCTGGTCCACGAACCTGCAGGACGCCCACCCGGCCGCGGACGAAGCCGAACGAGACCGCATGCTGGCCGACGCAATGCGCGAGGAGGCCACCATCGCCGATCCCTACGCGTTCTCGGTGCGCCTCGAGGGGCCTGCCATCGACCCGCTGACCGCGCGCGAAGAGATCCGCGCCAAGGGGCCGACGGTGCCGTACCGCCGCCCCGACATCGCCGAAGGAGCGCACTAGCGCGACGTCCAAGTAGGAGCGCACTAGCGCAACGTCCAAGTAGGAGCGCACTAGCGCGACGTCCAAGTAGGAGCGCATCGGCGTCGCATTGGCGCGACGTCCAAATGGAAACGCATCGGCGCGACGTCCAAACAGGAGCGCCATAGCGCGACGTCCAGCGCAACCGTGAACCGGAGTCGCGGTTGCAGGAGAGAGAATATGTACCAGTACGACGAATACGACCAGAAGATCGTCGAAGAGCGCGCCCGCCAGTTCCGCGGCCAGGTGCAGCGCCGCGTCGACGGTGAAGTTACCGAGAACGAGTTCAAGCCGCTGCGCCTGCAAAACGGCCTTTACATGCAGCTTCACGCGTACATGCTGCGCGTGGCCATCCCGTACGGGGTGCTGAGCAGCAAGCAGATCCGGATGCTCGCGCACATCGCGCGCCGCTACGATCGCGGCTACGGGCACATCACCACCCGACAGAACATCCAGTACAACTGGCCGAGCCTCGAGGACGTGCCGTCCATCCTCGACGACCTCGCCAGCGTGCAGATGCACGCCATCCAGACCAGCGGCAACTGCATCCGCAACATCACCAGCGACCCGTTCGCCGGCGTCGCACCGGACGAGCTCGAGGACCCGCGCCCTTACTGCGAGTTGCTGCGCCAGTGGTCCACGTTCCATCCGGAGTTCGCGTTCCTGCCGCGCAAATTCAAGATCGCCGTCACCGGCACGCCGGGGAACGATCGCGCGGCAATCCGTTTTCACGACATCGGCGTGCGCATCGTCGACAACGCCGAAGGACGGCGTGGATTCGAGGTGTGGGTCGGCGGCGGCATGGGTCGCACGCCGTTCATCGGCGTCGTCGTTCGCCCCTTCGTCGAGTACGAAGACCTGCTCGCCTACCTCGAGTCCATCCTGCGCGTGTACAACCTGCACGGGCGTCGCGACAACAAGTTCAAGGCACGCATCAAGATCCTTGTCAGCGAGCTTGGAGAGGAGGCCTTCACACGCCTCGTCGAGGAAGACTTCGAGCGCAGTCGCAATCCGAACCTCAAGCTCGAGCGTGAAGAGCTCGAGCGTATCGCGGTCGGATTCGCCCCGCCGCCGTACGAGCCCGAGACGATCGCACGCGGCAACGTTGCAGACCTGGAGTCCCGCAAGGCGTCCGATCCGGATTTCGCGCGCTGGCTCAAGACCAACGTGCTCTCGCACAAGATGACCGGCTACCGCATCGTCGTGCTGTCGCTGAAAAAGCAGGGCATCCCGCCCGGCGACGTCAGCGACACACAGCTCGACCGCGTGGCCGAACTCGCCGACCGCTACAGCTTCGGCGAAGTGCGCACGATGCACACGCAGAACATGGTGCTGCCGGACGTGAGGGAAGCCCACCTTCCGGAGCTCTACGACGAGCTCGTCGCGCTCGACATGGCCACGCCGAACTTCCGCCTGATCACCGACATCATCGCGTGCCCGGGGCTGGATTACTGCGCACTCGCCAACGCGCGCTCGATCCCGCTGTCGCTCGAGCTGTCCAATCGCTTCGAGGACCTCGACTACCAGGAAGACATCGGCCCGTGCAGCATCAAGATCAGCGGCTGCATCAACGCGTGCGGGCACCATCACGTGGGCAACATCGGCGTGCTCGGCATCAACAAGAACGGCGAGGAGGTCTACCAGCTCATGCTGGGCGGCCACGACAGCGACTCCGCGTCGCTCGGCCGCATCCTCGGCCCCGCGCTGCCCGAGGGCAAGGTGGCCGACGCCGTCGAAAAGGTGCTCGGGCACTACCTGAAGTCGCGCACCGATGCCGACGAGACGTTCCTCGACTGCTACCGCCGCCTCGGCCCCGAGCCGTTCAAGGAAGCCGCGTACGGTGCGTGAGCCGGCGCCGGCGATCGGTGGTTGAGTCGGATGCGATGGGAGAGAAAGGGGAACCGATGAAAGTGGTGGTCAAAGACAGGGGAATCGTCGAGGACGCATGGCACGTGGTGAAGGACGAGGAGCCCGCCGGGGCGCACGCCATCGTCAGCCTCGCACGCTGGAACGACAATCGAGAAGAACTGCTGGCGACCGGCTCGCCGGTGGGCGTCGTGCTTCGCAGCAACGAGTCGCCCGACGACGTGCACGACCGCGACCGCCTCGCGCTGATCGCCGTCGACTTCCCCGCGTTCACCGACGGCCGCGGTTACAGCACGGCCCGCATGCTGCGTAGTCGCCTCGACTTCAAGGGCGAGATCCGCGCCATCGGCGACGTGATGCGCGACGAGATGTTCCTGATGAGCCGCTGCGGCATCGATTCGTTCGCGGTCAAGCCCGGTAAGGACATCGAGAAGGCCATCGGCGCATTCGACGATTTCACGGTCACCTACCAGGCCGCCGCCGACGACGAACGCCCGCTGTTCCGCCGCGTCCGCCGCTGAGGCCCCCGAAGTTTTTTTCCCCGCGCGCACGCCTTGGAGCGATGGACTGATTTTCGGGGGCACGGCAAAGTGCGCGCCATGATCGACCTCTACACCTGGACAACCCCGAACGGCCGCAAGGTCTCCATTCTTCTCGAAGAGCTCGGCGTCCCGTACCGTGTTCACGCGGTGAACCTCGGCGAAGAACAGCAGAAATCGCCCGAGTTCCTCGCGATCAATCCCAACGGAAAGATCCCGGCCATCGTGGACCACGACGCGAAGGGCGGGCCGCTGTCCGTCTTCGAGTCGGGAGCGATCATGATCCACCTCGCCGAGAAGCACGCGCGTTTCCTTTCCGATGAACCGCGTGCACGTGCGGAAGCGATGGAGTGGCTGATGTTCCAGATGAGCGGCATCGGCCCGTTCCTCGGCCAGGTGAACTACTGGATGAACACCGCACCCGAGAAAGTACCACAGGCCATCCAGCGCTACCTCGACGAATCGCTGCGACTGATGGACGTGTTCAACCGCGGGCTCGCCGACCACGACTACATTGCCGGCGAGTATTCGATTGCCGACATGGCGGCGTATCCGTGGGTGGCCGCCGCGTGGGGGCCGTTCACGGCGATGATGCCGGACAAGGTCGCCGCGATGTCCGGCATCTCGGCCTGGCTCGCGCGAGTCGGCGCACGCGAAGCCGTAGTTCGCGGCATGGCGATTCCGAAAGCCTGACGCAGTTCCGCCAATAAATGGGGTCAGACCCCTTTTTTTGAGCCATTGGGGCCTGGCCGCTTTCCCATAAATGGGGTCAGACCCCATTTATTTTTGCGGTTCGCAGGTTTTCGGTGGCCCCGGACTCGAAGGGCTCTGAATCGGCGTCCGACTCGTTTTGCGTACTTTCTGCGCCGCCCGACCCTGAACGACTCATGCCGACCGTGTCATTGACGGTTCACGCGTGCGTGCGGGAGAACTTCGGGCGTGTATGCCGTCACGCGCACCGCTGCCCACCAGGGCGTCGACAGCTATCTCGTGCAGGTGGAGGCGAGCATTTCGCCGGGCCTTCCGCACTTCCTCATCGTCGGACTGCCGGACGCCGCGGTTCGCGAAGGCGCCGAGCGCGTGCGTTCCGCGGTGCGCGAAGCTCTCGAGGCATTCCCGTCGTCGCGCTGCGCGGTGAACCTGTCGCCGGCATCGCGCCGCAAGGCTGGCTCCGGCTTCGATCTCGCGATCGCGATGGCGCTGGCCGCGGCGGACGGCAAATGCCCTGCGCGGGCGATCGAGTCTGCTGTATTCCTCGCCGAGCTCGGACTCGACGGCACGCTTCGCCCCGTCGGCGGCGCGCTGCCCGCCGCGATCGCCGCGGCGCGCGACGGCCCGCGGCGCCTCGTCGTGGCGACGGAGAACGCCGCAGAAGCAGCGCTCGCCCAAGGCGTGGACGTGTACGCCGCCGCCACGTTCCGAGAAGCGCTCGACCTCGCACGCAGCAACTTTGCCGCTACGCCGGTTCGCACCGACGCCGCCGCACTGCTCGCGGCCGCCATGAACGACGACAACGTGGACCTCTGCGAGGTTCGCGGCCTCGGCCAGGCCAAGCGCGCGCTCGAAGTTGCCGCGGCGGGCGAGCACGCCATCCTGTTCTCGGGTCCGCCCGGCGCCGGCAAGACGATGCTCGCGCGCCGCATGGTCACTCTTCTGCCGCCGCTGTCGCTGCGCGAAGCCATTGAGACCACGTCGGTCCACAGCGTCGCGCGCAGCAAGGGAGACGCCGTGCTGGTGGCCAAACGGCCGTGGCGCGCGCCCCACCATACGACGTCGGGCGCCGGCCTCGTCGGCGGCGGTTCGTGGCCGGTGCCGGGCGAGATCAGCCTCGCGCACAACGGCGTGCTTTTCCTCGACGAGCTTCCGGAGTTCTCGCCGCGCATCCTCAACCAGCTTCGCGAGCCGCTCGAGGACAAGCAGCTCACCATCAGCCGAGCAGGCGCGAAGATCACCTTTCCCGCAAGATTCTTGCTCGTAGCCGCCATGAACCCCTGTTCGTGCGGGTTCTGGCGAACGGGAGTAAGGGAATGCAAGTGTAGCGACGGCGATGTTGCGCGCTACCGCGCACGAATCAGTGGACCGCTGCTGGACCGCGTCGATCTATACGTCGATGTGCCGAGCGTGGACATCAGCGAGCTCAGGGCGGACGGCAACGAAGAAACCAGCATGACCGTACGCGCGCGTGTCTGCGCTGCCCGGCGGCGAAGGCTATTGGGCGCTGCAACACGCCTTTCGGCCAGCGCGGAACGCCTGATCGCGCGTGCTTCACGAACGATGATGCTTTCCGCCCGTGGAATCACCCGAACGATCAGCGTCGCCCGCACGATTGCCTGCCTCTCCCAAAGCGATGAGACCGACGAGTTGCACATCTCCGAAGCGATTCAATATCGCGCGCCGTCGGAACACCCGGAACAAGGCGAAGAGGGGGAGGCGCGGCAGCGCGTCCGTGTGGCATAACGGAGCAGCTTGCGGTGCAAGGACGGCTCGTCGATTGGCTGCGACGTGATCGAGATCGCTCAATGACTTTCACTGCGGTTCCGATCCCCGCGCAGCCCCAGGTCCTCGACCGCTTCACCATCCCCCGCGTCAGCAACGAGTTGCACCTTCGCGACCGGCAGCGACGGCGACGGCCTGCCGGCACAGTCGCGGGTACGCTTCACGACATCTCGCTGGACCGATTCGCGTGGAAGCAGACTACCAGCTGCAACGGCGACCGCACCTGGACTGTGGAGGCGCGGATCGACGCGGTTGCAGGAGCTGCGCATCGGCTCAAGACCGAACCAGTCGAGACCGACGATCTCGACCTTGCCCGGGCCTTCTTGAGGCCGGCGGGGACCACCACCTCCCTCGCGTTCACCGCCCCGGCCGGGTGGCGCTTCGATGCTCCAGCCGCGGAAAACCTTTGTTTCCGCGGCTGGTCGCCAGGAGCCAACGCGTGGCGAGGAGAAAGGGCCGCAAGGCGACCCGGCTGTCGGCGTCCGCACAAGTTGGCGCATCGTTGGGATCGGGGGCCGGGCAGAGGAAGCGAACCCGGGGTTGACCCGTTGACCGCGGCCCGACTTGTAGTCGGATATTCTTCGGTGGGCGTTGCCAGATGGTATTTGTGGCCTCAGGATCATCGTATATTTGTTGGAAGCGACGGTAGCTCGGGGGCGCCGTTCGTTGCAGCCAGCCTTCGGGCGGAGGGGGATCGAGATGGTCAGGTACGGCAGGTCAGGTCAGCGAGGGGTTTCGGCGGTCGAGTTCGCGCTTGTCCTGCCGGTGCTTTGCGTCGTTCTGTTCGGGGTCATCGAGTTCGGCATGGCGTTCTGGCGAAAGCAGATCCTGACCGCCGCCGTTCGGGAAGGGGCTCGCCAGGGCATCCTGGCGACGCCCGTCAAGACCTGCAACGAAATCACGAACACGGTGAAGACCTACCTCGCCAACTCCGGCTTCGACTCGAGCAAGGCCGCCGTGACGCCAACCGGGTGCCCGAGGACAGAAGGCACCCCTCTTACGGTCGCCGCGACTTACCCGAGCAGTTTCTTTGTCCTGTCCAAATTTTCGCAAACCCCGGTCAATGCAGACGGGGACCTCCTCCTGGACGCATCGATCACCATGCAGGGTCAGGCTGACTGAACGGCATCGATCGCCATGCAAGGCCAGTGACGCTCCCGGCGGCTTGACCGCTGCGGAGCACGCTCTACACGCGGACGCCCCACACGCCTTTCCCTCCTTCGACGCGCTGCGGCGCCGGCGCATCACTTCGCGTCGATCCTGCGACGCCGCTTACGAGCGAGATCCGCAAGCAACCGGAGCCGCGGATCGCATCGATGAAATCGCTTTGCACGTGCGCAGTGCGCGCCGGCGCCGTGCGCTACACGAAAGCCGAAGCCGACCAATCCCCCGCCGACCTCGACAGCTTCGTCACGGACACGATCGCGAAAGGCACCTGCAAGCTTTCGCCCTGACGCTCGACATTCGGCTTGCCGTCGCCGCGGCGCCTCGCTGACCAGTCGATCACCTCGGCCGACGACTATCGTCCTCGCGACGCGGGCGCCCCTGCGTTGTCAGTTTCTCGAACGGTAGCCCATTTTCGAAGTTCCATCGCCACGAAGTTCACCTCGCCGCGAACGGCAAAAGCGGGGACGTACGCGCGTACATGTACGGCCTATCGCCCCCTCTCCTTGAGACTAGGATAGCTACCCCTGACCGGTGCGGTCACGATGAATTCCAACGCGGTCAGCACGTGCAGCGGTGTCCTGCCCTTGTGCGCGACAGACGCCGAATGCGTCGATGACGGCAACCTCTGCACCGACGAGTTGTGCGATCCTCTGGCCCCGAGCGCCGACGTCTTCGGCTGCGTGCGTCCGGACAACACGAATTCCTGCGACGACTCTGCTTCTTGCACGACGGGCGACACTTGCGGCGCAGGTGTTTGCGCGGGTGCAACGAACCCGTGCGACGACTCGAATTTCTGTACGACGGATTCGTGTGACGAAGACCTCGACGCCTGCGTCAACACCGCCAACGTGCTGGCGTGCGACGACGGCTCCTTCTGCACGACGGGTAACTTCTGCGAGGCCGGGCTGTGTGGGGGCGTTGTCCATGATTGCAACGACTCGAACATCTGCACGAGCGATTCATGCGACGAGGACCTCGATGCATACGTCAACGTCGCGAACGCTCTTCCGTGCGACGACGGCCTGTTCTGCAACGGTGACGATGCCTGCACGAACGGCGCCTGCGCGGCTCACTCCGGCGACCCCTGCCTCGGCGGAGAGGTTTGCGGCGACAGCTGCAATGAGATCGCGGACGACTGCTTCGACGTGGCGGGCAGCCTTTGCTGTGCCGCGGCAGGAAGTTGCGACGTACCCGAGTCCTGCAGCGGCGTGTCGTCGGCTTGTCCGGTTGACGAATTTCTCGCCGTGGACACGACGGTGCCGGAACCTGCACCCACCCGAACAACACCGCTTCGTGCGACGATTCCCTCGCGTGCAACGGCGCCGACACCTGCCTCGACGGCGTGTGCTCTCACGAAACGACATCGTGCGGCAACGGCTTGCTCGAAGTCGCCTGCGGCGAGTCCTGCGACGCGCCTGGCTCGGAGAACTGCGGCAACGGGATCGACGACGACGGCGATGGTTTTGCCCACTGCACGGACACCGATTGCGTGGAACCGGCCGTCGTGAGCTGCGACAACCAGTGCGAGTTGGTGCCGCCATGCACCGTGATCGAGAACGATCCGGCCATCATCTACATGTCCATCGAGGATCCGCGGGCGGTGCGAGGAGGCACGTTCAACTTCCATGGCCGGGTCATCCCCACCACCTCCGTCGATCCGGTGATGGAAGCCTTCGTCGTCACGACCAGCAACGGCAACGGCGTCGTGTACCGTGCCGAGTTGGCCTGCCCTCCGCCGGATCAGGAAAATCCGCGGGGGGCGGGACACCAGCTCGACGTCGTCATGGATGACTTCGAGCTTCGGCTCGGCTTCGAAACGCCGCATCGGCGCCTCGGAGTTCTCATGGCCGTCCACGTGGGCGCTGGCCGCGTCGCGGCCGGCGCTCCGCGTTGTTTGACATCGCCCGGTCTCCGGGGAGACTTTGCGCGGGCGCCGCGCGCCTCTCTTGGGAAGCCGACGATGTCCGACTCCACTATGCCGAGCGCCCTCGCCGCCGTGCGAATCCGTCGCGCGTGCGTCGCCGCAACCTCCGCGCTGCTGCTCGCCGCCCCCGCCCTCTCCTTCGCGCTCACGTCACCTCCGGCCGCAACCTCGCCCGCCATCGAGAAGGTCGAAACCACCTTCGGCAGCGTGGACGCCACCGTATCGGCCCAGTGGGAATTTCCGGCAAAAACCCCTGCTCCGCTCGTTGTCCTCCTGCCCGCCTCCGAGGCGGTCGACCGTGACGGCCTTCCGCCGGGCTACGGCGAGGACCCGGCCACCGGCATCTACGCCCAATTCGCCCGCAAGCTTCTCGACGCCGGCTTCGCGGTGTTCCGCTACGACTCGCCGGGCACCGGCCGCAGCAGTGCCGGCCAGTTCTCCACCGTGCGGTCCACCTCGCTCGAAGCATACACACGCGCGGTGGACCACCCGAAAGTCGACCGACAGCACGTCTTCCTGCTCGGCCACAGCGCGAGCACCGACAGCGCCGTCGGCATCTACTCACGTTATGCCGCCGCGTGTCCGGTCGCGGGTGTGATCCTGCTCGCGAACATCGTCGGCGAGACCGACCTCGTCCAGGTAGACGCCCCCACCCTCATCGTCGTCAGCGACAAGACTCCCGACGACATCTACCAGCACGGCCAGTTTCCCACCGACGCACGGTCGCGCCACACGGGGAAGAAGCTCGAGACGAAGCTCGTCACTCTGCCGGGCGCCGAGGCAACGCTGCTCACACCGATCGACAAGAACGGCGGTGGCAAGCTCTACTCGATCGACCCGCGCGCCGTCGACGCCACCCTCGAGTTCCTGCGGGCTCGGCTCAGTCTTCCGGTCACGAGCTGGAGCCCCGAGCCGGCGAGCGGCGAGATGGCTCGGGGCGAGACCACTGCCGATTAACAGGAGCGCGAAGGAGCCGCGAGGTGGCGGGCGGCGAGTCCGGTTCCGATAACGCGGAGCGCGAAGCGACAGTCATTGGCCGCATCGGGCGAGCAGCAGTTCCCACACAGGCAAAAGCGCGCCACCCAACGTTCAAGACAGAGCCACGCCCCCATGCACCGACCCCGAAGATCCGGCGCCCTGCCGGCAACTCTCCTTGCCGCCTGCCTTGCAATCGGCGCATGGTCCTGCGGCGACTCCGCGCCCACGGCTGCGTCCACCAGCGCAGCCCGTCCGCTCCTCGTCGACATTGCGCCGGTCGTCACGCGCGATCTCGAGGTTTCGCTCGACGCCGTGGGCACCGCGTACGCCAGCGGCCAGGTCGACATCCGTCCCCAGGTAAGCGGCACGCTCGTCTCCGCTCCTTTTGTCGAAGGAACCAGCGTCGAAGCCGGCCAGGTGCTGGCCCGGCTCGACGACAGCAAATCGCGCGCGTCGCTCGCGCTCGTCAGCGCCCAGCTCGACAGCGCACGTGCGAAAGTCGCGGTGGCCACCGAACGCCTCGGTCGCGCGCGCCACCTCGCCGCCGAGGATCTCGTCTCGCGCGAGGAGTACTCGACACTCGACAGCGAACAGAAGGCCGCCGCCGCCGCCGTGCGCGAGCACGAGGCCGAAGTTCGGCTGGCCGAGCGCAACCTCGAGGACTTCACGCTCAAGGCGCCGATCTCCGGGCGCATGGGCATCCGCTACGTGGACGAGGGGAACTTCGTCGAGGCCGGCACGGTGATCGCGACACTGGTGGCCACCGATCCGCTCGAAGTACTGTTCACTGTGCCGGGCTCCTCCATGGAGGGCATCGAAGTAGGCATGGACGCGGAGATCCGCGACACCGACGCCGCCCGCACGCTGCTCGGCCTCGGCCGCGTGCGCGTGATCGACCCGCGCGTCGACACCGACACGCGCATGGTCAACGTCAAGGCGGTAATCGCGAACCCCGACGAGAAGATCAAGGCCGGTCAGTTCGTCGGCGTGCGCCTCGTGCGCGAGCGCCGCACCGCCGCCGTCGTCGTCCCCGAAGATGCGGTGATCCCGTACGGGGGCAAGACCTTCGTGTACGTCGTCAAGGACGGCGTGGCGATGCGCCGCGAGATCGTTCTCGGTGTGCGGCTCCCCGAGGTCGTCGAGGTAGCCTCGGGCCTGTCGGCCGGCGAGACCATCGTCACGCGCGGCCAGCACCGCCTGAGCGACGGTGCGCAGGTCGAGCAGCAAAAGACCCCCGCGGACGACGCGGAAGCCGCCGGACCGAATTGACGTGTACCTGCCGCGCGTCTCCATCGAGCGTCCGGTGCTGGCCAGCGTGATGTCGCTGGCACTGGTAGTGCTCGGCCTGACCGGCTGGCTGCGGCTCCCGGTCCGCGAGCTTCCGAACGTCGATTTCCCGATCGTGTCGATCACGACGGTGTTGCCGGGCGCCAGCCCGGAGGTGGTTGAAACCGAGATCACCGAGATCCTCGAAGAGGAACTCAACGGGGTCGAAGGCATCGACTTCATGAAGTCGAGCTCGTCCGAGCAGGTCAGCAACATCACCATCCAGTTCGACCTGGCGCGCGACATCGACGCCGCCGCCCAGGACGTCCGCGACCGCGTCAGCCGCGTGCGCTCGCGCTTCCCGGACAACACCGAGGAGCCCGAAGTCCGCAAGATCGACGCCGACGCGCAGGCCATCATGTGGCTCGCGCTGTTCTCCGACACGCGCTCGACTCTCGAGCTGATCGACATCGCCGACCGCGAGGTGCGGCCGCGGCTCGAGACGCTGCCGGGCGTCGGCCAGATCCAGGTGGGCGGATCGAACAAGCGCGCGATGCGTATCGAACTCGACCGCGACCTGCTCACGGCGTCAGGCATCGCGGTGTCCGACGTGCTGCATGCTCTCGAAAGCGAGAACGTCGAGATGCCGTCCGGCCGCATCGAGGGCAAGTGGCGCGAGTTCGTCGTCCGCACCGAGGGCGACCTGAAAACTCCGCAAGAGTTCGAGAACCTCATCGTCACGTACCGCGGCGCCACCCCGGTGCGCATCCGCGACGTCGGCAGCGTGCGCTACGGCTACGAGAACGAGCGCACGGCCGCGCGTTTCAACGACCGGCCCACGACCGGCCTCGGCGTCGTCAAGCAGTCACGCGCGAACACGCTGGCCGTGGCCAACGCCGTCAAGGCCGAGGTCGAGCGCATCCGCGCAACCTTGCCGGACGGCTTCCATCTCGAGATCGCGTTCGACCAGTCCGGCTTCATCGAGCAGTCGGTGGCCGAGGTGCAGGAGAGCCTCGTGCTGGCCACCGTGATGGTGATCATCATCATCTTCGTGTTCCTGCAGAGCTTCCGCTCGACGATGATCCCCAGCATCGTCATCCCGGTCTCGCTCATCAGCGCGTTCGGCGCCATGTATTTCCTCGATTTCACGATCAACAACCTGACTCTGCTGGCGCTGACGCTGGTGGTCGGCGTCGTCGTCGACGACGCCATCATCGTGCTCGAGAACATCTACCGCCACATGGAAGAGGGCATGGACCGCGTGGAGGCCGCCCGCCGCGGAAGCGACGAGATCGCGTTTGCGGTGATCGCGACCACCTTGACGCTGGTGGTCGTGTTCGTGCCGATCGCATTCCTGTCGGGCGTGGTCGGCCGCCTCTTCTACGAGTTCGGCATCACGGTGACCGTGGCCGTGGCCGTCTCGGGCTTCGTGGCGCTCACGCTGACGCCGATGCTGTGCTCGCGCGTGCTGAGCCTCGGCACGACGGCGTCCAGACAGAACACGTTCGGGGCGATGGCGCGTGCGTTTGACCGCGGCGTGACCGCAACGTCCGCCGCGTACGAGCGCGCCCTGCGCATCGCGCTGCGCCACCGGCCCACGACGATCGCCGTACTGGCGGCCACCACCGCGGCCAGCGTCGGGCTCTTCTTTTTCCTGGGCAAGGAGTTCGTGCCCGAGGACGACCGCGGCTACTTCCTCGCCAGCCTGAAATCGCCGGAGGGCTCGACGCTGGCTTACCAGAACTCGGTGCAGCGCGAGGTGGAAGACCTGCTGACAAGCACGCCCGAGATCGTGTCCTTTTTCTCGGTGGTCGCTTTTGGCGCGGCGGGCCCCGGCGGCGTGAACCAGGGCATCATGTTCGTGCGCATGCAGGAGGCCGGCGACCGGTCGCGAAGCACCCAGAGCGTGATCACCGAGCTGCGCGAGAAGGCGCGCAGCATCGTCGGCACCGACGTGTACTTCTTCATGGCCAACCCGCTGCGCCAGGGCAACCGTGGCACGCCGCTCCAGTTCGCCATCCAGAGCCCCGACTTCGAGCAGCTGGTCGCGTCGTCGCAGTCCCTGGAGAAAACGGTCGAGAAGATGCCCGGTCTCTTCGACGTCGAGCTCGATCTCGAGATCGACAAGCCCCAGCTCGACGTCCGCATCGATCGTGAGAAGGCTGCGTCGCTCGGCATCTCCGTCGCCGACATCGCCGACACGATGCGCGTGCTGCTCGGCGGCGACGACGCCACCCGCTTCCGGCGGGGCAACGAGCTCTACGACGTGATCGTGCAACTCGCCGCCCGCGACCGGTTCGCAACCACCGACCCGGCCAGCATCTACGTGCGCACGGCCGAAAATTCGCTGATCCCGCTCTCTAACGTGATCCACCTGGACGAGAGCGTCGGGCCGAGCGCCGTCAACCACTACGACCGCAAGCGCTCGGTGATCCTCAGTGCGAACCTGGACGGAGTCGATCTCGGCACCGCCATCTCGCAGGTGGGAGAAGTTGCCGCCGACAGCCTGCCGCCCGGCTTCACCACGTCGCTCGCCGGCGAGTCGCGCGAGTTCGTGCGCGGCTCCAAGGGACTCAGCATCACGTTCCTGCTCGCGCTGGCTGCCGTATTCCTCGTGCTGGCCGCGCAGTTCGAGAGCTTCGTCCATCCGTTCACGATCATGCTGGCGCTGCCGCTGGCCACGTTCGGCGCCCTCGCGGGCCTGGCTGTCTTCGGCATGACGCTCAACATCTACAGCTTCATAGGACTCATCATGCTGATGGGACTGGTCACCAAGAACTCGATCCTGCTCGTGGACCACGCGAACACGCTTCGCGACGGCGGCGCCACGGCGATGGATGCGGTGGCGCAGGCCGGACGCGTCAGGCTGCGGCCCATCCTGATGACGGCAGCGTCGACGATCGTCGGCATTTTCCCGGTGGCGCTCGGCCTGGGCGCCGGATCGGAAAGTCGCCGGCCGCTCGGCGTGGCGGTGCTGATCGGCATGTCCACGTCCACGCTGCTCACGCTGTTCGTGGTGCCGGTGTTCTACACGCTGGTCGAGTCGGCGAAGGAGCGCCTCAGCCGGCGCCGCGCGGCGCCGCGCGCACGACGGCCGACCCTGCCTGATCGCGAGGGCAACCGATCACGTCGAATGCCGTAGGACGCTCGCCGCTCCTTGACAAACTCCGGCTCGCGGCACGATAGTCCGACGATCGATGGCATTTCACACCCCGCAAGTCCGATCCTCGCAATCCCCGTCCTTCTCCGCCGCACGAAGATTCGTGCTGCAACTCGTGCCGGCGCTGGCGCTGGTCATCGCCTGCCACTCCGCGGCCTTCGCCGAGATCAACCTCGAGATCGAAGCCGTGACCGGCCGTCCGATCGCGTTGTTCGCCGACGGCATGGTCCTTCAGCGCGACGCAGTGGTGCCGGTGTGGGGCCGCGCATCGGCGGGCGAGCCGGTCACCGTCACGTTCGACGGCCAGACGCGCAGCACCACCACCGGCAGCGACGGCCTGTGGCAGGTCGAGCTCGACCCGCTCGTCGCCGGGGGTCCGCACCAGATGACCATCGAGGGCACCAACACCATCGTGATCAGCGATGTGCTGGTGGGCGACGTGTGGATCTGCGCGGGGCAATCGAACATGGCGATCCGCCGCGCAGGGCGCACGACTCTGCAGGAGTATCCCGACATCCGCACGCTCGGCCGGCGCGGCCAGTGGCACGATCGGCCGTCGGGTATCGCGCTCGCCTTCGCCCGGGAGATCCAGGCCGAGATCGGCGTGCCGATCGGCATCATCAACCGGGCGGCCGGCGGCACTCCGATTCGTACGTGGCTCGCCCCGGCCGCCGCCGATGACGCAGACCCCGAAGTCCAGTCCATTGTCGGCGCGTGGAGCAGCTTCGGTGATCAATACACCCGGCACATCCGACCGTTCGCCGGCTACGCGATTCGCGGCGTGGTGTTCTGGCAGGGCGAGCAGGACCTCAAGCTTTCACGACAGGAGATCGGATCGGTCGAGCACTACTACCACCTGCTTCCGGCGCTGATCCGCTCGTGGCGCAGCGAATGGCAAAGCGGCGACCTGCCGTTCGTGTTCGTGCAGTTGCCCACCGGCGGCGGACTGCAGATCGATCAGACGGCCAGTCCGCTTCCGCCGTCGCCGCCCGAGCCCGACATCGCAACGCTGATGCGGCGCGCGACGTTCAACGGTCTCGCCGAGCCCGCCACGGCGCTTACGGTTTCCATCGACATCGAAGGCGGAGTGCATCCGAAGAACCGCGAGATGTATGCGCATCGTATCGCCAATGCTGCACTCGGGACCGCGTACGGTCAGGTCTTTGCTTACTCCGGCCCCGTCTACTCGTCGGCGAGCCTCGAGAGTGCCGGCCGCGTGCGGCTGGCTTTCAAGCCGGGCACCGCCGATGGGCTCAAGGCCGTGGGCGGGCCGCTGCAGGGCTTCGCGATCTCGGACGACGGCGAGACGTTCGTGTGGGCCGAGGCCGGCATTGAAGGCAGCGAGGTGGTGGTGTGGAACGACGCGATCGCCGCGCCGACGGTCGTGCGCTACGGCTGGAGCCGCCTTCCGACCTGGGCCAACCTCTTCAACGGCGACAACCTCGGCGCCGCGCCCTTCTCCACCACCGAATCCCCCGCGCCCTAGAAAAAAGGGGTCAGACCCCATTTTTAAGTGGCGACGCTGATTTCTCGGGACTACCGCGCGAGAAAAATGGGGTCTGACCCCTTTTTCTCAGTTGGTGTAGTCGGGGCGGATGCCGGAGCGCGGCGGCTTCACTTTCCTGCCGATCAGGTGCGTCAGGCAGCCGTTGGCCACGTTGCAGCAGCCGTCGGCCTCCACGCAGGCGCCGGCGGTGGCGAGCGCATCGCTGCCCTTGACCAGTACGTATTGAAACACCTGCGCAACTCCGCCCGGATTGTGCCCGGGGATAAGGTCGCATGTGGAACGAAACGCGATCGAGTCGCCGGTGTCACGCATGGTTGCCAGCGTGTTGTCGCAGCCCACGGTGCTGGTGACCTGCGTGATCTGGTGCTTGCGCTTGGTCAGGAAGATCTCGGAGTTGCCGTCGCTGTTGAACGGCGGAACTTCACCGTTGCGCAACGTACGGTTGGGGTCGAGCAGGTCGGCAGTCGACTGGAATACCGTCCTTCCGCCGCCGTCGCTGACGCCGGGGCTCGCGCTGTCCGCATCCGCAAACGTGTACTGCCACAGCTCGTCCTTGAAGAGGCGGAAGCGGTAGATCTCGAACACACTACTGCCGTTGCCGATCGGATCCATGTCGGATTCGTAGACCACGAACGGCCCGCGCGCGAAGTTGCTCGCGCTCGACATGGCGGGATTCAGGTTCATGCCTGCACCCGGGGCGGAGAACTGTTCGGTGCCCGCGGTGGTGCGCGTGTAGTTGTAGATGTGGCTTCCCGACGAGCCGTTGCCGAGTTGGTCGTGGGTGGACTGGTACGCCGTGGAGCGGCACTGGCGCGTGAAGATGTAGCCGCCGACGACGGGATGCGAACTCGACGTGCCGGCCGGCCCGTTGCTGACCTGGGTGGTGACCCAATCGCTGCGCGTGGAAACGATGTCGCCGAAGCTCAGGTTGAAGATCTCGTCGCTGCCGTCGGCGTTGGAATGGCCGGAGCCGGGATTGCCGGTGTCGCTGCCGTCGTTGTCGTCAAGGTCCGCGTTGGAGCGGAACACCACGCACCGGCCGCTGTCGCTGGTGTAGGGTTCGGCGTTGACGACCGGGGCCACGGTGTTCGTCACCTGCACGTTCTGACCGCTCTCGACGAAGTGCAGGAACACTTCGGGGTTGTGGTCCGCGTTGCCGATCGAGGGGTCGAGATCACCCGTCGAAACGAACGTGACGACGCCGCGGGCGGCGGTGAGCAGGCTGTCGGTCTCGCGGGACGCGTCGTAGCTCTCCCCATCGGTCGTGTTGGTGAGCCGCGTGATCGCGCCCGACGTGCCGTTGTAGAGATAAACCTCGCGGTGCCCCGGCGCCGTGCCGGGGCCGAGCACATCCCCGTCCGAGACGAATACGATGGAATCGCCGGCCTGGGACCGAATCGCCGGCTCCTCGACGTTGCCGATCGTGTTGTTGGTGACCTGGAAGAGCACCGGCACGTTCCCGTGGGCGCCCGCGACGGCGGGCGGGACCAATACAGCGGCGATAGCGGCGAACCGCAGAATTTCTCTCGGGCGTAGCAACATCATCCCTCCTTGGTTCGGACCGGAATTTCGCGTCTTGAGGTCCGCGGACGCGCGCTGGCGCGATGCGCGCAGTCTAGGGAGGAAGGGCGATGGCCGTCAATGCATTTCGCGGTCGCGGCACCGCACGGCTCAGGTTCGCGCGGTCCGGCCTGCGCCGAGCACCTTGCGCCGGAAGTCCTGAATCACGCGCAGCTTGTCGAGCCACGGGGAAGCGTCGGCGCGCGACGGATCGTGCGGTCCGTAGTCGCCCGCGTAGCCTTCCGGGATCTGGCTGTAGAACTCGGGCGGATCCACCGTGTCGTCGAGGAAGTGGTACTCGTACCCCGGGCAGCAAAGATCGTCGTCGACGACCACGTCCACAGTGCGCACGCCGAAACTCGACAGGACCGTCGTCGTGGCCTGGGGCGGAATGATCCAGACCTGCCGGGGGCCGGAGAAGAACAGGTACTGGATGCGGCGGTTGGTGGACAGGATGCGGTAGCGCGTGAGACGGCCGCCGTAGAGCACGCTCGTCGACTCGGCCACCTCCAGGATTCCTTTTCGAAAGTCCGGCTCGTAGCCCTTCACGAACTCGAGGGTGGCGGGGTCCTTGCGTCCGCGCGACTTGCGGAAATGTGCGACACTGCGGCCGCCGTTGACGAGGTTGCGGCGGTTGGCCGCCGCGCGCTCGCGCGGTCCGGTGAAGTCGCGGTACGCGCGAATGCGCCCGGCGGGGGCGTTGCGAAGCACGAGGTCAAGCGCGGCCTTCTCCTTGCGGATTTTGATCGTGCGGCGTGCGACCACCTCGAGGGCGGTCTGCATCTCGAACGGAAGGTCGGTGGTCGATTCGACCGACTCGTAGTGCTCCTCGTCGCCGACGACCCACGTGCGTACGTCGCCCTTGCCCACCCAGAAGTCGTCGTCGCTCGAGACCATGTGCGAGGCCGTGCGCCAGATCAGCGAGCCGTCCTTGTAGATGATGCGAGGATAGATCGCCGTGACCCGCCCGCCGGCGCCGGGCTGCGCGACGTACGCGATGAAGAAGCGTAGCTGCGGCGTCTGAAAATAGTCCGACAGGAAAAAGCGCGTGTCGAAAAGTTCGATGATCGACGTCGGCGCATAGCGACCGCGCGCGAGGCGGGAGGGATCCTTCCTTCCGAGACCGGCCGGTCGCAGCCGTGCGCCGGCGGCAACAAGCGCCCGGAACTCGCGGAGCACTTCCGCCGGAGAAAGCGGCGAAGCTTCGACACTCGGAATGATTGCGGTAGGCAGCAGGCCGGCTCGGCCGCTTGCGGAAAGCGATGTGGCCACGGGGTTCCTCTTGGATCGCGATACGGGAGAATCAGCTGACGGCATCGACGAGTTCGATCAGCCCGCGCTCGCGCAGCGCGGCGATCACGCAGCCCTTGACCTCTTCGATGGTGTCGCAGCGGAGCGCCTCGCCGGCGATCCGAACGGCGTCGTCATACCTGGCACTGCGCACGAGTTGCTTGATGACCGGAACCGACGGCGCGCCCATGCTGAGCTCGTCGAGCCCCATGCCGAGAAGCAGAAGCGTGCACAGCGGGTTGCCGGCCATCTCGCCGCAGATGGCCACGCGCCGGCCTGCCTCGTGGGCGGCGTCGACCGTCATGCGGATCGACTGCAGCACCGCCGGGTGAAGCGGCTCGTACATCGATGCCACCTTGAGGTTGTCGCGGTCGACCGCCAGCGTGTACTGAATGAGGTCGTTGGTGCCGATCGACACGAAGTCCACTTCGCGCATGAGCTGCGGCGCGCGAAGCACCGCGGCGGGTACCTCGATCATCGCACCGAGTTCCACGTTGGGCGGCACCTCGAACCCGCCGGCGGCAAGGTCGGACAGGCACTCGGCGTAGATCTCGCGCACGCGGCGCATTTCCTCGACATTGGTGATCATCGGGAACAGCAGGCGAAGCGGCGCACCCTCGGCCGCCCGCAGCACCGCGCGGATCTGTTCGCGAAAGAAGTCCTCCGACTCGAGCGACAGGCGGATGGAGCGCAGGCCGAGGAACGGATTGCGCTCGCGAACCTGGGATCCGAACAGCGGATGCTTGTCGGCGCCGAGGTCGAGCGTGCGGATGGTGACCGGGCGGCCGTGCATGCGCTTGAACACGCGGCGGTAGAGGTTGCGCTGCTCGTCCTCGTTCGGGAAGTCGCGATAGGAAAGAAACGGGAACTCGGTGCGGTAAAGTCCGATACCCTCGGCGCCGTAGCGCGAGACCAGATCGAGTTCGCCGATCAACCCGACGTTGGCGAGCAGGCTCACGCGGTGGCCGTCGAGCGTCTCGGCGGGAAGGTCGCGCAGGTGCTCGAGGCCGCGCTGGAACGCGCGGTACTCGCTGTCGAGGCGCCGGTACTCGGCCACCACGTCGGGGCCGGGGCGAAGGTAGACGGTGCCCGAATTGCCGTCGACGACCACGTCGGCGCCTTCGCGCACGGCGTCAAACACGCCGTCGGCGCCCACCACCGTAGGGATGCCGAGCGACTTGGCCAGGATGGCCGCGTGCGAGGTCACGCCGCCCATCGTCGCGACGATTCCGCAAAGCTTGTCGTGATCGACCGTGGCAAGATCGGTCACCGACAGCTCGATCGCGATCAGCACGGCGTTGTCGCGAACCTGCGGTGCCGCGGTATCGATGCCGAGCAAATGGCCGAGAATGCGCTGGCCCGCCTCACGCACGTCGGCGGCCCGCTCGCGCAGGTAGTGATCGGTCATGTCCTCGAAGCGGCGCACGTAGTCGTGCACGACGGTCTTGAGCGCGCTTTCGGCCGTCACGCCCTTTTCAATCTCCTCGATGATGCGCGCCGCGAACGAACGGTCCTCGATCATCATCCGGAGCGCTTCGAAGATCGCGCCGCCGACTTCCGGCACCAGTTCGCGCATGCGTACGCGCGCTTCTTCCACCTCGCGCACGGCTTCGGCCAGCGCCGACTCGAAGCGCACGCGCTCCTCGGCGGTGCCGCGACCGGGTCCGCTCTCGACATCGGCCAGGCTGGCGGGCGGCTCGATGCGATGCGCACGGCCGATGCCGACACCCGGCGACGCGCCAAGACCCGAGAACATCACCGTGCCGGTTTCTTTCGCCTTCTTGTCGGTGCGCGAACGCGCTGTCTCGAGACTCTCGAGCCGCGCCACCGCCTTTTGCATCTCGCGACGATAGCGCTCGCGTTCTTCTTCCTGGCGCTGCAGTCGTTCGGAGAGATGCGCGTTCACCATGAACGCGCGCACCTGGCCGGCCACCGAGCGCGCCAGGCTCACCTCTTCCGGCGCGAAGCGGCGGCGACGGCGGCTCTGGACAACCAGCACTCCGCGCGTGGCCGAGTTCTCGCCGACCGGCACGCCGAGGAAGGAGTGATACTTCTCTTCGCCCGTTTCCGGGAAGAACTTGAAGCGCGGATGGGCAAGCGCGTCGTCCACGACAACCGCCTCCTGCTTCTCGACGACGAGGCCGACGAGGCCCTCGGTCTTGCTCATCGTCACGCGGCCGATGCTGCGCGCCGGCAGGCCGTGCGTGGCGGCCAGGCTGAGCAGCCCGGTTTCGTCGTCGTAGCTGTAGAGAGAGCAAACCTCGCAATCGAAGGCCGCGGCCACCATGCGCACGAGACCTTCGAGGGCTTCTCCAGGCTCGGCGCTGCGGCCGAGCAGCGTCGTCAGCTCCTCGAGCAACCGCAGGTGGCGGCGCGTGCCGCGCGGCCGGTCGGTCGCCGAAGCACGTTCCGCCGTCTCTGGAGAGGTCTCTTTGATGGGCGAAGCTTATATCAGCGAAAACGAACCGCTCAATATGACGAGGGCGCGCGCAGGCGTCCGGCGCCCGCCTTGACGGCCCCGCGCAGCAGTCGCCGAACGTGATCGCGGGCGCCGCGCACGGCCTTGTCGAGGTCGTCTCCGCAGGCCAGTCGCGCCGCGACGGCCGACGCGAGTGCGCACCCGGTACCGTGCATGGAGCCCTGGATCCGTCGGCTCCTGAGCAGCAGATCCTTGCCGCCCTCTCGCAGCACGTCGACCGGATCGCCTCGCAGGTGCCCGCCCTTGACGAGGACGGCGCGCGCTCCGCGTTCCTCGATGCGGGCCGCCGCGTCGCGCATGCCGGCAATGCTCTTCACGGGGCGCCCACACAGCACGGCGGCTTCCGCGAGGTTGACGGTGACGAGAGCCGAAAGCGGAACCAGCCCCGCGAGGACGGCGCCCGCCACTCCGCGGGCAGCCAGGCTTCCTCCACCGGACGCGACGAGCACCGGATCGAGAACCACGAGCAGGCCGGTGTCCGCGAGCCGGCGCGCCAGTGCCCTGGCAACGGCTACGCTCGGAACCTGGCCGATCTTGACCGCGGCGACCGGCAGCCGCTCGAGCAATTCGTCGAGTTGCGCGAGCACCCGGGCGGCCGGAACAGGCGCGTAGCCGCGCACCCCGGTTCCCGACTGGATGGTGATCGCCGTCACGACCGCGGCGGGCATGGCGCCCATCGCTTCGATGGAACGCACGTCGGCAACCACCCCCGCCCCGCACGAAGGATCGAAGCCGCCAATCGCGACCACGAACGGCCGGCGCCGCGCGCTCACGACGAAGCGACTTCGGCCGCGGTGACCACGGCGGCGGCCACGCCCAGGGCCGCGTCGTCGTCGAGCGACGGGTAAATCGGAAGACACAACACTTCGCGTGACGCGGCCTCCGCCTCGGCGAGGTCGCCGGGCTTGCCGCCGAGACCGGCGAAACACGGCTGCAGGTGGAGCGGAAGCGGATAGAACACGCGCGTCGCAATGCCCTGCTCTTCCAGCAGAGCCATGAGGCGATCGCGCCTCGAGCCCTCGGTGACGCGATCGCGCCTCGAGCCTTCGGCTACGCGATCGCGTCCCGCTTCGCCGGCGATGCCGTCGCGACGCGAGTCTGCACGGATGCGATCGCGCCGCGAGTTGCCACAGATGCGATCGCTCCGCGAGTCGCTTGGGATGCGAATCGCGTACTGGTGCCAGACGTGAGCGCCGGCGTCGCACGGCGCCGGAAGCTCGAGGAGGCCGCGCGCGGCCGCTTCGGCCAGCGCCGCCGAATAAAGCGCGGCCAGCGCCCGACGTCGCGCAGTCCACGCGTCCAGATACGCAAGCTTCGCGTTGAGCACTGCCGCGACGAACTCGGACATGCGCGCGTTGATGCCCGCTTCAGCATGTTCGTAACCGCCCGGCTCGCTGCCGTGCGAGCGAAGCCGCACGAGGCGCGCGGCCAGCGCGGGGTCTTCGCAGGTGACGAGGCCGCCGTCGCCCGGGCCGCCCAGATTCTTGGTGGGATAGAACGAGAAGCTGCCGGTGTCGCCGAAGCTGCCGACGGGCCTGGCGCCGTCGCGGCTGTCGATGGCCTGGGCCGCGTCCTCGATCACCTTCGTGCCGGTTTCACGCGCGAGTTCCAGGATCCCGGCCATGCTGCACGCGCGGCCGTACAAGTGCACCGGCATCAGCGCGGCGAGCTTCGCGCCGCTCGCACGATGAATGCGACGCTCCCCATCCACGCGGAACTCCCGGTCGATGGTCGCGCGCATCTCGTCAGCTCCGGCCAGGAACGTCGCCGGGTCGATGTCGCAAAAGACAGGCACCGCGCC
>JBHEOD010000002.1:51144-74772 GCA_046261745.1 Binatia bacterium
AACGTGAAGGCGGGCAGAAGCACCGCATCGCCGCGCCCGATCCCGAGGGCGAGCAGCGACAGCGACAGGGCTTCGGTGCC
Source organism: Binatia bacterium (assembly GCA_046261745.1). Lineage (GTDB taxonomy): Bacteria > Desulfobacterota > Binatia > UBA1149 > CAITLU01 > DATNBU01. The sequence goes on from JBHEOD010000002.1 coordinate 51,225, forward strand.
CGAGGACACCGCGATGGCCGCGGACGCGGCGAGCCGGGTGCGCAGCGCGTGCTCGAGCTCGGCCGTCTCCGGCCCCAGCACGAACTGCTGCCGCCGCAGCACGCCGTCCATGCGGATGCGCGCGTCCGCTTCCACCGACGCGTAGTCGGCGGCGAGATCGAGGAACGGGACGGGCGAATTCAAGGGGTAACGTCCAGTCCGGCAGCGCGCACGAGCAGCGACATCGATTCTCCCGCCGAACCGCGCAGCACCGCCGCGGCCAGATGGTCGAGCCCGGTCGCCTCGTTGTTCACGATGATGAGCGCCGCGCCGGCCCTGGCGGCCGTCTCCGGCAGCGAGGCCGCCGGGTACACCACCAGCGAGGAGCCGACCACGATGAAAAGGTCGCACGCGGACGCGGCGGCGAACGCTTCGTTGGTCTCTCGTTCGGGCATGGCCTGCCCGAACGAGATGGTGGCCGGCTTGATGGGGCCGGAGCACGCGTCGCAGTACGGAACCTCGACATCGCCTCGTACGAGGCGCGCGTGAAGTTCCTCGCGGTCGTATTCCAGGCCGCACTCGATGCAGGTGGCGCGCAGCGACGAGCCGTGGATCTCGATCAGGCGCGCGCGCGAGGAGCCGGCCTTGTGGTGAAGCCCGTCGATGTTCTGCGTGACGAGCATCAGCAGCTTTCCGCGTCGCTCGATCAGCGCGATGGCCCGGTGAGCCGCGTTCGGCTCTGCATCGCGAAGAACCGGATACGACTCGGTTGCGAGCTTCCAGTAGTCGCGGCGCGTCTCTTCGCGCGAACAGAACAGGTCGAAGGTCAGCTTGCGCGGATCGTAGCGGCTCCACAGCCCGCCCGGGGAACGAAAGTCGGGGATGCCGGATTCCGTGGAGACGCCCGCCCCCGTCAGGAACACCACCGACTGTGCGTTCGCGAGCAGCAACGCAGCTGTCTCCAGTGCCGGGCGATCGGCTTTGCAATCGTGCTCCACGCGCCGTGGCTATAACGGTCTCCCTGCCCTCCCTCAAACAGACGGCAAGGCAGCTTGCGCCGCGCGGGGCGCAGGTTGAACAGATCGAACAGGTTGAACAGGTTGCACACGTTGTCGCGCGTGCAAGTTGGGCCGTCCTTCGGTAAGACTCGAAGCGTCGACCGCACGGCGGACGACGGTGTCCCTGGGTGTTGAGAGTTCTCAAGTGGTTGGTCGCGCTGGCCTTCACGGTCGCTGCAGCTGTCGGCGCCGTCGTACTGCTGGCGACGTACGAGGAACTCACCGCCACGCTGCCGCCCATCGAGCGCCTCCTCGATTACGATCCGCCGCAGGCCACGCGCGTGTACGCGGATGACGGCTCGCTGATCGAGGAGTTCTTCCGCGAAAGGCGCTACCGCGTCGCGATCGCCGATATTCCCCCTCTGGTGCGCAACGCGTTCCTGGCGGCGGAAGACGCAGATTTCTTCGCCCACCGCGGCGTCGACTTCATGGGCATTGCACGCGCGGCACTCGCCAATTTTCAGGCCGGCAGCGTGGTCCAGGGGGCCAGCACCATCACGCAGCAGGTAGTGAAGGCCCTGCTGCTCTCCCCCGAACGGAGCTACGAGCGCAAGCTCAAGGAGATCCTGCTCTCGGTACGGCTCGAGCAGCATCTCTCCAAGGACCAGATCCTCGAGCTCTACCTGAACCAGATCTATCTCGGCGACGGCAACCACGGCGTCGCGGCGGCCGCGCGCAACTACTTCGGCAAGTCCGTCCATGAAATGACGGCCGCCGAGGCCGCCATGCTGGCCGGCCTGCCGGCAGCGCCGAGTCGCTACTCGCCCAACCGCGCGCCCGAGGCGGCCCGCAAGCGCCAGCTCTATGTTCTCCGGCGCATGCTCGAGGAACGCTTCCTCAGCGCCGGCGAGTACCAGTCGGCCATCCGCGAGGAGCTTCACCTGCTCACCCGCCGCCAGCAGCCGACAAATTCGGTTCGCAACTACTACACCGAGGCGGTGCGCCTGCAGCTCGAGGACATGTTCGGCGCCGAAGCGCCGTACAACCAGGGCTACTCCGTCTACACCGCCATGCAGCCGCGCCTGCAGGCCCTCGCCGAAGTGGCGGTACGCAACGGCATCGAGCGGATCGACAAGACTCTCGGCTATCGCGGTCCGATCGTGCGCCTGGCGGAGGCCGAGCAGCGCGCCCACATCGAGAAGCTCAGGAGCGAACTCGCAGGTGGCCCGGTCGACTCGGAAAGAATCTACGAGGCCGTCGTCACCAGCGTGTCGCCGTCGAAACTCGGCGTCTCGATCGGGGCGTGGCAGCGCACGCTCGACATCTCGAAACTCAGGTGGAACTCCGCCGTCAAGACGAGGAGCTTCCGCGTCGGCGACGTCGTCGAGGTTCGTGCGCGCGAGACGGCCGCGGCCACGGTGGAGTCGCGCGACATCGGGATCGACGCCGAAATCGCTGTCTTCCACCTTACCCAGACGCCGAAGATCGAGGCTGCGCTGGTGGCCATCGACATGGAGCAGGGCGGCATCGCCGCCATGGTCGGCGGTTACGACTTCCTCGGCAGCCAGTTCAACCGCGCGCTGCAGGCCCAGCGCCAGCCGGGCTCGGCGTTCAAGCCGTTCGTGTACGCCGCGGCCCTCGACAACGGCTACACGGCGGCCAGCATCCTGCAGGACTCGCCGGTCGAGTACATGGATCACGACAAGGTATGGGCGCCGCGCAACTACACGCGCGACTTCAAGGGCCCGATTCGCCTCCGCACGGCACTCGAACAGTCGCGCAACGTGGTCTCGGTCAAGCTCGTCGACAAGGTGGGCGTGAAAACGGTGGTGGACTACCTCGGCCGCTTCCGGCTCGGCGCCTCGTTCGGGCCGAACCTGTCGATCGCGCTCGGAACCACCGAGATGACGTTGCGTTCACTGACCGAGGGCTTCACCGCGTTTGCCAACGGCGGCGTCAAGGTGGAGCCGGTCGTCGTGCGTCGCATCGAGGACAAGGACGGCGTCGCGTTCTTCTCCGACGAGCCCCGCCGCCGCGAAGTGCTCTCCCCGCAAACCGCCGCCGTGATGACGTACATTCTGGAGGGCGTGGTCGAGCGCGGCACCGGCACCAGCATCAAGGCCCTCGACCGTCCGGTCGCAGGCAAGACCGGCACCACCAACGAGCAGCGCGACGCATGGTTCATCGGCTACACCCCGAATCTCGCGGTCGGAGTGTGGGTTGGCTTCGACGATCCCAACCAGACGATGGGCAAGATGGGAACAGGCGGTCGCGTGGCGGCGCCGATCTGGCTCGACTTCATGAAACCGGCCCTCGCGGGCACTTCGGTCAGGGATTTCGACATCCCCGACGACATCAGTTGCGTGAACATCGATCCGGGGTCGGGAAGGCGAGCGGGACAGTGGACTTCCAAGCCGTTCCTCGAGTGTTTCAAGGCCGGCACCGAACCTGGGGTGTACGTGGCCTCCGTTCCAGATGACGGGCACGGCGACCCGATGGGCGGCGACCCGAATTCGCCTCCCGCCACGGCTTTCGTCGCACCAGCGGAAGACGATTCCCTGCCGGCCGATCCCCGCTGGCCGTCGGTGCGCAATCCCGAAGAAGCCGAAGAGCGACGCTGGCCGCCGCCGCGTCCCGACCATGAAGCGCCGGCCCCGCTCTATCCGTACGAGCCGGCGCCCCGCCGCGAGCCCGAGCGCCTGAGAGCCGAAGCGGTCCCGACCGAATCCGGCGGTGTCGAAGTACGACTGTTCCGCGACGAACGGCCGCCGCCGCCCGTGCCGCCGCCGGTCTCGCCGCCGCCGACTGCACCGGCCTCCCCGCCGCCGACCAGGCCCGCGCCGCCCGCGCGCCTGTGGGCCCCCGAAGCGATCGAAATGCCGAGATCGCCGCTTCGCGGTCCCGCTCCGCCACCGGCGCCTCGCCCGACGGACGCACCTCCGGCGCCTCGCGGCGAGCCTCGCGAGACGGGAGCGCCTCCGGTGCCTTCCACGATGGATGCGCCCACGGCACGGGTCGCACCGCCGAGCGCGCGCCCTTACGCAGCGCCGCCCGCGACCGTCCGCGACGACGACGTCAGAGTCCCTCCCAGTACGGTGCCAGCGCCTCTCGACTGACGCGTCCCCACGCGGTCATTTCTGCCTGTCCCGAATCGAAGCGCCCGGGCTCGCGCAGTTGCGTGACGCTGGCCGTCACCGAATCGGCGAGGGCATCGAGGTCGTATCCGCCTTCGAGCAGCAGCAGCAGGCGACCCGACGCGCTCTCGTCTGCAATCGAAACCATCGCATCGGTCATCGCCGCGAACGCCGCGGTGCTGAGCGACATGGACGCCAGCGGATCGCGGCGGTGCGCGTCGAAGCCTGCCGACACCAGCACGAAGTCGGGCGCGAAACGCGTCGCGATCGGCAGGATCACGTCGCGAAAGGCCGCCAGATACTCCGCGTCGCCCGCGCCCGCAGGCATCGGCAGGTTGACGGTGTAGCCGGCGCCGCCGCCGCGACCCGTCTCGCCGGGCGCGCCGGTGCCGGGATAGAACGGGTACTGGTGCGTGGACACGTACATCACGTCGCTCGAATCGTAGAAGCTGTGCTGCGTGCCGTTGCCGTGGTGCACGTCCCAGTCGAGCACGAGGATGCGCGCGAGGCCGCGCGCTTCGGTGAGGTGACGCGCAACCACCGCGACGTTGTTGAACAGGCAGAATCCCATCGGGCGATCGGCCTCGGCGTGGTGGCCGGGAGGACGAAGCGCGGCGAAGCCGTTGTCGAGGTCGCCGGCCAGGATCGCATCGGCCATTGCGACGGCGCCGCCGGCCGCGAGGCGTGCTGCTTCGAAGGAACCCGAGGATGCCGGCGTATCGGCGTCGAACTGGGTGTGGGGCCGGTGCGCACTGGCCGCCACGCTCGCCACGTGGTCGAAGGCATGCACGCGGCGGAGTTCCTCCTCGGTGGCGGGGCGGGGAACCAGCCGCTCGAAACCGTCGAAGGTCGGGGCCTCGAACAAATCGCAGAGCACCGCGACGCGCTCCGCGCATTCGGGATGAGCGCGTCCGGTGTCGTGGTCGAGGAATCGGCGATCGGCAAGCAGCCCGGTTCGTCGCATGCCGCTTCTTAGCCCGGATGATTGATGAACGCTCGTCGCGAGACCGCCAAAGGCGCGCCAGATCGGGGCGCGCGCAGCGATGAGCCCCGGAGGCGTACGAACAGTACGTCGAGGAGCGAAGAGCGAGCACGCCCCGCTTGCGAACGATCACCCGGGTTGACAGTCCGACGGGGGACTCCTAGCGTCCGGGCATGTTCGGAATCGGCCCCACCGAGCTCATCGTCATCCTGGTCATCGCGCTGCTGGTCCTCGGACCGAAGCGGCTTCCCGAACTCGCGTCGGGTCTCGGCAAGGGCCTCGCCGAATTCCGCCGCGCCACCTCCGACCTCAACGCCGAACTCGACGAGGCTCGGCGCGCGGTCGAAGAACCCGCCCGCGAGGCGGCGCGCGCCGCCGGGCCGGAGCGTCGGGTGTCGCGCACGAGGGCGACGCTTCCGAAGACCGCGGCCGACGACGCCACGCCCGACGCGGACGACGACGAATCCGCGCAACGCGAAGACGGCAAACCCAGCTCCAAGGCTTCGGCCTGACCCCGCACGAATGGCCGACGTCGAGTTGCCCCTGACCGGCCACCTGGCCGAGCTGCGCAAGCGACTCGGCCGTGCGCTGCTGGCTGTGACCGTCACGTTCGCCGTCTGCTACCCGTACTCCTCCATCCTGTTCGAGTTTCTCGAAGCGCCGCTGCGGAGTTCGGCCGCCGCGAACAACCTCGAATTCCAGATCGTCGGCACCGGCATCGCCGAGGCCTTCTTCACGCGCCTCGGCGTGTCCTTCGTAGGCGCGGTGTTCCTGGCGCTGCCGGTCATCCTGTACCAGTTGTGGAAGTTCATCGTGCCGGGACTCGAGAGCACCGAAGCACGTTACGCAAAGTGGTTCGTGGTTTTCGGCACGATCTTCTTCCTGGCCGGGGCGGCCTTCTGCTACGTCATGGTGTTCCCCGTCGGCTTTCCGTTCTTTCTGCAGGAGTACGCGGACATCGGCGTGGACCCGGTGCTGCGCATCAGCGAGTACCTCTCGTTCACGTCGCGGATGATGCTTGCCTTCGGCGTCACCTTCGAAATGCCGGTGGTGGTGTTCTTCCTCGCGCGCGCGGGCTTCGTTGATCATCGCCAGCTCCTCGCGTACGCGCGCTACGCCGTGCTCGTCATCTTCATCGTCGCCGCCGTGCTGACGCCGACGCCGGACGCAGCCTCGCAACTGATGATGGCCGTCCCGCTGATGGTGCTGTACGTGGTGTCGATCGGCGTCGCGTGGTTCTTTGCGAAGCCGCGCGCGAGCGACGCCGGCAAAGAAGCGGCCGTGCCGACCGTCAAGCGCTGACGACGGTCAGGAGCCGGGGGGTTCCGTTCCGAGCAGGTCGCGGCGCACCGACTGGCACAACTCAGGCGTCGCCGGCACCTGCCGCCCCTCCACTTCGACGCACAGCCGCGACAGGCCCCTCGCGCACGGCTCGATGAAATCCGGCACGGCCATCACCACGACCATTTGCTGATGGGGGTCGTCGCCGGAGAGCCGCGGCATCGTGCGCACCACCGCGAAGTCCTCCCACGACTCGACGACGAGGCGGAAGTAGGCCACCTCGCTCTTCGGCACGAGTACGAAGATCGCGTAGACGCCCAGCACCGCATCGAACTGGTCGTCGACCAGAATCGGCGTCGGCGCCGAGCCCTTCTCATGGAGCGGCGTCGGCGCCGGGCCTTCCTCATGGGGCGGCGTCGGCGTCGAGCCGGCTGCAAGTTCGTCGACGGAGCGGCGCGCGCCGGCAAAGACGCTGTCGAGACCGGCGCGCCGGGCCTTAGTGATACGCGAGCGTGGCATCGAACCAGACCTCTCCTCTTTCCTCGCAGCGCCGGCACTCCACGAGCACCACGCGCAGAATGGGTCCACCGCCAGTTCCACCGCTGCGTCCACCGCCGGGTTCGCTACGTTCGCCATGGCTGGCGAGCAGTCCGCCGCAGCGACATTCGCGCTTGGCCACGTGATCGTCGATGTCGGAGAAAGCCTCGATCGCGATCGCCGTGTCGCGACTGCCTCCGGGAAGCGCCGCCATCCGCTTCCTGCGCCGGTAACGGCGCAACGTGCGGTATCCCGCCGCCGCCAGGGCTGCCAGCAGCGCGGCCAGCAGGAAGAGACCGATCACTACTCGAGAATCGCCGCCGGATTTCCGGGAATGTTCGGCAGTCCTTCGCGACCGACGTGGCGAACATCGCGGCGGGCCGGCATCCCCGGCTTGTCTCCGCCCTTGGCCTGCGCGAGCAAGGCCGCATAGCCCGGAGCAAGCGAGACGGAGAGCGAAGCGGGCTTGCCGCTGACGATCACCGGAACCGTCAGCGGAGCCGCGTCGTCGGGACGCAGCGAGGCCAGCCACGGCGCCGACGCGACCAGCCGCGACGCAACGTCCGCGGGTACGGTGACGACGCCCTCTACCAGCAGGCCGTCCGCGTGCGTGAACCGGCCGTCCCCGTCGAGTTGAAACTCGCCGGCGCGCAGGTAGAGGCCGCCGATATCGAACGCATCCGGCGTCCTGTCCACTTCAAAGAAGAGCCGGTCGACTCGCGTGCCGGCGCCGCTGCGCGGCTGCGGCACCACAGCTGCAACGTCGGGAAGCGACAGCGCAGCATCGACTGCCGCGAGCTCCGCCATGACGCGCGCGAAGACGTCCACTCCGCCGAGTCGTCCCGTGACGAGTGACGCATGGGCGGTCAGGTACCCGGTTCCATCCGGATCCCTGCCGAACGTGAACGCGAGCGACGAAGAACCATCCACGTCGAGGCCGAGTGCGGGCGCAACTTCTGCGGCCATTTCCGGCGCCTTGGCGCTCTTGATGCGGCCCGACGCCGTGAACTTCGGATGCTCGGCCGGGATGTAGGAGAACGACCCGTCGTTCTCCCCTCCCCAGAGTTCGGTGTTCGAACTGCTCGACGTGAGCTTGTCTCTCCACCACGTGACGCCGACCGGCAACGCGCCAAGTTCGTACTCGCCGATCTTCACCGAAGTGCCGCGCACGCTCGCGGACACGTCCGCATTGATGGCGACGAGGCTGCCCTGGAGCTTCGGCTCCGTCACCCGGATGGTGTAGCCGCCTGTTCCCGGCACGACGATGCTCGGCGCGCTCGCTTCATAGCGAATGAGCCCGCCGCCCGGCTTACCCTTGAGGGTGATCGTTCCGGACAGCTTCGAAGTGGGGCGCCACGCCTCCGGCACGTTCCAGTCTGCAGCAACCTTGTACGTGTCGATCTCGCTCAGCGTTGCAGCAAGGTCGAACTTGCCGCCCGGCTGCGGGTCGAACCAGCCCTTGAGACCAAGATCGATGCCCTCCCAACTCAATCGGCCGTCGCGCAGGCGAACCGAACGGTCGTCGAGCGAGAATTGCGTCACGATCACGAGCGGCGAGGTGCGGCCGAGAACCGTCCAGTCGAGCTTCGCCTCCACGTCGCCGCGCAGCGGCGTGGCAGGCAGGTCTTCCGTCGTGGTTTCGCCGATGACGCCGCTCGCCTTGCCGTGCGCGTCGAGCAGCCCGCTGAAACTCGGGTCGATTCGTTCCGGAAGGAACTCGCGCACCGACTCCACCGGTGCGCCGCCGAGACGGTACACCACGTCGAGTTTGTCGCCGCCTGAGGGTCCCGCCGCCCATTCGACGCTGCCGGTGGCTTCGAACGTCGTTGTCGCGCCGAAAGGGGAACCGGAAAACTCGAAGCGGCACGAACGTCCGTCGGCCGAAGGCATCAGCGCAACGCGCGCCCGCTCGAACTTGAGGCGCCCATGCATGGAAACGACGTCGATGGTGATCCCGGTGGCTTCGTACTTGAGGCTTCCCGGTGAGCCGGACTCGCGCATCACGGAAAACAGCGGCACGTCGGCAGCCGCATCGGCCGGCGGGGGCGCCGCACTGCCGACCATCGCGTGGAAGTCCGGAGCGGTCGCCACGGCTCCCGCGGGCTTGCGCCCTTCCTCCGGTGCGGCGATGGAAGTCATCGGAATCGAAACGGCGAGCAGGACGGCCAGGGCGTGGGAAAGAACGATTCGAAAGTCTGTCACCGGGAAGCCTCTTGGGTTTCGCGTCCGCGAGCGTCGTTTTGACTGGATTCGCCTTGCGCGTTAGTGGTCGCGGATTCTACTGACGCACAGCCGGGGGAGCAACGATGTCTTTCGAGCAGATCCAGGTCACCACGAGCGGCGCCATCGCCCGCCTCACTCTCGATCGCCCCGCAGAACGCAATGCGATGACACCCCTGATGGGCCGCGAGATCGTGCGCGCGGTCGAGGAGATCAATGCACTGGAGACCGTGCGCGTGGTGGTCATCACAGGTGCGGGCAAGGGATTCTGCTCCGGAGCCGACCTTCGCACTCTCGGGGCGGAAGCCGGCTCCGGTGACGATGCCGAAGGACTCGGCGGCGGCGAGAACTTCTATCGCGCCTTCCTGTCCATTCGCGACCTCAAGGTTCCGACGATCGCCGCCATCAATGGACACGCAATCGGCGCAGGATTCTGCTTTTCGCTCGGCGCCGACCTGCGCGTGATGCACCGCGACGCGAAGGTCGGCATGACCTTCGTGCGCCTCGGCATTCATCCGGGCATGGCCGCCACCTGGAACCTGCCCCGCCTGGTCGGACCGTCAGTGGCCGCCGACCTCCTCTATACAGGCCGGCTTCTCGGCGCTGACGAAGCCCTCGCGCTCGGCCTCGCCAACCGTATCGGCGGCGATGATTTCGACGCCGTGGTCGAGGAAATGGCCGAAGCCATCGCCGGCGCCGCCCCGCTGGCCGTCCGCTCGGCGAAGGAAACTCTCCGCGGCAGCGAGGCACGCACGATCGACGAGGCCCTTGTTCGCGAGGCGGCCGTCCAGACCGTCACGTTCACTACAGAGGACGCGGCCGAGGGCATCCGGGCCATGCGCGAGAAGCGTCCCCCCCAGTTTCGCGGCCGCTGACGGCGTCGCGCCAAGCGCTCCCCCGGGGTTTTTCGGCAACCTGCGGCGCCCTTTTTCCTGCACGGACAAAACGGCGCGCGAACTTTCCTGTCGCGCAAGCGACTTGGTTCGACCCCCGGTTTTTTCCTTGTAGGCAAATCCGTTTGCCCTAAATTCACATCACCGCCGAACTCTGGCGGCAATGTGGAGAACGGGCAGCATGAAGATCGCAGTCGTCGGGGCAGGAATATCGGGGCTGGTCGCCTCGTGGGTACTTCGCAAGGAGCACGACGTCACCACGTTCGAGGCCGGCTCTCATATCGGCGGCCACACCAATACCGTTGACGTCGAGGTCGGCGGCCGTCGCCACCGCGTCGACACCGGCTTCATCGTCTACAACGAAAAAACCTACCCGAACTTCTGCCGCCTGCTCGGGCTGCTGGGCGTGGCCACGCAGCCAAGCGAGATGAGCTTCAGCGTCGCGTGCGAGCGCACCGGCCTCGAGTACGCCACCCACTCTGTCGGCGGCCTCTTCGCGCGCCGCCGCAGCGCGATGGAAGCCGGCTTCTACCTGATGCTGGCCGACATCGTCCGCTTCAACCGCCGCGGCAAGGCGCTCTTGCGTGATGCCGGCGACGGGGACGAGAGCCTGCGCAGCTTCCTCGAGCGCGAAGGCTTCTCGCGCAGGTTCGTGGAGCACTACGTGGTGCCGATGGGCGCGGCGATCTGGTCGGCCGACCCAACCGGTTTCCTCGATTTCCCGGCGCGCACGTTCGTGAGGTTCTTCGAGAACCACGGCCTGCTCGATCCACGCGAGGCGCCGCAGTGGCGCGTCGTTGCGGGCGGGTCGCGCAGCTACGTCGATGCGCTGACGGCGCCGTTTCACGATCGTATCCACACGAACACGCCGGTGCTGTCCGCGCGCCGCGATTCGGACGGGGTTCGTCTGCTTCTGCGCGACGGCCTCACGCTTCGCTTCGATCACGTGGTGATGGCGTGCCACAGCGACCAGGCCCTGCGGCTGCTCGAAGATGCGACCGGCGACGAGCGCGACGTGCTCGGCGCGGTCCGCTACCAGGCGAACCAGGTGACGCTGCACACGGACGCATCGCTGATGCCGGCGCGACCGGCCGCATGGGCAAGCTGGAACTACCGCATTCCCGCCGAGGCCGGAGGTGCGCTTGCGCTCACGTACGACATGAACCGGCTGCAGAACATCCGTTCCGCGGAGCCGCTGCTGGTCTCGCTCAACAGCGAGCACCGCATCGATTCCCGCCGCGTGCTCGGCCGTTACCGCTACCACCATCCCGTCTACGACCAGCAGGCCATCGAGGCGCAGCGCGAGCGCAGCCGCATCGACGGCATCGAGCGCACGCACTTTTGCGGCGCGTACTGGGGCCACGGCTTTCACGAAGATGGCGTTCGCAGCGCGCTGGCCGTCGGCGAGCGCTTCGGGCTGGGACTCTGAACGATGAACGGCACCACCACCCCTTCGCCGGCCGGCCAACTTCATGCGAGCTGCATCTACGAAGGCACCGTCGATCACTGCCGGCTTGCCCCCGCGCGGAATGCCTTCCGCTACCGGATCTTCATGATGTACCTCGACCTCGACGAGCTGCCCCGGCTCTTCGAACGCCGATGGCTGTGGTCGGCCACGCGCGCGGCACCGGCGCGCTTTCGGCGCAGCGACTACCCGGGCGATCCGTCCGAACCGCTCGACCGGTCCATCCGTGCAATCGTGAAGGCGGAAACCGGCAGCGCTCCGGCCGGGCCGGTGCGCCTGCTCACGCACCTTCGCTACTTCGGGTACGGCTTCAATCCCGCCAGCTTCTTTTATTGCTTCGATGCGGACGGCGAACGCGTCGAAGCGATCGTCGTGCACGTCACCAACACGCCGTGGGGCGAGAGCCACTGCTACGTCGTGACTCCTTGCGCGGCGGCGCAGCCGTCGGACCCGCTGATCGCCACCCGGCGCAAGAAGCTGCACGTCTCGCCGTTCCTGCCGATGGATCTCGACCACGAGTTTCGTTTCGGCGTTCCCGGCCGCGAGCTCGACGTTCGCATGGTGGACTACCGCCGTGGACGGCGCGTGTTCAGCGCGCATCTTGCGCTCGAGCGGCGCGAGATCACCGGCCGCGCGCTGGCCGGCGTGCTCGCACGCCATCCGGCCATGACGTGGCGCGTGATCGCCGGAATCTACGCGCAGGCCCTGCGCCTCTACTGGAAGGGAACACCTTTCCATTCCCACCCGAAACCGCTGCCGACAGGCCAGACGTGAGGAGTCTTCCGTCATGATCCGTAAACAAGCCCGTGAACAAGCCCTTTCGCCCATCCATCCGACCGCCGAGCGACCGCTCAGCGCGAGACAGCGGTTCTTCAGCCGCGTCGTCACTTCCCGCCTCGACGGCCTCCTCGGCGGCCGCGTCACCGTGTTCGATCCCGGCGGTGCACGTTCGTTCGGCTCGCTCGATCCGTCGGCGCCGCTTCATGCAACCGTCACCGTCCACGATCCCGACTTCTACGTGATGGCGGCCACGCGCGGCACGATCGGCGTGGCCGAAGCTTACATGGACGGGCTCTGGGACTGCGACGACCTGACGGCGCTCATCCGCATGATGGCGCGCGACTGGGATACCGCCGGCAGCTTCGACGCCGGGCTCGCGCGATGGGCGCGACCGTTTCTTCGCGCGTTCGCGCTGGCCCACCGCAACACGCGGCGCGCAAGCCGCGCCAACATCGCTGCCCACTACGACCTCGGAAACGAGTTCTTCGCGCAGTTCCTGGACGAGACGATGACGTACTCGAGCGCGGTCTTCGAGAACCCGTCCTCGACGCTGAAGGAAGCGCAGGAGGTGAAGTACGACCGCATCTGCCGCAAGCTCGACATCGGCCCGCGCGACCGCGTGCTGGAGATCGGCACCGGCTGGGGAGGCTTCGCCGTGCACGCGGCTTCCCGCTACGGCTGCCGCGTGACGACGACCACCATTTCGGCCGAGCAGTTCACGTTCGCGGCCGCGCGCGTGCGCGAGGCGGGACTCGAAGACCGCATCGAGCTGCTGAGCCGCGACTATCGCGACCTCGAAGGCTTCTACGACAAGATCGTGTCCATCGAGATGATCGAGGCCGTCGGCCACGAGTACATGCACGACTACCTCGGCGTGTGCGGCCGGCGGCTCGAACCGGGTGGCGCGTGCCTGATCCAGGCCATCGTGCTGCCCGACCAGGCCTTCGAGGCGTCGAAGACGTCGGTGGATTTCATCAAACGCTACATCTTCCCCGGCGGCTCGCTGCCGAGCGTATCGTCGATCTGCGACGCAGCCCGCACCGCCACCGATTTTCGTCTCGAGCACCTCGAGGACATCACGTCCCACTACGCCACCACGCTCGCCCACTGGCGCCGGCGCATGCACGACAACCTCGACTCCATCCGCGCGCTCGGCTACCCCGAGCGCTTCCTTCGCATGTGGGAATTCTACCTGTGCTACTGCGAAGGCGGTTTCAGCGAACGATCGGTCAATACGGTGCAGATGCTCTTCGAGCGGCAGGGCTCGCGGCGTCCGTCGCCGACCGGACGGCTCGAAGGCGCCGTCACCGGAGGGTTGTCGTGATGCAGCACCTGATCGACCTTGCCGAACACGGACGGCTTCCGGACAGCCTCGTGCGGGCCGGCATACGACGGTTGGTCCGCGAACGCGCGCAACAGGAGTCGCGCGGCGATCCGGCAGTCCGCTGCCAGTCGATGACCCGCCTGCTGCGTCGCATGGACGAAAGCCCGATCGCGGTGGGCACCGGCGCGGCCAACGACCAGCACTACGAGGTTCCCGCGCCGTTCTTCCACCGGATGCTCGGCCCGCGTCTCAAGTACAGCTGCGGTTACTGGCCCACGGGCGAGACCGATCTCGCCGCCGCCGAGGAGGAAATGCTCGCGCTCACCAGCCGGCGCGCCGAACTTGCTGACGGCCAGAGGATCCTCGAGCTCGGCTGCGGCTGGGGATCGCTGACGCTCTGGATGGCCGAGCGGCTGCCGAAGGCGAGCATCGTCGCCGTCTCGAATTCGTCCGGACAGCGCGAGTACATCGAGTCGGAATGCCGGCGCCGCGCCATCGGCAACGTCCGCGTCGTCACCGCCGACATGAACGAGTTCGCGCCCGAGGGCAGGTTCGACCGCATCGTGTCCGTCGAGATGTTCGAGCACATGCGCAACTATCGCCGCCTTATGCAGCGCATCTCGTCGTGGCTCGAGAAGGACGGCAAGCTGTTCGTGCACGTGTTCTGCCACCGCTCCTTCGCGTACTTCTACGAACCCTCGGGGCCGCGCGACTGGATGGCGCGCGAGTTCTTCACCGGCGGCATCATGCCGTCGGACGACCTGCTGCTGCGTTTCCAGGAGGACATGACGCTCGAGGAGCAGTGGCGCGTGGGCGGTCGCCATTACCAGCGCACGCTGGAGGCGTGGCTCGAAAAACTCGACCAGCATCGCGTCGTCGCACTCGACGTGCTCGGCGAGTTGCACGGAGCGGAGCAGGCCCCGCGGCAATTCCAGAAATGGCGACTGTTCCTGATGGCCTGCTCGGAGCTGTTCGGGTTCGCCGGCGGCAACGACTGGTACGTCGCGCACTACCGGTTCGTGCGCAAGGAACGCCGCACGCTTCGCGCGGTCGCCGCATGATCACGGCCCGCCAGCTGCGCACCGGCGCGGTGGTCAGGACTTCCGAAACAGCTTCTCCAGCTCCGACAGTCCGCCGGCGATCGCATCACCTTTCGCAGCAGGGGCCGCGCTCGAGCCGCCCGGCGAGAAGTAGTCGCAGAAGTTCGCCCTGTCTTTCTCGAGCACGCGTTCGGCCGACGGTTCGGCGCATTCGTTGTACGCCGAGAGGTCGTGGAAGCGGCAGTTGAGGCAACAGCGAAGTTCGGCGGCGCAGGCCGGGCAATGCTGCGAGCGGCCGATCGGGTCTTCGAAAGCGAGTTCGGCCGAACAGGAGTGGCACGAAAGCCGTACGGCCATCGATCAGGCGCCCTGCGTCGCGACGAGCCAGTTCTCCAGCACGGCGAGCAGCCCATCGAGGGCCCCCGGCTCCTCGAAGCGGTGACCCACTCCGGCAAACCGCTCGATCCGGCACGGCCCCGAAACGCTGCGGCAGATCAGTTCGGCATGAGAGATGGGCACGACGTCGTCGGCATCGCCGTGCATCACGAGCACCGGCATCGTCACGGCTTTCATCGCCGCGGGCGCATCCAGTTTCATCACGTCGTCGAGAAAGCCGGGCTTGAGGAAACCCGAACCGACGCGCCGCCGCCCGCGCGTGCGCCACTCGGCAATGGCGCCGTCGTCGAGGCCGTCGGTGAAGATGCGCGAATCGGCGACCGCGGCAATCACCGCCACGCGGCTGACGAGGTGCGGAAGATGCGAGGCCGTCAGCAGTGCGACGAGGCCGCCCAGGCTCGAGCCGACCAGCGTGCACTCGCTGGCGCCGAACTCGTGCATGAAGTCGAGCGCACCCAGCGCGTCGTCCACCTCGCCGCTGACGGTGAGGTCCTCGTACTCGCCCTCGGAATCGCCGACGAAGGAGAAATCGAAGCGCAGCACGTTGTAGCCGGCCGGCGCGAAGCGGTCGACGATGGCCTGCTGCTTGGTGCCGCCGCGCGTGGACTCCATGCCGTGGCACAGGACCAGCCAGCGCCCGCTGCCGGCGCCGATGCGGTGGATGTCGCCGACCAGGAGCTTTCCGCGCCGCGACGGGAATTCGACGCGCTCGCACGACACCACGGGCGGAGGTTCCACGTTCTTCGGTGCTGCCGGCTGCGCGCTCATGACAGGCCGTGATAGCATGCCGCTCCAGGTGTCAGAAGCCTTCCACTCGATTCTCGACCTCTTCGAACGCTCCCTCGCGGTCGAATCGGGTCTCGCCCCCAACTCGCGCCGCGCCTACCTGGCCGACCTGCGCCAGTTCCTCGAGTTCCTCGACGAGCGCGGCGAACTGCCGAAGATCCCGGGCCGGACCGCCGCAGTTGCCGACTGCGGCGCGGACGGGCAGGCAGCCGATCCACCCGGGAATGCGCGGACGGGCGAGCCCGGCGTCGATGTCTCGGGCGTCGGCGTCAGCGCGGTGCGCGCCTTCGTCGCCGCCCGCCTTCGCGACAGCGCGCGCTCGAGCACCGCGCGCAAGCTCGCCGCGCTGAGGGCTTTCTTCCGGTGGCTGGCCCGCGAAGGCCTCGCCGACAACCCGTGCGAGGCCGTCTCGGCGCCGAAGATCCCGCGCCTGCTGCCCGTTCACCTTTCGGTCGACGATCTTTGCGAGCTGCTGGCTGCTCCTGCGCGGGCCAAACCGCTCGGTCTTCGCGACCGGGCGCTGCTCGAGCTGCTCTACTCCTGCGGGCTGCGCGCCGCCGAATGCGCAGGCCTCGACTGGACGGCCATCCACGAAGGGCTGGCGGTGGCCAGGGTGCTCGGCAAGGGGCGCAAGGAAAGGGTGGTGCCGGTGGGCGCCGACGCGCTGGCCGCCCTGCGCGACTACCGCACGAGCTGGACGCTCCCGCGACGCGACACGAAGGCCGTCTTCCTCAACGCCGGCGGCTCGCGACTGACCACACGCAGCATCGGGCGCATCGTTGAGAAGCACTTGAAGGCGGCCGGCATCGTGGCCCACGCCACGCCGCACTCGCTGCGTCACTCCTTCGCCACGCACCTGCTCGAAAGCGGCGCCGACCTGCGGGCGATCCAGGAGATGCTCGGCCACGCGTCCATCGCGACGACCCAGCGCTACACCCATCTCGAGCTGGCGGGGCTGAGCGCCGTGCACCAAAAAGCCCACCCCCGCTCTTAGCGGACGGGGCACAGGAAACCGTAGGCTGCGTTGGACCGTGTTCCGCTCACTTCGACGTGCCTGCCGGCACGCCTCCGTTCGCTGGAACACGGTCCGCCTTGCCTGCGGTCTCCTCTGACCCGTCCGGCTTTCGGTGGCTTTTGGGAAGTTTCGGCATGGGGGATGGAGCGCGCGTCTCGGCTCGAACTACTGAAAGCCGTCCGGCTCTCGGTGGCTTTTGGGAAGTCTCGGCATGGGGGATGGAGCGGGCGCTTCGGCTCGAACTATCAAGAAGACCCGGTCCAGCGTCGTTCCCTCGGCGAGCGGCGGGGCGGCTTCGTCGGCGTGCGGCAGCGCGAATTGCGCCGGGGAAATGCTGGAAGATCGCGGGGGGGCGGGCTATAGGCTCGGGGTTCCGGGACAGTCAGTGGTCAGGCGGCGGGCGGGTCAGTAGAGGGTCGGCCTGCTTCGGATCCCGTGTTTCCCGTCAGAGGCAGAAGGAATTGAAGGAACTCATTGCCAAGGCCGATGTTCTGCTCGAAGCGCTGCCGTACATGCGGCGTTTCAGCGGGCGTGTGGTCGTCATCAAGTACGGCGGCCATGCGATGCTCGACGAGACGCTCAAGTCGGGGTTCGCCGAGGACGTCGTGCTGCTCAAGTCGCTCGGGCTGCGTCCGGTGATCGTGCACGGCGGCGGACCGCAGATCGAGGAAGCGCTGTCGCGCCACGGCATCCAGTCGCGTTTCGTGCGCGGCATGCGGGTGACCGACGAGGACACGATGGAGATCGTCGAGATGGTGCTCGGCGGCCAGATCAACAAGGCCATCGTCGCGATGATCCACACGCACGGCGGCAAGGCCGTCGGCCTCACCGGCAAGGACGGCCGCCTGCTGATGGCCGAGAAGATGCTCGTTTGCGTCGAGGAGGAGGGCAAGAAGCCCGAGTTCGTCGACGTGGGTATGGTGGGCAACATCGTCAGCATCAATCCGGAGATCCTCGAGCACATCGACGGCACCGACTTCATCCCGGTGATCGCGCCGATCGCGACCGACGAAGAAGGCCGCACCTACAACGTGAACGCCGACGTGGCCGCGGCCGAGATCGCGCGCGGCCTCAAGGCCGAGAAGCTGATCCTGCTGACCGACGTGGCGGGCATCAAGAATGCGGCCGGCGAGGTGCAGTCGCTGCTGACGTCGGCCGAGGCCAAGCAGCAGGTACGTGCAGGGTCGATCGCGGCCGGCATGGTTCCCAAGGTGGAATGCGCGATTGCGGCCCTCGAAGGCGGCGTCGGACAGGTGCACATCATCGACGGGCGCGTGCGCCACGCGGTGCTGCTCGAGATCTTCACCGACCGCGGCGTCGGCACCGAAGTGCTGCTCGACGCGGCGAAGAAGGCGGCGCGCGCGTGAACCAGCACGCCAACAGCGTGAGCGGCGGCGCAACCGCCGAAGCGGAGTCGTCCATCCGCAGCGCCACCGATCGCTGCACGACGCAGAACTACGCGCGCTATCCCATCGCGTTCACGCACGGCAGCGGCTGCCGTCTGTGGGACGAGGACGGTCGCGAATATCTCGACCTGTTCGCAGGGCTTGCCGTCTCTTCGCTCGGGCATGCGCATCCGGCGCTGGTCGCGGCCATTCGCGAGCAGGCCGGCAAGCTGCTGCACACGTCGAACCTCTTCTACCATGAGCCCGGAGCGCGCCTCGCGAAGAAGCTCGTCGAGCTGACGTTCGCCGACCGCGTGTTCTTCTGCAACAGCGGCGCCGAGGCCAACGAGGCCGCCATCAAGATGGCGCGACGCGCGTCGGGCGGGCGCTTCAAGATCGTGTCCGCGCACGGGTCGTTTCACGGCCGCACGTACGGTGCGCTCGCCGCCACCGGCCAGCCCGGCCTGCAGGAAGGATTCGGGCCAATGCTCGAAGGCTTCGTGCACGTCGAACCCGGAAGTGCCGACGCCGTGGCCGAGGTGGTGGGCAACGACACCGCCGCCGTCATCGTCGAGCCGATCATCGGCGAGGGCGGCGTGCTGGTTCCGCCTGCCGGCTACCTCACGGCGCTGCGCGAGATCTGCGACCGATCGGGCGCCAAACTCATCCTCGACGAAGTGCAGACCGGCAACGGCCGCACCGGCCGCCTGTTCGCGTACGAGCACGAGGGCGTGCGGCCCGACATCGTGACGACCGCCAAGGGGCTCGGCGGCGGGCTTCCGATCGGTGCGCTGCTCGCGCGCGAGGACGTCGCGGCGGCCTTCGTGCCGGGCTCGCACGGCACCACGTTCGGAGCGAACCCGGTTTGCTGTGCGGCAGCACTCGCGGTGCTCGCCGAGCTGACCGACGGCGGCGTCACCGCCAACGCGGCGCGCGTCGGCGACTATTTTCTGGCGAAGCTGCGAGAAGCGCTCGGCGGCCGCGACGACGTCGCCGAAGTGCGCGGCCAGGGCCTGCTGATCGGCGTCGAGTTTCGCACCGAGGCCAAGCCCCTCGTCCAGAAGCTGCTCGCACGCGGCATCGTCGCCAACGCAACGGCCGGGACGGTGCTGCGGCTGATTCCCCCGCTCATTCTCAGCGAGCGCGAGGTCGACGAAGCCGTCGCCACGCTGCTCGAGGTGCTGCCATGAAGCGCGATCTCGTCACGCTGCGCGACATTTCCAAGGCCGAGCTCTTTCACCTGATCGAGCTCGCGCGGCGCCTGAAGGCCGACGTGCGTGCTCGCCGGCCTCACGCGTGGCTGCCGGGCCGCACGCTCGCGATGATCTTCGAGAAGCCCAGCCTGCGCACGCGCGTCACGTTCGAAACCGGCATGTACCAGCTCGGCGGCGGCGCGATCTACCTTGCGCCGGGGGACATCCAGCTCGGACGTCGCGAGCCGGTCGGGGACATCGCCGCGAACCTTTCGCGCTGGGTGGACCTCATCGTCGCGCGCACGTTCTCGCACGATTCGCTGGTCGAGCTCGCGGGCGGCGCGACCGTGCCCGTCATCAACGGCCTGAGCGATCTCTACCATCCGTGCCAGATCCTGGCCGACCTGCTGACGCTGGCCGAACTTCGCGGCAGCATCGAGGGCATGCGCATTTCGTTCATCGGCGACGGCAACAACATGGTGCACTCCTGGGTGCTGGCTGCCGCCAAGGTCGGCTTCGACTTCACGCTCGCTTGTCCGAAGGGCTACGAGCCGGATGCCGACATTCTCGCCGAAGCCCAGGCAGCCGCGCCCGGCCGCATTCGCGTCACGCACGACGTCGAGGACGCGGCCCGCGGCGCCGACGTGCTCTACACCGACGTGTGGACCAGCATGGGGCAGGAAGACGAGTCCGAGCGGCGCCGCAAGGTGTTCGCGAAGTTCCAGATCAACGCCGGTCTGGTGAAGCTGGCGGCGCCGGACGCGCTGGTGATGCACTGCCTGCCCGCGCATCGCGGCGAGGAGATCACCGCCGATGTCATCGACGGCCCACGGGCCGTCGTGCTCGAACAGGCCGAAAACAGGCTGCACATCCAGAAGGCGATCCTCGCCTGGCTGGCCGGTGCGGAAGAAGCGCAGTAGGGAGCCGCGAGCTGGCGAGCGGCGAGTCCAGTTCCAAACAACCAGGCGCGCAGAGCGCGCCGAACAGAAGATTAGCCGCCTCGGCAAAAAAGCGCCCGACCGGGCAACAACGAACGAGCAAGGAACCAAGCGTGACGACCAAGAGCGACTCCCCCAAGAAAATCGTGCTGGCTTACAGCGGCGGACTAGACACCTCCGTGATCCTCAAGTGGCTCATCGAGCAGTACGACTGCGAAGTCGTCGCCTACATTGCCGACGTCGGCCAGGACGAGGATCTCGAAGGGGCCAAGCAGAAGGCCTTCCGCACCGGTGCGGTCGAGGCCTACATCGAGGACCTGCGCGAAGAGTTCGTGAAGGACTTCGTGTTCCCGATGCTGCGCGCCGGCGCCGTTTACGAAGGCACTTACCTGCTCGGCACGTCGATCGCGCGCCCGGTCATCGCCAAGCGCCACATCGAAGTCGCGCGCCGCACCGGCGGCGACGCCGTCTCGCACGGCGCCACCGGCAAGGGCAACGACCAGGTGCGTTTCGAACTCACGTACGCTGCGCTCGCGCCCGATCTCAAGGTGATCGCGCCGTGGCGCTTCTGGGACCTCAACTCGCGCGCCAAACTCTTCGACTTCGCCGAGAAGCACAACATCCCGCTCCCCGTCACGCGCGAGAAGGGCTACAGCATGGATCGCAACGTGCTGCATATCAGCTTCGAGGGCATCGAGCTCGAGGATCCGTGGTCGATCCCGCGTGAGGACATGTTCGTGCTGAGCGTGTCGCCCGAGGCAGCGCCCGACAAGCCCGAGTTCGTCGAGATCGGCTACCGCTGCGGCGACCCCGTGTCGCTCAACGGCGAGGATCTCTCGCCATTCGAACTGCTGGTCAAGCTCAACAAGATTGCCGGCGCCCACGGCGTCGGCCGCGCCGACATCGTCGAGAATCGCTACGTCGGCATGAAGTCGCGCGGCGTCTACGAGACGCCGGGCGGAACGGTGCTCACCGCCGCGCACCGCGCGCTCGAATCGCTGACCCTCGACCGCGAGGTGATGCACCTGCGCGACAGCCTGATCCCGCGCTACGCCGAGATGGTTTACTACGGCTACTGGTTCGCGCCCGAGCGCGAGATGCTGCAGGCCGCGGTCGACGAGTCGCAGAAGTGCGTCAACGGCACCGTGCGCATGAAGCTCTACAAGGGCTCGGCCACCGTTGCCGGCCGCAAGTCGGACGATTCGCTGTACGTGCCGGCGCTTGCCACCTTCGAAGAAGACGAGGTCTACACCCA
Source organism: Binatia bacterium (assembly GCA_046261745.1). Classification (GTDB taxonomy): domain Bacteria; phylum Desulfobacterota; class Binatia; order UBA1149; family CAITLU01; genus DATNBU01. Next base: position 72,826 of record JBHEOD010000002.1, read on the forward strand.
GGCCGATGCCACCGGCTTCATCCGCCTTTCGGGACTGAGGCTGAAGGTGCGCAACATGGTTCGCTCGCGAAAAGGATAGGCGCGTGACGAAGGGCAAAGCGACGAGGAAGACCGCGGGGGCCAAGGCTGCCAAAGTCGAGAAGGCCGCCGGCAACCGGTCGTGGGGCGGCCGCTTCGACACGAGGCCCGACCGCGCCACCCAGGCCTTCACCGCATCGATCGGCTTCGACCAGCGCCTGTACAGCTACGACATCCGCGGCAGCATCGCGCACGCCACGATGCTCGCGTCGGTCGGAATCCTCACCGCCGCCGAGAAGTCGGCAATCGTCAAGGGACTGCGCGAAATCGAGGCAGAGATCGCCGGCGACAAGTTCAAGTTCGATGTCGCCGACGAAGACGTGCACATGGCGATCGAACGCCGCCTCATCGAGAAGACCGGCGCCGCCGGCGCCAAGCTGCACACGGCCCGGTCCCGCAACGACCAGGTCGTCACCGACGTGCGTCTTTACGTGAAGGACGCGCTGCTGGCGGTGGACGACGCGATCGACGACCTCCAGCGCGCACTGCTCGAGACCTGCCTCGCGCATCCCAAGGCCGTCATGCCCGGCTACACGCACATGCAGCGCGCGCAGCCGATCCTGCTCGCGCACCATCTGCTCGCGTACTACGAGATGCTTTCGCGTGACCGCGACCGGCTCTGCGATGCACATTCGCGCGTCGACATCCTGCCGCTCGGCGCCGGTGCCATCGCCGGCACTACGCTTGCGATCGACCGCGCTCGCACCGCGAAGGAACTCGGTTTCGCACGCGTGGCCGAGAACAGCATCGACGCGGTGGCCGCGCGCGACTTCGTGCTCGAGCCGCTCGCCGACATCGCGATCCTGTTCACGCATGTCTCGCGCCTGGCCGGCGAGATCGTGCTGTGGGCCACCAGCGAGTACGGCTTCGTGAAGCTCCACGATGCCTACTCGACCGGCAGCTCGATGATGCCGCAGAAGAAGAATCCCGACATTGCCGAACTGGTGCGCGGCAAGTCGGGCCGCGTGTTCGGCAACCTCGTTGCGCTGCTGACCACCGTCAAGGGTCTCCCGCTCGCGTACAACAGCGACCTGCAGGAAGACAAGGAACCGCTGTTCGACAGCATCGACCACGCGCTACCGTCGCTGCGCGTGCTGGCTGCCATGCTGCGCTCGCTCACGTTCGACGAGGACGCGATGCGCCGCGCGGCGTCCGATTCGTTCCTGCTCGCGACCGACCTCGCCGAGATCCTCGTCGCGCGCGGCGTGCCGTTTCGCGATGCCCACGAGGTGGTGGGGAAGATCGTGCGTCATTGCCTTGACGCGAAGGTGGAGCTCACGTCGCTGACGAGCGCAGAGCTCGAGCGTTTCTCGCCGGCCCTCGGCGCCGCCGCCGACCGCAAGGCCGGCGCGACCGTCGCCTCCCTGCTGACGCTCGATCAGGCCATTGCCCGCCGCACGTCGCACGGCGGCACCGCCGGCAGCCTCGTCACGAAGCGCGTGAAGGCCCTGGCCAAAAGACACGGAGTGTCGTGAGAGAGGCCAGACGAAGTGTCGTGAGAGAAGCCCCACGGAGCGCTCTGACAGTGGCCGCACCGCTTGCAGCATGCGAAGGGACACGTCCCGCCGTGAGAGCGCCGCTGCCCCGGCATCGCGCGCTCGCCGTCGCGCTGCTGGTTGCCGCCACCATTGCCGCGTGCGGCCTGCGCACGCCGGTGCGCCCTCCCGAAGACACCGCACCCATCATTCCCGGCACCGCGACGGTGACTCGTGAGGACGACGCGCTCGTCGTGCAGTGGAAGCGCGCCGAACGCAGCGCCGACGGAATGAAGCTCGACGACCTCGCAGCCTTCGTCGTCGAGCGACGTCGCGACGGCGAAGACGCATGGCAGAAAGTGGCCACCGTCAACGTTGTCGACCAGGAGAAGAT
>JBHEOD010000002.1:74937-78649 GCA_046261745.1 Binatia bacterium
CCCGCCGAAAGGTAAACGCAGACCAGCTCGCGCTCGGGATCCACCCAGAACGCGTTCGAGCCGGCCCCGAAGCCGCCGTACGTGCGCGGCGACGCGGTCAGTCCGAACGGCGTCGGATACCACGCCCCCTCGCCGCGCAGGAAAAAGCCGTACCCGAGATACGCCGGAAACGACGGCCAGCCGTGCGACGCGCGCGCGTAATCCCACAGGCAATTGGGGAGGTCGCCGGTCTGGTTGGTGGTCATCAGCCGAATCGTCGACGGCGACAGGATGCGCACGCCGCCGAGTTCGCCGCCGCGCCGGAAGCATTCCGCAAACCGGAAAAAATCGTGCGCCGTGGTGAGGCAGCCGCCGGCCGGCAGCTCGAAGTTCTCGCTCAGCATGGCGGCCGAAGCCTCGAGCATGCCGGCGTCGAACATGTCCGGAGTGCGGTCGCGCGCCACTACCGGCACGAGGCGAGGCATGAGGTCCGGCCGCGAACCGAGCGAGGTATCCTTCATGGCGAGCGGAGCGAACAACTCCTCGGCCAGCATCTCGCGAAATTTGCGCCGTCCACCGTCAAGGCGTCGCACGATGGAAGCGAGCACCGAGTGCGCGATCAGCGCCGAATAGTTCACTCGCGAACCCGGGACGCCTTCGGGCACGAGGCCGCACGCAACTTCCGTCATGGCCTCGATGTCGCCGAGCAGTTCCGGCGGCATCGGCGGAAGTCCAAACGGCAGGCCGGCCTTGTGGATCATGAGGTCGCCGATCGACACGTTCTGCTTGCCCTTCTGGGCGAAGGCCGGGATCACGTCGCCCACGCGGGTGTGAAGGGTGACCTCACCGCGTTCGACGCGCATCATCACCATCGTGTTCGTGAGCTGCTTGGCGATCGACATCGAGAAGAACACGTCGTCGGGGACGGCAGTGCGGCCGGAGCCGCGCTCGGCAAACCCGAAGGCTTCGTGAAACACGATCTCGCCGCGGCGCGCGACGAGCAGCACGCAGCCGTCGTAGCGCTGGGCGTCGATGTCGTCGCGGACGGCAGTGCGCAAGCGCTCGAGGCGCTGAGGATCGAGACCGGGCTCGGCGGCGTTGGTCTTCACGACAGAAATCCTCCCTCGGATCGAAGCTGGGTGGAATCTGGCAGGACGGCGCAATCGGAGCAACGCGGGCGAAGGCATGCTCGTCTTGCACGCGAACGCGCCATGCGTAAGAGACCTTCGCATGACGACCATCGCCCGGGCAGCACGATGACGCAGCGCCGGCCCCTGGCCGTGGTCTTTCCCGGCCAGGGCGCGCAGAAGCCCGGCATGGGACGCGACTTCTTCGAGCGTTACGTCGAATGCCGCGCCGTCTTCGACACGGCCTCGACTGCCGTCGGCTACGACATGAGCGCGCTGTGCTTCGAGGACGCCGCCCGCCTCGCGCTCACCGAGTTCCAGCAGCCCGCCATCCTTACCACCGAGATCGCCATGCTCGAGGCGATGCGCGCGCACTACGGCTGGCGGCCGCAACTGTTCGCGGGCCACAGCCTCGGCGAGTACACGGCGCTGGTGGCGGCCGGCGTGTTCGACCTGGCCGACGCGGTTCGCCTCGTGACGCTTCGCGGCCGGCTGATGCAGGAAGCCGTCCCGGCCGGCGCAGGCGCGATGACGGCCATTATTCACGCCGACCTCGACATCGAGTGGCTGCGCGGCATCGCGGCGAGCTTCGGCGTCGACGTCGGCAACCACAATGCGCTCGACCAGGCGGCGCTCAGCGGACTTGCCGAGGACGTGGCCGCCGCCGTGGCCGCCGTCAAGGCCGCGCCGGGCCGACCGCGCTCCATTGCGCTGCGCGTTTCGGCGCCGTTTCATTCGCGTCACATGAAGAGCGTGGAAGCGCCGCTGCGCGAAGCCATCGTGAAGCTGCCGCGGGTGCACGCCGAACCAGCCGTGCACGTGCTGTCGAACGCCACCGGCGCATTCCACACGGGCTCGCGGCCGGACCTCGAGACGCGCCTCGCCCAGCAGGTGACGAGCACGGTTCGCTGGGTGGACTGCATGCGCGAGCTGATCGAGCGCGACAGCGAGATCGTCGAGGTGGGCCCAGGCAGGCCGCTGCGCGGGTTTTTCGGCTCGCTCGGCGTCGAGATTCGCTCCGTCACCAGCGTCGCCACCATCGTGGACCTGCGCAGTTGAACATCGCCCGGGACCGTTCCGCTCCGGTCGTGATCGTGGGAGCCGGCGCCGCCGGGCTCATGGCTGCGATTCATGCGGCGGAGTGCCGCGCGCCGCCCGCTTCCTTCCACGAAGACGGCGCAACCGTTCCGGTAGCTGAAGCGAGCGAGCGTCGTCGCGACGTCATCGTCATCGAGAGCACCCCGGGCGGCGGTCGCAAGATCCTCATCAGCGGCGGCGGACGCTGCAACATCCTGCCCGGCGAACTCGACGAGTCGCGCTTCGTGACCGACTCGTCGCCGAACACGATGAAGAAGATGCTGCGCTCGTGGCCGCTGGCCGAGCAGCGCCGCTTCTTCGAGGACGACCTCGGCATACCGCTCCGCCTCGAACCCGAGTCGGGCAAGCTGTTTCCCGCCAGCAATCGCGCGCGCGACGTGCGCGACGGTCTCGTCGCGCTGGCGCACGAGCGCGGCGTGTCGTTCCTGTTCGACACCACGGTCGTTGCTCTCGAAGCGGTCTGCAGCGGCGAAGCGTCTCCACGGCGTGGCGCGCACCACGCGGGCGACGCGGGCGCGGGCGCGGGCGCGGGCGGCGCGGACGGCCCGGAACTACAACAAAACGATGCCGACGCCGGCGCAAGCCGCCCCGACGCACGCTGGCGTTTGCGTACCCGCGACGGCCGCAGCATCGACGCGCACTCGGTCGTCCTGGCCACGGGCGGGCTCTCGGTACCCAAGACCGGCAGCGACGGCACCGGGATCCTGATCGCGCGCGGCCTCGGCCACGAAATCGTCGACACGTACGCGGCGCTGACGCCGCTGGTGTGCGACCCGCCGCGCTTCGGCGACCTCGCCGGAGTTTCCCTCGACGTCTCGCTGACGGCGCCGACCGCGCGCCATCCGCTGCGCAGCCGCGGCGGCTTCCTGTTCACGCATCGCGGCTATAGCGGACCGGCCGTCCTCGACATCTCCCACCTCGCCGTCAGGAGCAGCGAGCGGGCCATCGTTCGCGCATTGCCGAGCGAGGCGACACGGGCCGCATCTCCGGGCAGCGCGCCCAAACCGCGCCAGAAGATCCTCGTGCAGTGGACGCCCCTCGACCGCGAAGCCTGGCAGCGCGAACTCGCGCCGAGACGGGCGAGCCTCTTCGGCGTGATCCGCGCGCACATGCCGGGCCGGCTGGCCGAGGCGTTGCTGCGCGAGGCCGAAGTTCCCGACTCGCGCAGTCTTGCCGAACTGCGCAGCGAAGAGCGCAGGCGCCTGCTCGACACGCTTACGCAGTACGACCTCCCGTGGACCGGCCATGAGGGCTACCGCACGGCCGAAGTCACCGGCGGCGGCGTGGCGCTCTCCGAAGTGGACCCGCGCACGATGGAAAGCCGCCGCTGCCCCGGCCTCTTCCTGTGCGGCGAAATCCTCGACGCGTTCGGTCCGATCGGCGGCTACAACTTCCTGTGGGCCTGGGCCACCGGCCGCGCCGCCGGCCGCGCCGCCCGCTAAAAATCTTTTTCCTTCCAACGCATGCGTGCGGAGGAGGGGGCGTGCCATCTCAACGCAGCGCACTGG
>JBHEOD010000002.1:78659-80974 GCA_046261745.1 Binatia bacterium
AGGTGGTGGAGCGGAGCGAGGCCGTAGCGGGAACGCACGCCCCCGCCCCAGCGCGCGACGCGCGCGACGCCAACGCACCACCCACGCCCCCGCCTCCGCGCGCGACGTCCACCCCGTAGCCTCCGCAGGCGGTTCCCGCTACTACCCCGCGGATGGTCATCACGATTGCAGACTTCAAGCGCGGCCTGCGCATCCTTCTCGACGGCGACCCTTACGTGATTCTCGACGTCCACGCCCAGTCGCCGTCGGCGCGCGGCGCCGCCACGATCACCAAGCTCAAGGTGCGCAACCTTCGCACCGCGGCCGTTTTCGAGCGCAGTTTTCGCGGCAGCGAACGGCTCGAGCAGCCCGACATGGAGTACCGCCCCGTGCAGTTCCTCTACAAGGACGACGAGGGTTTCCACTTCATGGACGTGAACAGCTACGACCAGATCACGCTGACCGCCGAAGAGATCGGCGACGGGGCCGGGTTCCTCAAGGACGGCCTGGAAGACATCCGCTCGGTGGTCTTCAACGGAAGGGTCATCTCGATCGACCTGCCCAACACCGTCGTGCTGCGGGTGCTCGAGACCGCGCCGTCGATCAAGGGCGGCACCGCCCAGGCCCAGACCAAGCCGGCCCTGCTCGAAACGGGCATCAGCATCCAGGTGCCCGCCTACATGGAACCCGACGAGGACATCGTCGTGGACACGCGCGACTCGCGCTTCATCAGCCGTGCGAAAGGCTGACCGGCGCGCAGCGCACGCCTGAAAACCCGCGTTTCGCACCGCGGGGGCCTTCGCCTTCGTCCCGCTTCGGCGCTATATCAACGCGGTCATGCCCCTGACGTTCACCAAGCTTCACGGCTGCGGCAACGATTACCTGTTCGTCGACTGCACGCGCGGCAGCAAGCTGCCGGGCTCGACCGAGATCGCCGCGATCACGCGCTACGTCTCCAACCGCCGCACCGGAGTCGGCAGCGACGGCGTCATCCTTGTCTGCGCCGACCGCCTCGTCGACTTCCGCATGGAGATGTACAACGCCGACGGCAGCCGCGGGCAGATGTGCGGCAACGGCATCCGTTCGATGGCCAAGTACTGCTACGACCACGGACTTACGGCGGACACGAAGATCAGGATCGCCACCGATTGCGGCGTCAAGAAGCTCGACCTCGAGGTGAGGGGCGGCAAGGTGCAGCGCGTTCGCGTCGAGATGGGCAAGGCCATCCTGGGCGGCCGGCAGATCCCGGTGAACGCCGACGGCAACGTCGTCGACTACCCGTTCGAGGCGGCGGGCCGCGATTGGCACATCACCTGTGTGTCGATGGGCAATCCGCACTGCGTCACCTTCGACGTCGATCCCGACACCGTGGACATCGAGCGGATCGGCCCGCATTTCGAGAACCACGCATTCTTCCCCCAGCGCGTCAACACCGAGTTCGTGCGCGTGGACGCGCGCAGCGAACTGACCATGCGCGTGTGGGAGCGCGGATCGGGCGAAACGTTCGCGTGCGGCACCGGCGCCTGCGCGGCGCTGGTGGCGGCCGTGCTCACCGGGCGCGCCGATCGCAAGGCCACCGTGCACCTGCGCGGCGGCGACCTCGAGATCGAGTACCACGAGGACGGCAACGTCGTGATGACCGGCCCGTCCGTCGAGGTGTTCACCGCAACCATCGAAATTCCGGGCCAACTGGTCTGAACGCGGATCCCAGGAGTCAGCATCATGTCGGCCATGTTTCGAGGAACCTACACTGCCCTGGTCACGCCGTTTCGCGACGGTGAGATCGACGAAGACGCGTTTCGTTCACTGATCGACGAGCAGGTTGCCGCCGGCGTCGATGGAGTCGTGCCCTGCGGCAGCACAGGTGAGTCCGCGACGCTCAGTCACGACGAGCACGAGCGCGCGATCAAGATTGCGATCGAGGAAGCCAAGGGCAGGCTCAAGGTGATCGCCGGCACCGGCTCCAACAACACGCGCGAAGCATGCCGCCTCACGCGTGCGGCCGCCGATGCGGGCGCTGACGGCGCGCTGCTGATCAGCCCCTACTACAACAAGCCCACGCAACACGGCCACGTCGAGCACTACAAGGCCATCGCGGCCGCCGCCAGCGACCTTCCACTCATCCTGTACAACATTCCGGGACGCACCGGCATGAACATGGCACCCGAGACGGTCGCTCGCCTTGCCGAAGTGAAGAACATCGTCGGCATCAAGGAAGCTTCCGGCTCGATCGACCAGTGGCTGACCATCATGCGCCTTTGCGGCCCCGACTTCTCGATGCTCGCCGGGGACGACGCGGCTACAGTGCCGCTCATGTCGCTCGGCGGCCACGGCGT
>JBHEOD010000002.1:80984-88622 GCA_046261745.1 Binatia bacterium
CGGTGGTCACCGGCCTCGTCCCGGTGCGTTTCAAGGCGCTGGTGGACGCAGCCGCCGCGGGCGATTTCGCTACCGCGCGAGCGATTCAATACGAGGTGCTGCCGCTGCTGCAGGTGCTCTTCCTCGAAGTGAACCCGATCCCGGTCAAGGCCGCGCTCGCGATGATGGGCAAGATCAGGAACGAGCTTCGACTGCCGCTCACGCCGCTGTCGGCCGCTCCGGCTGCTCGCCTGCTCGAAGTACTGAAGGCCGACGGCCTGGTAACGGACGCCAGGGCGACGGCGTGAACCGCGCCCCCCTGATTGTGCTCGGCGCCGGCGGCCGCATGGGCCGCCGCATCATCGCGCTGGCCGAAGCGGGCAGCGAGGCGCGCGTGGCCGGCGCCGTCGAGATCGCCGGCTCGCACCTGGCGGGGGAAGATGCCGGCAAGCTCGCCGGAACCGCGGCCCTCGGCGTCGCGGTCGTCACCGACTTCATCGCCGCCATCGACGCCGCCGATCGCGGCGCCGTCGCCATCGACTTCACGGCGCCCGAAGCCGCCCTCGACCACGCACGCCAGGCCGCGTCGATGGGCACGCCCATCGTCATCGGCACCACCGGTTTCACGCGCGAGCAGCGCGAGGAACTCGTGAAAATCTCGGCAAGCTCCGCGATGCTGCTGTCGGCCAACATGAGCGTCGGTGTCAACGTGCTGCTCGGCCTCGTCGGCGAAGCGGTGCGGCGCCTTGGTCCCGACTTCGACATCGAGATCGTCGAGGTCCACCACAACAAGAAGAAGGATGCGCCGTCGGGAACGGCGCTTGCGCTGGCCGAGGCAGCCGCCGAGGCAGCCGGCCTCGATCCCGCCGCCGCTTTCACGCTTGGCCGCGAAGGCCAGACCGGCGAGCGCCGCAGGGGCGAGATCGGCGTGATGGCGCTGCGCGGCGGCGACAACGTCGGCGAGCACACGGTGATGTTGCTCGGCACAGGCGAGCGCGTGGAACTGGTCCACCGCGCTTCCTCGCGAGACTGCCTCGCCGCAGGAGCCGTCCGCGCCGGCGCCTGGCTGCACGGCAAGCCCCCCGGCCTCTACTCCATGAAAGACGTCCTCGGCCTGCGCGGCTAACCCTCCCAAGAAAAGGGGTCTGACCCCATTTTCTCTCTACTCCATGAAAGACGTCCTCGGCCTGCGCGGCTAAGACCACCCGCAGGCCTGGGCGAAAAAAGGGGTCTGACCCCAATTGCGAGAAAAGGGGTCTGACCCCATTTTCTGGGGACAGCCGCACACCGCACTTGTTGCGCCAAGGCGTGACGGGAGGCTATACGCCCCTTCGGGGATTCGGTCGTTGAGTCATACCGCCTATATCGGCATCGGCACCAACCTTGGCGACCGGCTGCGTAACTACCGGACGGCGCTGGAGAAAATCGCCGCGCTCAAAGATACGCGCATCATCGGCAAGTCGTCGATGTACGAGAGCGAACCCCACGGCAAGGCCCGCAACTGGTTTCTCAACGGCGTGGTTGAGATCACCACCGAGCTCGAGGCCGCCCCCCTGCTCAAGGAGCTGCAGAAGATCGAGACCGCCCTCGGCCGCAAGCGCGAGGCCGGCAAGGTCACCGTTTCGCGGGAAATGGACCTCGACATCCTGCTGTTCGATCACGACACCATCGACAGCCGCACCCTCAAGGTGCCGCATCCCGAAATGGGCAATCGCAAGTTCGTGCTGCTGCCCCTGGCCGAGCTCGCGCCCGCCTTCCTGCATCCCCTTTCGGGCACAAGTGTGTCGTCTCTGCTTGCAACCACGCCCGACAAGAAAAAAGTTATGCTTTTCCGTCCTCGCTAACCCCCAAGGAAAAAGCATGCAGATCTTCATCGACAGCGCCGACATCAAGGAAATCCGCGAAGCCGCCTCCATGGGCGTCGTTGACGGGGTGACGACCAACCCGTCGCTGGTGGCCAAGACCGGCCGCCGCTTCGAGGAAGTGCTCAAGGAGATTCTCGAGGTGATCGACGGGCCGGTCAGCGCCGAGGTCGTCAGCCTCGACGCACCCGGAATGATTGCCGAGGGCAAGAAGCTCGCCGCCCTGCACCCGAACATCGTCGTCAAGGTTCCTGTCGGCGCCGAGGGCCTCAAGGCCGTGCGTGCGCTGTCCGACGAGAATATCCGCGTCAACGTGACGCTGATCTTCCAGGCCTCGCAGGCCCTGCTGGCCGCCAAGGCCGGCGCCGCGTACGTGAGCCCTTTCATCGGCCGTCTCGACGACGTCTCCGAGGACGGAATGGCGCTCATTCAGAGCCTCGTCGAGATCTTCGACAACTACGACTACGGCACCGAGATCCTCGTCGCGAGCGTGCGCAGCCCGATGCACTTCGTGCAGTCGGCCCGCCTCGGCGCCGACGTGGCCACGTGCCCGTTCAGCGTGATCCAGCAACTCCTCAAGCACCCTCTCACCGACGTGGGCCTGACCAAGTTCCTCGACGACTGGAAGAAGGTGCCGAGGTGAGATTGTCTTGACTCCCGCCCGGCCCGGCCTACCATGCCCCATGGTGGCGGTAACCAAACAGGGGACGGACCGCCCCGCGGCTTGAGAGAACTTCCAAAAGTCTACTTCGAACGCCTGCTGGAGACCTCGCCTGACATCGTCGTGGCCGTGGACCGCAATGGCGTGGTCATTTTCTACAACGCCGGCGCCGAGGGCAGTCTCGGTTACCAGGCCAACGAAGTGCTCGGCACCCCGGTTGCTCGTCTCTACCCCAGTCAGGACGAAGCACGACGCGTGATGCAGGCCATGCGCGCCGGCGGCGGTCGGGTCAGCACGTTCGAAACGGAATTCGTCGCCAAGGACGGCCGCAAGGTGCCGGTGGCGATCTCCGGATCGATCATCCACGACGGCAAGGGCCGCGAGCAGGGCAGCATCGGTTTTGCCAAGGACATCGGCCGGCTGCGTGAACACGACCAGCTCGTCACCCTCGGCCAGCTCGCCGTCAGTCTCGCCCACGAAGTCAACAACCCGCTCGAAGTCCTCGTCAACCAGATCGAATTGCTCGAACGCTTTCTTCGCCAGAAGGCCAACAGCGAAGACTACGCGCGCGAGCACGAGCGTGTCGAGGCCATCAAGCGCGAGCTGCGTCGCATCCAGAGCATCGTCGAACGCGTCGGGGAAATGGCCGCCGACGGCTTTTACGCAGCCCGCGAATACATGCCCGGCCGCCTGATGACCGACCTCGGCATGGACGCGGGGCCGGTTCGCGAAGTGCCGCCGGAGCCCTGCGAATGCGGCGGCGAAATTCGCGGCAAGACCATCCTCGTGGTGGACGACGACGCGGCCGTGCGCAGCTCGATGGCCGAGATTCTCGGTGGCGAAGGCTGCAAGGTGCTGACGACTCCGTCCGGGCACGAAGCGCTGCTCTTTCTCGATCGGGAGAACGTCGACCTGGTGATCAGCGACGTGCAGATGCCCGACATGGACGGCTACGAGCTGTTCCGCTGCATCCGCGACGAGCACGCCAAACTTCCGGTCGTGCTGATGACCGCGTACTACTACGACAAGGATCACGTCATCAAGCGTTCCAAAGCCGACGGCCTTCGCGACGTCATCTTCAAGAAACCGATCGACCCGTCACGTCTGCGCGAGATCGTCGAATCCCGCGCCGGGGGCTGACCGAAAGACGCCCCGCGCATCCCCGGCTCCTCTTCGCCCGCGTGGCTTGACCTTGCGCGGCTGCGGCTCAAAGAAGGCGAATGGCCATCCGCATCGATCGCGTCTACACGCGCACCGGCGACGACGGACAGACCGGCCTCGTCGGCGGCAAGCGCGTCAACAAGGACGACCTTCGCATCGCCAGCTACGGCGACGTGGACGAACTCAACAGCGTGCTTGGCGTGGTGCGCAGCCTGCTGGCCGCCCCGCCCTACTGCGGAACCAGTCCGGCCGAGCGCATCGACGCGGTGCTCGCGTTCATCCAGCAGGAACTCTTCGATCTCGGCAGCGAACTGGCCACCCCTGCCGAGTCCGAGTACGAGGGCATGATCCGCATCGCCGACGCGCACATCGCGCGCCTGGAAGGGTGGATGGACGAACTTTCGCCCGACCTTCCCGAACTCAAATCATTTGTGCTGCCGGGGGGCGGAGCAGCCGCCGCCATGCTGCATGTGGCGCGCACCGTCTGCCGCCGCAGCGAACGAACCGCGACGGCGCTGGTGCGCCGCGGCGACACCTCGCCGGCCACGGCTCGCTATCTCAACCGGCTGAGCGACCTGCTGTTCGTGCAGTCGCGGTGGATGGCAATTGCCACCGGCCACGGCGAGGTGCTGTGGCAGCACGGTCTCGAACCGCCGCCGCCGGGCCGCGCGACGCGGGGCCGCGCGAAAAAAAACGCCTGAGGCGCAACCGACCGGCCGCGAACGCGTCGGCGAAACGGCGCAGGCGGGGTATCCCCCTGCTGGGAGTAGCTCGGATGACCCAGGAACGCAGCGACGGACAGGGCCTCGTGATCAAACAGATCGAAATGGGCCCGATGCAGAATTACGTGTACGTCATCGCCGACACGCTCTCGCGAAAAGCCCTCGTGGTGGATCCGGCGTGGGACGTGAAGGGTCTGCTGGCCGAGCTCGACAAGGAAGATCTCGAGCTCACCGGTGCACTGATCACCCACTACCATCCCGATCATATCGGCGGCGACTTCATGGGCCACCATATCGAGGGCGTCACCGAGCTCCTCGCAGAGCGTCCGTGCAAGATCTACATCCACAAGGCCGAGGCCCCGTACGTGCAGAAGCAGCTCGGGCTGACGCCGGCGGATTACGTGGCGGCCGACGGCGAGACAACGGTGGAAGTCGGTAGAATCCCTGTACGTTTGATCCACACGCCGGGTCATACGCCGGGCTCGCAATGCTTCCTCGTGGGGGGCCACCTGGTGTCGGGCGACACGCTCTTCATCGGCTCCTGCGGGCGCGTCGACCTGCCGGGAAGCAATCCGAGCGATCTCTATTACAGCCTCAATCAGAAGCTGAAACGGCTGCCGGACGAAACGGTGCTGCTGCCCGGTCACAATTACGCGCCGCAGAAAACGTCGACGATCGGGCGCGAGAAAGTCGGCAACCCGTTCATGCGTTTCGAGAGCGTCGAAGATTACCTGCGCGCGATGGGACACTGACGCGTCGCGGCATCCATCCGGACGGCGCACGAACGTCGCACAGTTGCGCCAAACGTGCGTTCGTCGCGCGCATTTCCGCGCGAACCGCCTTGACTGAACCGTGTCACCCGAACATAGGATGCCACCGCACTCGACTCGGTCCCCTTCATAACGAACGCGGGGTTGGGTTGGGGACTGTCACGGGGGCCACTCGACCCCATCCATCTTCCAGGAGGAACGAACCAAATGAAGCAATCCCTTAAAACTTTTATCGGTGCAGCCACGGTTGCATCGCTCGTCTTCGCGGCCGGAACCGCGTCGGCGCAGTCGAAGGTCGAGGCCAAGTGCCATTCGACCATCGGCAAGAACATTTCCAAGTACCAGGCCACCGCCACCAAGAACCTGATCGGATGCCACAAGAGCCGCGACGGCGGCAAGGTCATCGCAGCCACCCAGTGCAACACCGCCACCGGCGCCGACCTCAAGGGCAAGCGCGCGAGCGCGCGCCAGAAGGCCATCGACGGCATCAACAAGGCCTGTATCGCAGGCGCTTCTCCGGATTTCTCCGACAACGTGCTGGCGCTGTACCCGCGCTGCCCGTCGCCGGCCTCGACCTCCGATGACGGCGGCGCCACCACCGGCATCGACACCTTCACCGAGTTGGCCACCTGCCTCCTCGACCTCTCCGAGGCCTACGTCGATCGCATGGGCGCCCAGGTGATGGGTAACCCCGCCACCGTGCCGCTCACCGACAAGAACGTGTCGAAGTGCCACGGCGCCATCGGCAAGGCCTTCTCCAAGGCCGTCAAGACGGTCGGCGGCACCTACACCAAGTGCCAGGCCGCGCAGGAGAAGCTCGGTGCCGGCCTCGACTACGACGCCAGCTGCCTCGACGGGGCCGGCGACTCCAAGGGCAAGGTCGCCGCGGCCTTCCTCGCGTTCGACGCCACCATCGACGCGTCCTGCTCGGGCGCGCTGGTCAGCCAGGAGGCCTGGGCCGATCTCGGCACCTGCGGCCAGAGCACCACGGCGATGAAGACGTGCGCGGGCAATCGCGTGATCGAGCCGACCAGCAAGGGTCTGGCTGCGGCGGCTCTTGAGCTGCCGGGCACCTGCGTTGGCGTGGCCGACGTCGTCATCAACGCGGGCTTCGGAAACAAGCTGTCGAACACCCGTCTCGACTCCGGCTGGAAGGGCTCCGCGCACAAGGTCGACGTGATCGACGACTCGCTCGGCGCCGTCACGCTGAGCGGCTGCGACCCGGACTGCCGGGACTGTGCGGTCACGCACAACTCGAAGAACGACAGCTGCCGCTGCTCGAACGACGCCACCGTCTCGTGCGACACGATCAACGCCCCCGACGCGGCCTGCGGCGGCAACACCTGCCACTGCATGTTCGGCCCGCCGCTGGCGATCTCGGCCTCCTCGACTCCGGTCTGCGTCGTGAACCGCTTCGTGAGCGAGTTCAACGGCAGCACGGGTGTGGTCGGCGAGTACTCGGTGGGTACGGCCACGCGCGCTCTCGTCCACACCGGCCTCAGCCAGACGCAGCCCTGCCCCACCTGCGAGGGTGGAATCTGTGACGGCGGTCTCCGCAATGGTCAGGCTTGCAGCATCGACGCCACGCACCCGACGTTCGGAGCGGTCAGCTTTGACTGCCCCCCGTCGCCGGGATCGAACATCTCGGGCTCGGGCCTGCTGCTCGACCTCGAGTTCTCGAGCGGCTCGCAGAGCATTACGGCGGGCATTCCGACCGGAGCCTTCTGCGGCAGCGGCCCCTGCCACTGCAGCGTGTGTTCGCTCAACGTGAACGTGGGCTGCCAGGTTGACGCGGATTGTGCGGCGGTCGGCGCCGGCACCTGCGGCCAGGCCCTCGCCAACAATCCGAGCCAGAACAACTGTGACACCACGTGCACGACGGACGGCAACGGCAACGGGCAGTGCGACGGCCCCATCGACTCGTTCTGCTCCGATTTCGTCAAGGGCGACGGAACCGGGATTATCTCCTGCACCGGCGACTTGGACTGCGATGCCAACGATTGCAACGGCGACAACAACCTCACTCCCGGCGAGTGCGGAACGTGCACGCTGGCGGGCTTCCGCCAGTGCTTCCTGCCGACCGTCAACGCTGAAGGCACGCCGGGCATCTACAACAGCGAAGGCGTCTCGGTCTTCTGCTCCGGTCAGACGGGTAACGGCGGCGTCGACAACGCCGGCGGCCTCCCGGGCCCGGGTCGCGTGACTCTCGACTTCGACTTCAACCTGTACTGCGACAACGGGACCACCCAGTTCCAGCTGCCCGCGGGCTCGAACTGCCCGTAAGCAATCCACCGATCTCCCCGGTCCTGCCTTGAGGCAGGGCCGGGGACCAGACGAAGGGCCCCTCATCGCAAGATGCAGGGGCCCTTTCCTTTTTGGGGCGCGGGGCGAGGTTGTCTCGGCGTGCAGGTCGCGTTACGAAACCGCGACTTTTTCGACCCCTCGCAAGCAGAGACCATGGAAACAAAGGCGCGGTTGTCCGC
>JBHEOD010000002.1:88632-94571 GCA_046261745.1 Binatia bacterium
CCGCCGGAGAGCCCTTCGATCCGGAAACTACCATCCTCCTGCGTCAGCGCGGAAAATGGTTCCGTTACGGGACCGTGATCCGGCCGCGCGTTAACCGTGAAACCAGAGGCGGGCCTTGTCCGCCGCCAAACGGGAGACCGACATGACCATCCGTTCCGACGCATGGGTACTCTACGCCGGAGAGAAGGGCGCACCCCCCAAACCCACGCAGCTCGTCCGCGAGACGTTCGAATTCAGCGATCCGGGGCCGGAGGAGGCTCTCGTCTCTCCGCTGTTCGGCTGCATGGAAGGCAACATGGGCCACGCCGTCGAGCGCAAGCCCATCGACCTGTGCCTCGCGCGCGGCGAGGCCAAGGTGGTCGTCGGCGACGCCGGCGTCGTGCGCGTGGACAAGGTGGGCTCGGCCGTCAGCACGGTTCGCGAAGGCGACACGGCCATCCTGTTCTGCAACGGCACGCCCGACAAGTTCGGCTATCCCGAACGCATCTTCGGCTACGACGCCCCCAACACGATCGGCGTGCTGTCCAAACAGACCCGCATGCACCAGAAGCAGCTCATCCCGGTGCCGAAGAACACCGCCTATCCGCTCGAGCAGTGGGCCGCGTTTTCACTGCGCTACGTGACGGCCTGGTCGAACTGGGAGCTGGCCTACGGAACCCTTCGGTTGCTGCTCACCGAGGAAGAGCTCCCGCATCCCGAGGTGTGGGGATGGGGCGGCGGCGTGTCTCTCGGCCAGCTCGCGCTGGCCAAGCACCACGGCTGCAAAGTCGCGCAGATTGCGTCGACCGACGAGCGGCTCACCACGATCGAGAGCCTCGGCATCCGGCCCGTCGACCGCCGCGAGTTCCGCGACCTGTACTTCGACAAGAAGAAGTTCCGCGCCGACGAGGAGTACACGAGCCGCTACCTGGCCGCCGAAAACATCTTCACGAAGAAGGTCGCCGAGATGACCGGCGGCGACATGGTCAACATTTTCATCGACTATGTCGGCGTGCCGGTGCTGCGGGCCACGCTCAAGGTGCTCGCGCGCCAGGGCATCCTGACCACGGCCGGCTGGAAGGAAGGCATGATGATCGAACTCGTGCGCGCCAGCGAGTGCATCGCGCGCCACCAGCACATCAACACGCATTACGCGCGCTACTCGCAGGGCCTCGCCGCCGTTGAGTTCGCGGAGAAGAACGGCTGGCTGCCGCCCCTCGACACGAGGGTCTACGAGTACGACGAAATCCCTGAGCTGTTCGAGGACTACGCCAACGACAAGGTGGGCTGGTTCCCGGTCTTCCGCGTCAACGGCTGAACACGGTCGGGCGGTCGCGGGGACCGGCACGGAGCGTTCGCGCATCGGCGCATTGACGCATCGGGCGGCGCGCGCGGGAACAACAGAACCGGCGCGGCCGGGTAAACGGAGAAGGAAGACATGAGCATCGCAAAGATCGCAATTCTCGGCGGAGGCCAGATGGGCTCCGGCATCGCCCAGGTGGCCGCAGCGGCCGGCATCGACGTCGTCATGATCAAGGCCACGCCGGGTCCCGTGGACAAAGCCCGCGCGGCCATCGCCAAGGACCTCGCGAGGATCGTCGAAAAGGGCAAGCTCGAGCAGTCGGCGATGGACGCGACGATGGCTCGCCTTCACTTCACCGACAAGCTCGACGAAGTGGCCGACTGCGATCTCTTCCTCGAGTCGATCGTCGAGGACCTCGACGTCAAGCGAGCGAAGTTCGCCGAGGTGGACCGCATTGCCAAGCCATCGTGCATCCTGGCCAGCAACACCTCCACGCTGTCGATCACCGCGATGCAGGAAGCCACCAAGCGCAGCGAGCGTTTCATCGGCATGCACTTCTTCAACCCTGCCACGATGATGAAGCTCGTGGAGGTGATTCCCACCGCCACCACCGATTCGGCGGTGACGAGCGCGGCCATCGGTTTCGTCGAACGGCTCGGCAAGACGCCGGTGCTGGTGAAGGACCAGACGGGCTTCATCGTGAACCGGTTGCTGACGCCGTACATGCTCGACGCCATCCGCTGCCTCGAGTCGGGCCTGGCCGACATCGCCGGCATCGACACCGCGATGCAGCTCGGCGCCAACCATCCGATGGGACCGCTCGCGCTGGCCGACTACATCGGCCTCGATATCGTGCTGGCGATGTCCGAGAACCTTTACGCGACGTTCAAGCAGGAATACATGGCGCCGACGCCCATGCTGCGGCACCTCGTCGCCGAAGGCCTGCTCGGTCGCAAAACCAAGCTCGGCTTCTACGACTATTCCCAGCGCCCCCCCACCGAAAACAAAGCCCTCGAAAGACACTGAAATAAATAAATGGGGTCAGACCCCATTTATTTGACCCGATTTATTTGGTGGCGAGGGTGCGGGCGAGGCGTTGGGTGGAGGCGAAGGAGATCTCGGCTGACTCGAGGCCTTCGATCCATGCGGGCGGAATGCCGTCGATGCCGACGTGCGCACCCGAGAGCGCGAGCGTCATCGCGGTAATCGCGCTGGCGTTGCCGCCCAGGCGCAGCGCCGCGGCCGCCGCATCCGCAAAACTCTCGGGATGATCGGCGAAACACAGTAGCGCGCTCACGACCGATCCGAGCGCGGTCTGGTTGTTGCCGAGGCGCTCGGCAACAACCGCCGGCGACGCCCGCCGCTGCGACAGCGACGCCGCCATCTCGAGATGCGTGCGGTACTCGCGCACCTGCACCTCGCCGGCGATCGTCTCGAAGAAACCTTGCGGAGAAAGCTCGCCGCCGCGCGCGTCGAGCGCAATCGCAACGCCGAGCGCGAAGACGACCGCCCCCTCGACGCCGTGCGAATGCGTGTGCGTAAGCCCGGCGGCCTCCTCGGCAATCCATCGCAGCGTCGGCACGTCGCGCCGGTGAACGAGCCCCACCGCCGCGCTGCGAGCGGCCGCCGCGTTGCCGTAGCATCCGCGCCCGGCCTGCGCGGCGCCCGCTTCCTGCCACGACACGCCTGCGCGAAGCCGCGACAATGCCAGCGTGGTGCCCTGCCCGTAGCCACGCACCTCGTGGTAGCGCGCAAGAAGCCGTTTCGCGAAGTCCTCTCCGTCGAAATCCGGGTGCGCAGCAAGGGACTCCCCCAGCGCCACCGTCATCTCGGTGGTCGAACCGTACGTTCCCGGCCTGAGCGCGTGGAAATCGGCGTTGGAGGGATAACGATGCGCCACCAGTTGCGGCGACGCGTTCTCGACCCACGACCCAAGGCTATCGCCTATCATCGCGCCGGCGAGGCAGCCTTCGAAGTGGGGAACGAGATCGGACATGTCGCGAATTGCCGCCGTGGCTCGCCATTGTGACCACCGTCGCGCGAGCGGGCGGCAATATGACAGAGACACGCTCGCAAGAAAGGGAACACCGGCATTTTCACCGTGCGAGACACGCAACGCGGCGGCTTGCCGCGCGCGTTGCCTCGTCAGAGTCCGTGTTTTTGCCTCGTCCCCGCATTTGCCGTAATCCCGGCGTTCGTGCGCAAGCTGCTCATCACCGGGATCTCCGGCGGCCAGGGCCGTCTCGTTGCAAAGATGGCGATGCGTTCGCGTCCGGGCGCCGAGCCGTGGCAGGTGATCGGCGTCGACCGCGCCAAGTGGCCGAGTGCGCCCGAGGGCGTCGTCGTCCACCAGTTCGACATGCGCAAGCGCCGTTTCGAGGACGTCTTTCGCACCGATCGTCCCGACGCCGTCGTGCACCTCGCGTTCGTACGCCACTTCCAGTCCGACCAGGCCATCCGTCACGAGATCAACGTGGAGGGCACCAAACGCGTGCTCGAGCACTGCGCCGAGTACGGCGTCAAGCAGCTCGTCGTGCTGTCCAGCTCTTACGTCTACGGGGCGCTGCCGAGCAACGAGCGCTACATGACCGAGGACCACCCGCTCAATGCTTCGCGCAACTTCCCCGAGATTCGCGACCTGTGCGAGGTGGAAGGACTGGTGGCGGCGTTCCTGTGGCGCTATCCGGAGATCGCCACCAGCGTGCTGAGGCCCGTCAACACGCTCGGCCACTCGGTGCACAACGCGATCGGACGCTACATGAAGCTCGCCATGGTGCCGACCATCATGGGCTTCAATCCGATGATGCAGTTCATCCACGAGGAAGACGTGGCCGAGGCGATCATCCTCGCGCTCGAGAAGAAGGCGCGCGGCATTTTCAACGTGGCCGGCCCCGGCGCGGTGCCGCTCAAGCGCGCGCTCAAGGAGATGGGCCGCCAGCGACTGTCGATCCCGGATCCGTTCGCGCACCTGCTGATCCGCACGCTCTTCAACCTGAACATTTACCAGTTTCCGTCGGGCGCGATCGACTTCATCAAGTATCCCTGCACGGTCGGCGACAAGCGCTTCCGCGCCGCCACCGGCTTTCATCCCCGTCACACCCTCGCGGAGACGTTCTCCACGATGGGCATCTCCCCGGATTGATGTCGTGCTGAAGAACATTCTCGATCTTGCGTCCGCCGCAGCCGGCATCGTCGGCGGTGCATCCACCGAACTGACGCGCTTTGCGTCCGACCTTTCCGCCGAGGTGGACGCGAAGGTGGACCGCATCCCGGCCGAACTCAACGAGTACGGCTACGATCCGTGGGGCTACAGCCCGAAGGCCCTCAAGCGCTTCATCTTGCCGGCAGCGTTCCTGTACCGTTACTACTTCCGCTGCCGCACGACCGGCCTCGAGAACCTGCCTGAAGGCCGCATGCTCCTCATCGGCAACCACGCCGGCCAGATGGCCTTCGACGGCCTGATGGTTTCGGCAGCGTGCATCCTCGAGGCCAATCCGCCGCGCCTGGTGCGCGGGATGGGCGAGTACTGGCTCGGCACCATCCCGTACCTGAACGTGCTGCTCGACCGCACCGGCAGCGCTGTCGGCACCCGACAGACGTGCATCGACCTGCTGGGCCACGGCGAGTGCGTGATGGCGTTTCCCGAAGGCGTGCGCGGCATGAACAAGGTCTACGCCGACGCCTACAAGCTGATGGACTTCGGCCTCGGCTTCATGCGCCTCGCGCTCGAGACCGACACGCCGATCGTGCCGGTGTCCATTGTCGGCTCGGAGGAGCAGAACCCAGGCATCGCCGACCTCAAGGGCGTGGCCAAACTGCTCGGCATGCCGTCGTTCCCCGTCACGCTCACCTTTCCGTTGCTCGGTCCCTTCGGCATGCTGCCGCTGCCAGTGCGCTACCACATCGAGTTCGGCGAGCCGATGCGCTTCGAGGGACATGCCGAGGACGAGGACGACGTGATCGAAGCCAAGGTGGACGAAGTGAAGGCAGCCATCGCCGCGCAACTCGATCGCGGCCGCGCCGCACGCAAGAGCATATTTTTCTGAGTCGTTTCGCTTCCAGGATTGCCGGCGCGATGCGCGCGTTGCCGGCGTCAACCCCGGCGACGCTACCGGCGCGGGCGACGGCGCGGGCGTTCGGCGCGATTGCTCTCGCAGTCGCGACGTTCGCGCTACCGCTGCGCGCCGACGCGCACCTCGGCAACCTCAGCTACGCCGAACTCGAAGTACGCGGCAACCAGGTACTCCTGCAGTTCAAGTACGCCACGCACATCACACCGGGCGTGCCGGCCGGTCAGGCTTCGCCGACCACGCGCGCGCAGGTGCTCGCGCTCGAAAGTTCCATTGCGAACTGGCTGGACGACACGACCCAGCTCGACTCGAGCGGCAAACGCTGCCGACTCGGCATCGAGAACATCGTGGGCCCCGACAGCAACGACGATCTCCAGGTCATTGCCCTGTGGACCTGCGACGTTCCCGAAGTGAAGGGAATCCGGCTCAGGTTTCATCCGCTCTCCGCGGCGATCAAGGACTGGCAGACGATCGTATCGCTGCGCATGGGCGGCCAAGCCTACAGCACCGTGCTCAGCGAAGGAACGACGCGCTGGCAGGTCGGCGAAGCCGGGGCAGCCCCGGGTGCACACGCCGAAGAATCGGTC
>JBHEOD010000020.1:0-7338 GCA_046261745.1 Binatia bacterium
GATCCGCCGCTGCATCGCAGCCGCAGCCTGGGCGGCGCGAACGGGATGATCGTCCCCCTCGAACGAGGCGAGGAATCCGTCGCCCGCGAACTTGATGATGTCTCCGTCGGCGCGCAGCACCTGTTCGAGAATCTCGATGCGTTCGGCAGCGGCGAGGCCGGGGCGGTTGCAGGAGGGCTCGATGCGCTCCTGGATCCACTCGCGCTGCTGCTTGTGCTGGATGTACATGTATTCGACGGCGACGGTGCCCGAGTACGTGGTGCGAAGGTGCTCGATGAGTTCGCCCACGCGCGCAACCGGCTTGGCCTTGAAGGCAGGGATCTCGACCGCGCGAGAGAGGTCGCTCTCGGCAAGGCCGAACTGCGAGAGCTCGAGCAGCGGATGAGAGGCCTGGTTCTGGCCGAGCGGATCGAGGTCGGCGATCAGGTGCCCGAGCTCGCGATAGGAATGAATGAGATCGAAGATGCCGGTGGTCGGTTGGGAGGCCGGCGAGCGCCGCGCAGCCCGGCGCGCGTCCTCGATGATGTCGACCTTCGGCGGCGGCGGCGACGTGGAAGCGGCGGACGTCGTGGCGTCCTTCGCAGCGCTGGCGGCCCCGGCTACGGGCGCCGCGGATGCCAGCTCGAAACCGGCAAAGAAGATTCGCCAGTCCTCGGAAACCGAAACCGGATCGGCCAGATATTGGCGGTAAAGGTTGTCTACGTAATCGGCGTTCGAGATGTTCGCGAAATCGGGCTTGATCATGACCTGCGCTCGCGGCGGTGCGGCGTGCGCATCGTCGTCGGAAGAATTCGTTGATGAATCAAGGACTATGGCTCCATGGGTCCCTGGCGTACTCGAGCGAAGGCGCGCCATTGTAATCGTCATCAGGCTGCGGTTGCGAGCCGCATCGTGCGAGAATCGCTGGGAATTGATGGCTCGACAGCGCATTCGTACTCGGCAGGGAATGCGCCGGACATTGCCGATTAGTCTCACTTACCGTGAAGCGACCGGAGGCTAATGGCCTCAAGCACACGAACGCTCTGAAAAAATGGGGTCAGACCCCATTTTTTCGCGACGGAGGAATCACGCCATGACCATGTTCACCCGACCGGAACTGGAACAGCTTCGGTCGTCCATGTCGGCCAATCGAGACGCGGTTGCCCGGCAGTCCGACCTGATCGAACGGCTCGTTGCCCAGGCCGAGTACGCCCTCGATTGCGCGGCTCTGCTCGAGGAGGCCGTTCACTATCCAGCCGACCCTTACAGCGATGCCGAAGTTCTGGTCGCCCGGCTCACCGACGGCTTCAACGAGATCTGGAACCGGCACCACTACGCTTCGCCGGGGGGGCCGCGCCGGGACCTTCGCTGAAAAACCAGCTCGAGATCCCGGGGCTCGCAGGCCTCAGCCTGCATTTCCAGGCTTGTCCCGAGTCCAAGTCCGCGGCACACTCCTGTTTGGCCCCGGCCCCGGAACCTCCGAATTGTCATTCTCAAGCTTCCCTCGTCTCTCCGCACTCTTGGGTGCCCTCGCGCTCGTGGCTGCCACCGGCGCGACGTCGCTGGCGGCCAAGGGCGACTGCGGCCAGCCGGTGTCGACCGGTTCCGGCCCGACAGCCTCCGACTGCAACCGCGTGCTGAGGGCCTCGGTGGGGTCGTCCACCTGCGAATTGTGCGTGTGCGACGTCAACGGGAGCGACAGCCTCTCCACAGTCGATGCGCTCCTGTGCCTCAAGAGCGCCGTCGGCCAGAGCGTCACCCTGAACTGCCCGCCCTGTGTCGGCGCGACGACGACCACCACCACCGACCCCGGCACCGGCCCGTCGACGACGTCCACGTCCACTACCTCGACGACCACGACGATCCCGGTGCGATGCCAGGACGACACAGCCTGCTCGGCGCTGCCGGCCGAATTCCGGTGCAACCCCAACACCGAGACCTGCGAGAAGCCCTGCACGCGCAACGGCCAGTGCAAGGACTTCTACGTCTGCAACAAGACCACGCAGTACTGCCAGGAACCCGCGCTGCTGTTCTGAAAACCCGCCCCGTCAGTCTTGCGTCTTACCGCCCGTTGCTCGCAGCGCGCGTCCAGCAGATGTTGCGCTCGTGACGATTCCCAGCTCGCCACCCTTCGCAGACGGCCCGGCGGCGGCGATGTGCAGCCGGCTCTCGGCCGAGCGCGGCCTTCCGCTGATCGGCAGTGCGGGCTGCTACGACGGCGTGCTCGTCTTCGAACTCGATATGCCGTGGACGGCGCGCCTCGTCGGGTCACGCGCCTGCACCTCCGATCTGGACGCGGCCGTCGAACGAATCGGCCAAGGCAACGTGAGGCTGCTGGCCGTCGAACCTCGCCGCACGCTGCGCGGAGGCCAACATCGCGAAGTCGTTCGCGTGCTGCACTTCTTCAAGCCGCAGGGAGCGTTCGGCGCGTTCTCGCTTCGGCAGTACGACGTGCGCCGCGAGCGTCTTGCGTCGACGCTCGAGCAGCTCGCCGCCGGCGACGCAGCCGATGCAGAGCACGTCGCGTGCCCGCCGGGGGTTCGCGACATCCTCGTCTGCACTCACGGCGCCCGCGACGCGTGTTGCGGCAAGTTCGGGTACCGGCTCTTTCTCGAACTTGCCGCGCTGACCGGCGGCGACACCTCCAACGTTCGCTTGTGGCGAAGCAGCCATCTTGGCGGCCACCGTTTCGCGCCGACGCTGCTCGATCTGCCGAGCGGTCGCATGTTCGGCCGGCTGGGCGCAGGCGACGCGGCCGCGATTCTCGGCGGCGGTGCGCCGTTGCTCGCCCGGCTCGCGTCGATCTATCGCGGGCGATGCGCGTTGCCGGAAGGCGTGCAGATCGTCGAACGCGATCTCTGGCTTCGCACGGGGCACGCGTTCGAGCCGGCCGCGCTCCAGTGGAATGTCGAATCGGCCGGCGACGGCTGGAGCGTGAGGCTCGAAGCCGCGCTTGCCGGTGCGCCGCCGCTCGCGATGACGGCGCGGGTGATTCGCGCCGAAGTGGATGCCGTGCGGACCCCGGCCAGTTGCGGCCGTGATCCGGAAGTCGAGGCACCGTGGAGGATTCTCGAATGACACCCGCGGCATGGAGCATCCCAGGGAGCGCTCGGTGATGAGGCCTCGCATCGTTGTTGCTCTCGTTGTCGCCGCCCTCGTCGTGCCGCCGTGGATCTTCGGCGGTGCGCGCGAACAGCTCGGGGAGCAGGCACGCCGCCGCTTGCCCTGCGCGTTCGCGAAGCTCAAGGAAGGCTACACCTGCTACGAACTTCAGGGCGAGGCGCCCGCTGAGGCCGTCGTGTTCGTGCACGGGTTCAGTTCCCCGTCGTACGTGTGGGGTCAGCTTCCCGCCACACTGCGCGAGTCGGGCTACCTTACCCTCGTCTACGACCTTTACGGTCGCGGCTCGACGGCGCGGCCGTGGGTGAAGTACGACCTCGACCTCTTCGACCGACAGCTCGAGTCGCTGCTGCGCACGGTGGGGCTCGGCCCGCGCGTGCACCTGGTCGGCTTGTCGATGGGCGGCATCATCGCGAGCGAGTTCGCGCTACGTCATCCCGCAATGGTTGCCAGCCTCACGCTGATCGATCCGGCGGGCTTTGGGTCGGAGCTGCCGGTCGGCACGTCCATTCTCACCACACCGCTCGTCGGAGACTGGCTGATGGAAGTGTTGGGCGGTCGCATGCTGATCGCCGCCAATTCGAAGAGCGTGCACGACAAGTCGCGAGTCGGAGACCTCGTGCGGCGCTTCGAGCCGCAACTCGAATTCGCCGGATTCCGGCGTGCGATCCTGTCGACCCTGCGCAGCATGCCGCTCGAAGATTTCACCGAACGCTACGCCGAGCTCGGCCGCACCGGGCTGCCGATCGAGGTGTTCTGGGGCACCCGCGACGAGATCACGCCGGTGGCTGGAGCGAAGCTCGCGGCCACGCTTCTTCCGCAGGCGGCCATTCACGAGGTGGAGGACGCGGGGCACCTCGCGCACTACGAGAAAACCGAGGAGGTGGGGCTCGAGATGATCCGTTTCTTCGAGGCCTCGCCGGCGCCGGACCAGGAAGGACTGCGCCGGCCCGGCATCGACGTGGATCTCGAGCAGGGCGCGCCGCCGCCGGCGTGCAGGGAATGCGAAGCGGAACCGAAGCCCGCGCGCCCCGGCGCCTATTCGCGGCCGCGCTTCGGAGAAAGTCGCAACGCGCAATAGTGGCGCCGCTTCGAGCCGCGCTCGCTGGACTCCGGCCGGGGTTTTTCTTACCTTGCCTTCCTTCGGTCCCGGAACAAGCCCGTCACGGGCGCGCCAGTTTGCGGACACGGTGGGCGTAGCTCAGTTGGTAGAGCCCCGGATTGTGGTTCCGGTTGTCGCGGGTTCAAGTCCCGTCGCCCACCCCACTTTCGTATGTGCACGCGGCGCTGTTGCCCTTCGGCGGGGCATCGGATAGCAGAGCCGCTCTGTGGGTGCGTAGCTCAGTTGGTAGAGCAGATGACTCTTAATCATCGGGTCGTAGGTTCGACTCCTACCGCACCCACCACTTTTCAAGGGTAAATACCGGTCACATAGGTGACGGTTTGTACCGACTCCTTCGGTAACACTTTCGGCGAAAACGGGTTCGGGCCGGCCGGCCCCGCCGGCGGCTCGCTCGCCGGCCCGGACCGCTCTCGCGGCCGTAACCGACGTCTCGCCCGTCTACGCCGTCGAGGGGGCGCGCGATGCCGGGCTCCATGCATCTTGATGGGCTTGAATGCGCTCGATGGCGCTTCGATGGCTCGACGGTTCGAGGCCTGACGGCTCGTCGCGCCATGCGCGATGCTTCGTTTCCGCAGCGCCACACGGCCGTGCTCTTTCCACAATGCCGGGGGCAGGCTACGTTCCGGGGACCGGGGCCGCACGGTCCCATCTCACGATCGATGACCCGGCAAGGGGGAAGAATGAAACGTACAGCCCAATGGATCGCCCTGTTCTCGCTCGTCGCGCTGGTGGATTGCGGCGGCGGCTCCGGTGCCGGAAACGCGTCGTGTCGCGGGACCTATCAGCGCTACGCCGATTGCGGAATTTTCGACGGTGGGGCCAGCGGCACCTGTCATTCCAAGCCCGAAACCGAATTCGACCAGTGCCTGTCCGAGTGCGTGAACCTGGCCTCGTGCGCAGAACTCGAGGACTACCAGTGCAACGGCAACCCCACCGCCTGCATTGCGAGCTGCCTCAACACGCCGTTCGTTTGCAACAGCGGACAGACCGTCGAGGCCCTCGATCAGTGCGACGCCGATCCCGATTTCCCGGACGACCCGTCGGCTTTCGATTGCGCGGACGGATCGGACGAGCGCAACTGCGAAGTGCCGATCTTCCGCTGCGGCCAGATGCTTGACGACATCCTCGGAACCCAGGTTTGCGACGGCCTTCCTGACTGCCCCGACGGCATCGACGAAGACGAATGCGGCGAGTTCGTCTGTTTCGGTGCGTCGTCGGGGAAGACCGCCGAGTAGCGGGAGCGGTTCGCGCGATGGCGTCGAGACGGGGCTACATGCGAGTGCTGCTCCTGATCGGCGACGCCATCGCGATTGGCGTTATCGTGCTCGCGCTGCAGGGCCCGGTCTCGCTGGCGGCGTTCGTCGCTCCCGGCGGGCGGTCGCAGGTTCGTGTGCCTGCCGGTTTTACGGCCAACGTGTTCGCCGCTGGGCTTTCCGCTCCCCGGTTCCTCGAGTTCGGCCCGGACGGCCGGCTGTACGTGGCCGAGTCGGGCCGCAACCGCATTACCGCTCTTGCCGACACGAACGGCGACGGTGCGGCCGACGTCACGAAGGTGTTCGCGACGGACCTGGCGTCACCGCATTCGGTCACGTGGCACAAGGGCGCTCTCTACGTCGGAGTGCCGACCGGAGTGGTCGAGCTCAAGGACGCCGACGCAGACGGCAGCGCAGAGGCGCGGCGAGTCCTGGTCGACGACTATCCCACCCCGGGACACAGCACGCGTACGGTGCTCTTCCTTCGCGACGGCCGCATGGCCGTGTCGGTGGGTTCGAGCTGCAACGTCTGCATCGAAGAAGACAGGAGGCGGGCGGCCATCGTGGTCTACGACGGACCGGCCGGCGGCGGCGAGAAGCTCTTCGCCACCGGCCTTCGAAACGCTGTCGGGCTGGCCCTGCATCCCGAGAGCGGCGAGATGTGGGCCACCAACAACGGACGCGACTGGCTCGGCGACGACCTTCCGCCGGAAACCATCAACGTCGTCAAGGAAGGCCTGGATTTCGGCTGGCCTCGCTGCCACGCGGGCGACGTCGTCGATCCAGAGTTCGGCGGGCAGGGCGGTTGCGACGGCGTCGCACCGCCCGTGCTGAAGATGCAGGCTCACTCCGCGCCGCTGGGCCTCGCGTTCTACACCGGCACCGCTTTCCCCGCTCAGTATCGCGGCGATCTCTTCGTGGCGCTGCACGGTTCGTGGAACCGCTCCACGCCGGTCGGCTACAAGGTGATCCGGGTACCCATCGCGGACGACGGAACCCCCGGCGCACCGCAGGATTTCGCCACCGGCTTCTACGACGACAACACGCTGACCGGCCGCCCGGTCGGTCTGGCGGTCGGTCCCGACGGCGCGCTTTACATCAGCGACGACAGGGGCGGCTTCATCTATCGCGTGACGCACAGCGGCTCCTGACTCGCACGTTATGGAAGAACCGCGGCCCGGGGCGAGGGCGTCGATCGGGCGCGACACCGAGGCGAACGGTCGCATCGTTCCACCGTCGTGGCGGTGGCGACTCGTCGCCGGCAAGGCTAGAAGCGCCGCATGATCGCCGGCACCTTCGACGAGGGCATTCGCGAACAGCATGCGAGGCTCGCCCGCCGTCTCGGCGAGGGGATGCCGCGCGCGGGCTGGAAAGTTTGCGTGAACGACAGCCGGACGCAGCGCAAGCTGGGCATCGAGAGTTCGTTCGTGGGCTTCCTCGAAGGCTCGCGCAGACTCGCCAGCGGCGAGTGCTGGCCGGCGGGCGAGGGATCGATCCTCGGCGTCGAGCCGGAATTCGCGGTGCGCTTCGGCGCGGCGATCGCTGCTCCCGCGGACGTCAACACGATTCGACGGGCGATCCGCGGCGTCGCGCCGGCCATCGAGATCGTGGACTGGCGCGACGCCAGCCTCGACCTCCATGCGATGGCGTCGTCGTCGAGCTTCCATGCGGGCTTCGTCGTGGGAGAGCTGCGGTCGCTCGAATGTGTTCCCGCCATCGCCGACGACTGTCCGCGCTTCGTACGCGGCGACGAAAGGCTCGGTGCGCCCGACTCGTCCCTCGTACCGGCGGACCTGTCCGGGCTGGTGGCGAACGTGGCCGATTTCCTCGCGCGCTACGGCCAGCGCATCGAGGCGGGCGACT
>JBHEOD010000020.1:7348-12604 GCA_046261745.1 Binatia bacterium
AATCCTGCGCGCGTCGAGGCCGGCGACGACATCACGGCGGACTTCGGCTCTCTCGGTCGCGTGCGGGTTCGCTTCGGGCGTTGAGTCGCGGCCCGGACAAGGGCTATCAGCCTCGACCATGCGCCGCCGCGGCGAGCAGCTGCACGTTTCCCGGCAGCGCCTGGCGAGCAGGCGCCTTTCCTCGGGGAGCGTCTACGAAGCCGCCTGGCGCTTCTCGTCGAGCTCGGCCCAGCGCGCGTAAAGTCGGTCCACCTCGGCCTGCGCCGCGTCGAGTTCGCGGTAGCGCGCCGCCACCTCGTCGGCGATGGACGCGATGGACGGGTCGCTCGCGCGCGCGCCGGCCGTGGTGAGTCGTTCTTCGGCAGCGAGGATCAGCGACTCCATTTCGTCCCACTCGCGCTGTTCGCGGTAGCCGAGCTTCCTCGCGCGCGGCGCGGTGGACTCGGCGCGACGCACCGGCTCGGTTGCGCGTGCCGCGGCTTCCACAGCAGCTCGCGCACGCCCCTCGCGGTCCTTGCGTTCGCGTTCCCACTGCTCGTAATCGGCGTAGGCCGCCACGCCCGCGCTGCCGTCGAAGCCGAGCACGTCGGTGGTCACGCGCTGGAAGAGGTAACGGTCGTGGGTCACCAGGATCACCGCGCCGGGAAACTCGAGAAGGCTTTCCTCGAGGACTTCGAGCGTGGGGATGTCGAGGTCGTTGGTCGGCTCGTCAAGCACCAGCACGTCGGCGG
Organism: Binatia bacterium; assembly: GCA_046261745.1. GTDB lineage: Bacteria > Desulfobacterota > Binatia > UBA1149 > CAITLU01 > DATNBU01. The sequence goes on from JBHEOD010000020.1 coordinate 8,080, forward strand.
GCTCGAGCATCAGGCCGGCCAGCAGCACGCGTGCCTGTTCGCCGCCCGAGAGCTTGCCGACCGGCATCGAGAGCTGTTCGGTGCGAAACAGGAAGCGCTTGGCCCACGATGCCACGTGCACGGGGCGGCCCGCGAAGACCACCTGGTCGCCCTGGGGCGCGAGCGCGCGGCGCAAGGTGAGCGACGGGTCGAGGCTGGTGCGGTGCTGGTCGAGCAGCGCGATGCGAAGGTCGTCGGCGCGTTCGACGCGGCCGCGATCCGGCTCCAGCGCGCCGGTGATCAGCCGGATCAGCGTGGACTTGCCGCTGCCGTTCGGTCCGAGCAGCCCGAGGCGCGTGCCCGGCGTGAGCACCAGGCTGGCATCGTCGAGAATCGGGCGCCCGTCGAAACTCTTGCCGACGTGTTCGCATACGATCAGCCGCTTGGTGCGCCGCTGGCTGGCCGTCATCTCGATGGAAGCCACCGGACGGTCGAGGCGGGCGCTGACCTCCGAGAGTTCTTCCTGCAGCCGGCCGGCTTCGTCGATGCGTGCGCGCGACTTGGTGGAGCGCGCCTTCGGCCCGCGCCGCAGCCACTCCACTTCGCGCCGCACCTGGTTGGCGAGCGTGGCCTGCCAGCGCGCCTGCTCGTGAAGTGCGGCATCCTTGCGCTCGAGGAATTCGCTGTAGCGTCCGCGCGTCTCGAAGAAGCCGCCGTCGTGCACCGGATCGAGGTCGAACATGCGTTCGGCCACGTGCTCGAGGAACCAGCGGTCGTGGCTGACGACGATGAACGCGCCGTCGTGGGCGGCGAGCAGGCCTTCGAGCCACAGGATGCCGTCGAGGTCGAGATGGTTGGTGGGCTCGTCGAGCAGCAGAAGGTCGGGCCGTGACGCGAGGGCAACCGCGATCGCGAGGCGCTTCTGCCAACCTCCGGACAGCGTGGGCGGAAGCACGGAGGGGTCGGTGAAGCCGCAGCGGCCCAGCATGGTTCTCACCATCGCATCGCGCGCCGCCTCGTCATGCTCCCCGTCGCCGATGGCGACCTCCACCACCTGGCCGACGGTTCGTCCGGCCTCGAACGTGGGATGCTGGGCCACCCAGGCCATTCGCGTGAGCCGCCGCAGCGAAATGCTGCCGGAATCGCTTTCCTCGCGGCCGGCGAGCACCTTGAGGAGCGTGGATTTGCCGCAGCCGTTTGGGCCGACCATGCCGATACGATCGCCGTCGTGGATGCCGAAGGACAGGTCGGCGAACAGCGGTGCGGAGCTGTAGGCTTTCGAGATCGACTGGGCGCTCAGCAGCAGGGCCATCGCCCTCGTCTACCGAACGGAAGTTGCGGAGCAAAGTCGCGTCACGCATTGATCTGTCGGCCGGCTGCGAGCATGAGCCAGCGGCCGACCGGCAACGCGCGGCGGCGCTACGGCGCCGTTCCCGCTGCGCCGCTCAAGTCTCGCCGTTGCCGTTCCACCTTCTCGATGATGAAGCGCACCTTCCTTCTCTTCTGGGCTATCGTCGCCGTCGCCGTCTGCTGGCGTCTCGATCCGGTTGATCGTCCTCTTACCGGCGACAACCAGCTCTACTTCTATCTGGCCGAGCGCGCGGCCTCGGGCGTGCCGCCGCACGTCTCGCACGTGGACACCAAGAATCAGCTCGGTACGCTGATCACCGCCACCGCGATCGCCTCCGGGCGCGGCGCCGGCGTCGACGATGTGCTGGCCTCGCGCGTCGCGAGCATCGCGTTCGCCGCCGTGTCGGTGGTACTGGCGGCCGAGCTTGCGACGCTGCTGGCCGGCAGCGTCGCCGCCGGACACGTGGCTGCCGTGGCCCTGCTGGCCGCCCGCGGCGTCGCAGAGCACGCGGCTACCGGCAACAACGTCAAGATCTTCCTCGTCGTGTTCGTGCTGCTGGCGCACGTCGCGATGGCACGCGGCGCGAACAGGCGGCCCGCGTGGGACGTGCTCGCGGGCGCGGCGGCCGGCGCGGCGTTCCTTTGCTGGCAACCGGCGCTGCTCGTGCTCGGCGCGATCGTGCTCGAGGCACTGCTCGAACGCGGCGGAGTGCGACGTGCGCTGACGCTGCTTGGCGCGGCGATGCTGCCCGTTGTTGCTTACGAGGCGTACTTCGCGATGCACGGAGCGCTCGCCGAGCAGATACGGCAGGCCTACGTGATGACGCTTGGCAGCGTGCACGCTCCGGCGCGGCTACCGAACTCGCTCGCATTCGTGCTGACCGAAGCCAGGGGCCTGTCGTCACCGATTCGCATCGGGCCGCTGTCGTTCGCGCTGCTGGCCGTCGCGTTCCTCGTGCGTGCCGCGCGGACGCGGGGCAGGGCGCTTGCACTGCTCACGTCGCGCGCCGGGCTGTTATCGTTCTGGATCGGCGGCGCCGCCGCCACCGCGTTCACCCTCTACGATCATCAGGGCGTGCCGGACCTGTTCTTTCCCGACGCCTACTTCGCGGTGGCCGCCGGCGTGCTTGCCGCGCTCGTCGCGCGGGCGGCCGGTCACTCCGGCCGCATGGAGTCCCGATACGCGACTGCGCTGGTTGCCGGCGTGTTCGGCGTTGCGCTGGTGTGGCAGATTCAGCGCGACGCCGCGCTCCGGCGCATTCCGCATTTCAGCCTGGCGGACCAGCGCCGGGCCGCCGCGCTGGTGAGTGGTTACCACGCCTCCTCCGCAAGCGTGTGGGCCTACGGAGCCGTGCATCTGCTCGGGCTGGCTCATCTCGACAACCATGTTCCGTACGGGCTCTTCTTCGACGACGTGGAGAGCGTGCTGCGGGCCGACACCTACCTTCCACTGAAGGACGGCCGCATGCCGGAGTGGATCCTGCAAAGCCGTCGCCCGCTGCCGGGTGCCGCGGCCTACCTGGCCCAAGGCTACGATGAGGTGACCACCGAAGTTTTCGAGGCCCAGGCGGTGACTGTCTGGCAGCGGCGCCCCACCGCCTTTTGAGCCCCGCGGTCATCCGGAAATCCGGGGTGGGCACGGATTCTCCGGAAATCCGTACCTGTCCCGGATTTTCCGGCCTTCGGAAGTCATCAGTCCAAAACTTTCGAGAACGCGGCTTAACTGCCCAAATGCGCTGACAAAGCCGGAGGAACAGCTACACTGAGGCCCGTGCCCGTCCACAGGTTGATCCTCGCGGCCGCCCTCGCGGTGGCCAGCCCTTCGTTCGCCGAAGATTCGGCACCAACGGGGGACGCGCTCGCATCCGCCGAGCAAGTGCTGCCGCCGAAGATCATGAACGTACCCGCCGCGCACGATCACGCGCCTGCGCGAGGAACTGCGGACCGTTCCCTGCTGCTGCGCGAGTTCCCCGACGACCTCGTGGAGAGCATGTGGTTGCAGGACTGGACCGACCTCGAGAGGGCTCACCAGTTCGGCCGCCTCGTGGATGTCGTCTCGGACCCTGAGGGGCGCGGCATCGTGCTTCGCCTCGAGGGAGGTTCGCGCATCGGCGAGCTCGAAGACGACGCGTACAAGCAGATGCTGCTGTGCCGGCTGACCAAGCCCGCCGCCGGGCTTCTCTACCGGATCGCCTCGCGGATGCGCCTGATCGAAGGCGAGGAGTATGTCCCGCTGGAGATCACCAGCCTCGTCCGCACGTGGGACTACCAGCTGCGACTGACCGACGTGAACCCCAACGCCGACCGCACCCGCGAAGGCGTGCCGCCCACTCACGTCCTCGGGCTCGCGTTCGACATCGCGCGCACGTCGATGAGCCAGGAGCGCCAGCAGCGCCTCGAGTTCCTGTTCGACCAACTCGCCCGCGACGGCGAGCTTGCCTACTACAAGGAAGGTTCGTCGAACGGGCTGATGCACTACCATGTGATCGCGCTTCCGAGTGCGGAAACGATGCTGGCACGCCATTACGATCGAGAATCGCAGGTTGCCGAGCGCCGCGAGGAGAACGGGCCGCGGCAGCGATACCTGCCCGACTCGCCGTGTGTGACGTTCGGGTATTCCCTGGAGCCTTACAGCGCCATCTGCAGCTGCGAGCTTCCGCTCGAAGTTTCGGCGTCCGCTTATTTCGCCGACGCGCCCGTTTCGCGCTGACGTTTCTTCCACGCTGCGCTGGCTTGTCCAGCCTGCGCTCGCTGTCCAGGCTGCGCTCGCTGCGCGACGCCGTTGTGCCGGCACCGCGCAGCGAACGCGCAGGCTCAGGCGCCCGCGGCAGCCTCGAAGCTGGCCACGGTGTACTTCGTTCCGCCGAGGGCCTTCTCGCACTCTTCGCGGGTGAGGTTACGGCCGGGCTTCATCGTCACGTTGGCTTTCTTGGTCTCGAAGTCGACGTCCACGGAATCGACTCCATCGATCTTGGACAGAGCCGCGCGCACGCGCGCGGCACAGCCACCCTGTCAAGTCATTCCCGTCACGGCCAGTACGTACTTCTGTACGGACTCGCTCGCGGCGGGGGCGGGCGCCTCGGTGGCGAACGTGGGGGTGCACGGCACGTCGGTCGAGCTCAAGCTGCAGGATCTCTGGATCAAGGACATCAGCATCACCACGGGTCTGGTCAGCGCGACCACGACGCCCATGCTC
>JBHEOD010000020.1:12614-29452 GCA_046261745.1 Binatia bacterium
CGGTTGTAGCAGTGCCGCAGCCGGCATTCCACGCACGCCTGACTGCGCGGCCCGTTGTGCGTGGCGGGCGCGGCCGTTAGGGTCGGCGGCGCTTCGGCATCGGCATTCGGCACGGAATGGGCAATCGTTCCCCAAAGGATCCCCAGATGAATGTTCGTGAAGGTTTCGTCGGCGCCATCGGCAACACTCCGCTTCTCCGCCTGCGCGGGCCGTCCGAGGCAACCGGCTGCGAGATCCTCGGCAAGGCCGAGTTCCTCAACCCGGGCGGCTCAATCAAGGACCGCACGGCGTGGTTCCTGGTGGACGATTTCGAGCGGCGCGGGTTGCTCGAGCCGGGCGGCGTGATCGTGGAGGGAACGGCCGGCAACACCGGCATCGGGCTGGCGCTGGTGGCCGCCTCTCGCGGCTACCGGGCAGTCATCGTGATGCCGGAGACGCAAAGCCAGGAGAAGAAGGAGACGCTGCGACTGTTCGGCGCCGACCTTCGGCTCGTCAAGGCTGTCCCGTACAAGGATCCCAACAACTACGTGCACGTCTCCGAGCGCCTCGCGGCGGAAATGGCCAGGACCGAGCCGCACGGCGCCGTGTGGGCCCAGCAGTTCGACAACACCGCCAACCGCGACGGACACTACCGCGAAACAGGCGCGGAGATCTGGGAGCAGACCGGCGGCTGCGTGGACGGCTTCGTGTCGGCGATCGGCACCGGCGGCACGATCGCGGGCGTCGGCGCCCATCTCAAGGAACGGAATCCCGACGTGAAGATCGCGCTGGCCGATCCGCTCGGCGCGGCGATGTACGCGTGGTTCACGCGCGGCGTGCTCGAGTCGTCAGGAAGCTCGATCACCGAAGGGATCGGGCAGGGGCGCATCACGCGCAACATCGACGGCGCGCCGGTGGATCTGGCTTACCAGATCCCCGACGACGAGATGCTCGGCGTGGCGTTCGCGCTGCTGAGGGACGAAGGGCTTTGCGTGGGCGGATCGACGGGCATCAACGTGGCTGGCGCGATCCGGCTGGCCCGCGAACTCGGCCCCGGCCACACCATCGTGACCATCCTTTGCGACGGCGGACAGCGCTACCAGAGCAAGATGTACAACGCCGAGTTCCTGCGTTCGAAGGGACTGCCGGCGCCGGACTGGCTCGACGGGTTGCGCTGAGATTCGATCGCGAGGCGCGCTCCCCGCCGTGTCGCCGCGGCGAATGGGTGAAGGCGCGGACGCGCCGACGTGGAAATCTCGCCGGCAACGTCCGGCTTCCATCGAACTGGCGATCGGGAAGGCGGAAAGAAAAAAGCCGGCCCCGCTCGCGCGGGACCGGCTTTTTGTCTGGCGGCGACCGGTGTCGCCAAGTGATTCCGATTACGGAGTGAACGTCGGGCAGCGCACCCACACGCAGCTACCGCCGGGGCAGTCTGCGTCGTCGTCGCACACGCCGCCGACATTGCTGCCGTAGACGCACTTGCCGTTCTCCACGCCGCACGGGCACTCGGTCAGTGCGCAGTTGACCGTGTCGTCGTTGTTGAGCGGCGCGTTGGCGCTGTCCGGATCGTGCTGGCACGTGCCGCCCACAGCGCAATCCGTGTTCGTCGAGCAGATGATGCCCGGGTTATCCCCGCCCTGGCAGCTGTTGGTCAGGCTGCAGTCGCCGTTCAGGTTGTTGCAATCGACATCCACCCACGCTGGCGTGTCGTCGATCATCGCATTGACCCAGTCGGCGATCGTCACGCCGTTGCCGTCTGCGTCCGTGCTCTTGGCCTCGGTGTAGACCTTGTCCGAGCCGAACATCGTGTGGCGGGTGCCCGCGCCGGTGAAGTACTTGTAGTTGGACGCGCGCGTGGAGTTCTCTTCCTTGAACGCCCTCATGCAGGCGTTCCACTCGCAGGCGGCCTCCCACCAGCTCCCCCACTCGGTGAGGAAGTTCGCGGGCGGCGGATTGCGCATGACCTGGAAGAACTGGCACTGGCTGCCGCTGCCGCCGTCGTACGAGGAGTCGTAGTTCGCGAAGCGCGCGTTCGGGTACTTCTGCGCGAGGCCGTCGACGAGATCCACCAGCGAAAGATCGGTCACCGGCAGCTCAACGCCGGGAAGATCCGTGGGGAAGTTTGCGGTGATCCCCCAGTTGTCGATGTAGTCGTCCAGGAAGCCCTGGGTGATGACGCCGACGCCGGCGTCCCCGAGCACCGCAGTGTCGGCGTTCGGCCAGACTTCCTTCAACAGGTAGTACGAGTTCATGATCGCGCCGTAGGAGCCCGCGCTCGAGCCGGTCACGAAAACGCGGTCGGGATCGAGGAAGTGCTCGCGCGCGAACTTTTCGACCAGCGCCGCGTTCACGCGACCGTAGTGGTACGCGATGTTGCCGGCACCCGGATAGTCATAAACCCCCTCGCCCCAATGCACGTCGCAGGAGCAGTAGGAGACGAACACGATGTTCCAGTCGGCGAACGGGTTGGCGGGATTGTTGTAGTCCGCGAAGCCGGTGGTCGCCAGAGCGGGATTGTCGCTCGCGACAGCCGTCCGATCGCACGTTCCGACGGTGAAGCACGACGTATCGCTCCAGCACGCGCCGCCGCCCTGGTAGTACATCAGCACGTTGTTGCTGGTGCCCTTCTTCGCGAAGTACATGTACGGGTCTTTGTCCACGCACTGGGGCTGGAGTGCCTTCTTCTTGTAGATGTGGGTGTTGCAGTCGGCGTTGGTGGCGCAAACCTGGTTCGTGCCGCCGCAGGTGCCGGCCGCGCAGACATTGGGTTCGATGGTCTGGAACGTGGTCGGGTAATCCGGAGCCGTCGTCGTCAACGCGATGAGGTCGGCCTGCAGCGTGGCCGCGGTGTCCGTGATGAGGACGCTCGTGCCCGCGAGGTGCTTCGCGCTGGCGCCGGCCAGCTTGTCGGTCAGCTTGGCCTTGCCCGGATCCTTGACGGGGTCCTTGATGTACTTGCCGTAGGTCTTGATGGCGGCGGAAACGTAGCTGGTCAAGGCGGCGGGGGTGGGATCGCCGGACACGGCGGCGGCGGCATCGTTGATCACCGTAGCGGCCGCGGCTGCCGTGGAGGTGGACTCCTCGCAACTCGCGTTCTTTTTCAGTGCCTTCGCCTCTGACTTGTCCCAGGCTCCCTCTAGCTTAGTGAGCGCCGCGGCGATGGCCGCGTCGCGCGCGACGGCGTCGGCCGGGTACTTCGACCACGCCTTGCCGACGGACTTGGTGTACTTGCTGAGCCCGACCTGTTTCTTGCTGACGCAGCCGTTTCCTGCGTAGCCGGCCGCTTCGGCGACTGGTGCGACGGCAAGGCTCGCGCCCAACGCCATCGCGATGATGGAAATTCTATAGCCCGTTCGGAACATCTCGATCCTCCCTCCGTGAAAACTTCTCTGGGGATTGACGGTGCGGCACTTGCCGAACCGCCCCTGGTGCAAGCGGACCTTAGGCGCCGGCCCAGAGCCAAGTCAACGAACTCTTGCACTCACAATGCGAGCTTTGCGCGCGTCTGGCGGTCACGCATTGCGTCATTGCGCGTAGCCGAGGGCGCGCAGACGCTCGACGGTCGCAGGCTCACTTACGATTCGGCCTGCCGCGGCATCCGTCATCTGCTGCCAGACCGTCAGATTGTCGGTCTGCATGGCGAGGAGCGCGCGCCTGCTCACCCCTTCGAGGAACGCCCGACTCAAGTCGCCGAGCATGGATTCCACGCTCAAAAGCTGTCCCTCGTCTTGGGGCGAAGCGGAGAGTTCAAAGAGGCGTAGCGGCGCAGGTCCTCCGCTTCGCGTCGCGAGAAGCCGTCCGGGCGTGAAGTCCTCGTCGCGCGTGCACGAGAGCAGCCACAGCGCGCCAAGCGTCGCGAACGATCCGCAACCCTGCGCGCGCCGGTCGCCGGCGTCGAGAAGCATCTCGTCGGCAACGACCGCTCCTCCTCCCGCTGCGCGTCCGCCCCGCAGCACCGGCGCGAGTGAAGTGCCGTGCATGGTCAGCGCCGCCGAGTGGGCGCCGGCGATGTCGAGGAGAGTGGGCATCAGGTCGAGCAATCCGACCGGTTCGTGAACGCGCTTTGCGGCGGCGCCGGGCGCGCGCAGCAGGAACGGCACGCGCGCCACTTCGACGTGTCCGGGCGGATGATGTCGCCACAGGCCGCCGTGCTCGCCAAGAAACTCGCCGTGGTCGGCGACCACGGCCACCACCGCGCGCTCGAGATCGCCGCGCGATTCGAGGCGGTCGAGGAACTCTGAGAGGGCGCGGTCGTTGGCCGCAACTTCGGCGTCGTACAGCAGTCGGCGTGAATCGCCGGTCGGCTTGTCGAGCCACGGAGCGTCGATTGATCGATCGCGCTGCAGTTCGTCGCCGAGGCTTGCGGTGGTGAGGTCGGGCCTTTCGAGCGGATCGTAGGGACCATGCGGATCGAGCACGTGAACGTACGCGAACCACGGCCTTCCTGACTGTCGCGAGATCCACTTCTCGAGGGCCGCGCTGCCGAGCAGGTCGGCCGCGCGCGGACCGAAGCTTTCCTCCGCGAACACGACGTCGAAACCCTGCGCAAGGCCCGCGTAAGCACCCGCATTGCCGTTCTGCAGGAAAGAGGCCGTGGCGAAGCCGCACGCGCGCAGCGCCTCGGCCAGCGTGACGTAGCGATCGGAAAGCGCGTCGGAGAAATCCCAGGTGCCGGTCGCGCTCGGAAGCAGCGACGTCATCATCGACGGCACCGACGATCTTGTCTGCGTGGCTTGCGCGAACGCGCGCTCGAACACGATGCCCGCGGCGCCGATCCGCTCGTGGGCAGGCGAGGCCACCGGCCCGCCGTACACCGACAGGCGGTCGGCGCGCAGCGCGTCCTCGAGGAGCACGACAAAAGGCTCGGTGCGATCCGCCGCGAGGCGAGGGCGCACCAGCGGCGAACTCCACAGCGCGATCGCGTCGCGGGTCCCGCGCGCTGCCAGCGACACGCGCACGCGCCTTCCCGCCCACGCACCGAGGTCGAGCGAGACATCCTCCCACGGAGCGCTCCGGACGAGCCTCTTGAGCAGCACGTCGGGAAAAATGGGGTCTGACCCCTTTTTTTCGGCGGGTGCTGCGTCGCGTTGGGAAATGGGGTCTGACCCCATTTTCTTGATCTCTGTCACGGCGATCTCGAACTCGACGACACCTTGCGCGGAGAGGATGGCCAGGCCTGTTTCGAGCACCGGACGGTCGGTGGGAACGTCGACGTCGAATGCGAGCGCGGCCGGCGGGTGCATGTACAGCACGCTGCGAAGCTCGCCGCCTCGCGCTTCGTGTGAACTGCCGAACGGCTTGCCGGCGTAGCGGTGCGCGCGCGACAGCACGCGGAAGGCGCGGATCTCGAGTGGCGCGTCCGTGCGCGATGCGAAGAAGAAGCGACGCACCGAGGCTCCCGTGGCCAGGCCGCGCGCGAGCGTATCGGCGGCATCGACCGCGTACGTGTGCATGCGTCCGTCGGCCACCAGTTCGATGCGCGCGTTGTTGCGGCGCAGGCGCGGAGCGTCGGCCGAGTCGCTCCAGCCGAGCAACAAGTGGCCGGCCGACGTGGTGGCGATGTCGATCTCTATGGTGCCGATCTCGTCGCGCACGATCGCGAACGGCTCGGTCGTGCGCACCTGTCCGCTGCGCAGTACGAGGCCCCTGGCCGTGAACTCGAAGTCGCTGCTCTTGTCGATGCGCTCGAGCGGGGCCTGTTGTCCCGCGCCGGGCGCCGGCGGCGCCGCGGATGCGAAGTCGAATGCGAGCAACGCTGTGGCTGCAACGCCGGCGGCCTCACCGGAGACCTCTGCCGGAGCGATCTCGTCGAGGCGCGTGACGCCGCGCGCGGCGCACGAGCGGCGCACCTCCTCGAGCACGCGCGGCTGGTATTCGGCGCCCGCCCGCGTCTCGAGCAAGCGGCTGCGTGCGGCGATTGCGGAGGCGGCCGCGCGAATGGCCGCGAGCTCGGCAATCTGGCCTCGAGCCGGCGGGGGGGCCGCAGCGACGATCGCCGCCGCCACGACCAGCGACGCGAGTCGCACTTTGTTCGTTCCTCTCATTGTCCCCGGTAACAAAATCAGTGCCTGGCCCCAAGGAAGCGAAAATGGGGTCAGACCCCCCATTTCTTGTGGCGCTGGCCCCGTCCCGCGTCGCGATGGGATGGCTGTAGCGCGGACCCGTTCGTGGAAAAAATCGCGGCCGGACGAATCCGGTTGCTGGACCATCGAGCCGCGATGCATCATGCCCCCCCGTGAGAGCAGTACCCGGCCTTCTCGATCCGCCCAGCGACGACGAACTGTTCTCGCTCGCGGGTTTTCTCGTCGAACGACCCTGCGGGCGTCCTGCCCTCGGTCTCGAACAACTCCATGGCTTCCTGACGGCGCTTCACTGCGTGCCGGGGCCGCTGCCGCCGCGCGCGTGGCTGCCGGTGGTCTTCGGCGGAGACGTGGAGAGGGCGAGGGGACGATCCGGCACGGCGATGGTCGGCGTCGCGATGCGCATGAGCAACGAGATCGCGCGTTGCCTCTTCGACACAACCAACCAGGAACACTACGAACCGCTGGTCGCGTTTCCTGGAACCTGCGAGCAGGTGTCGGCGCGCGCGTGGTGCGACGGCTTCCTGGTCGGACTCGACCTCAAGTCACGGGCCTGGGTGGAGCACATCGAGGAAGACGCGGGGATGCGCAGGGTGCTGTGTCCGATCATCGCCCTGTCGACGCGATTCGGTGCGGTTCTCGATGCTGCCGGCCGCACGCTCGAAGACGACGCGGACGAACAGGACCTCGAGGAAATGCTGCCGTCGGCCGTGTTGTCGGCCTACAACTGGTGGCGCATCGGCGCGCCGCGCACGAGCCTGGACGCGCCGAGCGCAATGACCAGCGCGATCATCTGAAAGCCGAGCGCGGCAGCCGCGCCGCCCGCCGCCAGGCCCGACGAAGCCCCGACCGCCCACAGCGCGTGCGCGACCAACGCAGCCATCGGGCCGTGCGCGGCGGCCAGTGCCCCGAGCGCGAGTGAAGCCGCAAGCGCAGACCAGGGCGACAGCGGACAGACCGCGAAGCACCAGAGCGCGCTGGCCGTGATCCATCCGGCGCGAGCCGCGACGACGCCGCGAAACAGCACCACCTGTCCCACAATCGACAGCACTGCCGCCAGGAGGGTCTCGCGTGAGACCACGATCGCGACCGGCAGCGCGCCCTCGCGAAGCCGGTCGAGCATCGACTGGACGGTGTCGCGCGCAGGCGCGATGTCCAGATCGGGCAGCGGTCCGCTGACAGCGAGGGCAGCCGCGACGGCAAACGTGGCCAGCACCGTGGTGAAGACAGGCGGCGCCGGCGCGGCCTTCACCCGCCCCGAGCGCATCTCGCGTGCGATCGCGACGCACGCGCAGGCCAGCAAGGCCAGCCCCCCTACCATCGTCGAGCGGGGCATCGGCGTAACGAGGTCGGTGGTGATGCCGCTGCCCCACACCCGCGGCCCCGCCACCGACAGCCACCACAGCAGCGTGGCGACGGCCGACAGGCCCACTGCCCCCCACCGCGTCGGCGACGACGTGGTGTCCACGCGGTCGAGGTCGCGGCCGGTCAGCGTCAGCACCGACATGATGAAGACGACTGTGCCCACCGTCGCGGCGACAAGCTGCGAGCCTGACTGGAACACGTCGGCGGCGACCAGCAGGGATCCGCCGAGCGGAACGGCCGCTGCCGCGGCGGGGCTCAGATTGCTGACGCCCTGCGCGAACAGCGCCGTGGTGCCGGCCGCCACCGGCAGCACGCGCATCGGCGCAGCCGAGCCTCCCACCACGTCGTCGACGAGGCGCACGAGCCACAGTCCGAACGCGACTGCGGAACCGATGAACAGCGGCAGGCCGAGCAGCCACCAGCCGGGCTCCTGGATGCCGCGCCAGCACGCGATCGCCGCGGCGAACAGCGCTGTGGCGGTGGACGACAGCGTCCACGCGAGCCACTTTCCGCCGATCAGTTCACCGCGCGTGATGCCGGTGGTCAGCAGCACTTCAAGCGTGCGGCGAGCGCGCTCGCCGGGTAGTGCATCGGCGAGCGGGCCGGTGAGCAGCGAGACCGCGAGGATCGCAATCAGCAGCGATCGCCCGGGCAGGTGATACTTGAACGCGTAGGTGCGCACCTCGAGCTTGACGGGCCCGTCGAGCGTGTCGAGCGCGTTGCGAATCTCGGGCGTGACCTGCGGCGCGTACAGCCACACCGGATTCTCGCCGCGAAGCGTATAGGGCGACTCTTCGGCCACCACGAAGCGCGACTCGAGCGCGGCCGGAACGACGCCGCTGACTCGAATCTTCGCCGGCGGCGGCGGCCCCACGAGGGCATCGGCCTCACTGCCCGCGCTGGTCGCGGAAGGCGGCGCGCCGACGACCAGCGAACGCAGCGGTCCGAGCGTGATCACGGACACGGGAAGCAGCAGCGCGGTTGCCACGCCGATCAAGCGCAGGCCCTGGCGTCCGGTCATGTGGCAGCGCATCTCGTAACGCGCTACCGCCAGCAATCGCCCCCATCGAAGCGTCGGTGTTTTCACAGGCACTCGCGGCGGTGGAAGTCGAAGGCCACGGCGGCGGCCAATGCGAGCGTGATGGGAACGACGACCCAGGAGGAATGCTGGGTTGCGAAGGCGGATCCGAGCGACACCAGCGGCAGGAAACGTCCGTAGTCCGCTTGCCAGTACCCGAGCGAGATCATTCCCATGGCCAGCATCAGCGCCTGCGACAGAGGTCCGGAAAAGCCGCGTTTGGCGTCCGCGCGTGCCATCAGCGCCACTCCCATCGAGCCGCCGGCGACCGCGGCCACGAAGCCGTCGAACATCCACTTGTGCAGTTCGTGCATCGCGAGCAGCGAATCGACGACGAGCAGGCTGACGACCAGGGCTGGACCGAGCACGACGGCGAGCGCGAGCAGCCTCGCCGCGGCATGGGTCCAGCGCGGCACCGGCAGCGCGAGATCCGACTCGAGCACGCCGCTCGAACGATCGCGGTAGAGCGCGCCGGTGCCGATCACGACGCCGTACAGCGTAAACAGCAGCCCGACGATGCCGGCGATCACGCCGGTGATCGGCCGCAGTTCCTTGGTGTTCTCCGAACGCTTCATCGGCGGCGGCAGTTCGAGGCGCCAGCGTTCTTCGGTGATGTCGCGAAGGCGCGCTTCGGCACGCGACTTGAGCGACTCGGCCCACGTTACGCCCAGCACGAGGTGGTCGCCTTCCCGCCAGACGGCGCGGTCCGAGGTGCGGTTGAGCAGCATCGACTCGGGATTCGGCATGAGCGTCACCTCGAAGCCGTCGGCTTCGAGCGGTGCGACGAGCGCAGGCTCGCTCACGTAAATGAACTGGCCGCCCTTCCACGCCACCGTGAACGAGGCCGAGATGAAGACCGAAAGCGCGGTAAGCAGCCCCGGCCAGACCAGCGCGCGGACCACGAGGCCTTCGCGAAGCAGGCGAAGAACGATCGAGAAGGACAGCCCGCCGAGTGCGCGCAGGTTCGACGCGCGGATCTGCGCGGCCGCGAGCCCTTCGATTCCCGAGCGCGGCGCGGGCGGCTGGAGCGTGCTGCCCGTCATCAGGCGGCCGTATCGCGGGTAAGGCTGAGGAACGCGTCCCCGAGCTCGCTGGTGCCGGTGGACGACAGCAGCGTCGCCACCGAACCGTCGGCAACGATGCGCCCGCCCGACATCACGCCGAGGCGCGAGCACAGCGCTTCGACCTCGCCCATGATGTGCGACGACACGATCACCGCACGGCCTTCGCGCGCCAGGCCGCGCACCAGCTCGAGCACATCGCGGCGGCCGGCCACGTCGAGGCCGTCGGTCGGCTCGTCGAGAAGAAGCAGCGGCGGGTCGTGGATCAGCGCGCGCGCGAGCACCACGCGTCGCTTCATGCCGGTCGACAGCGAGGTGCACGGCGTGAACGCGTAGGGCGAGGCGCCGAGGCGCTCGAGAAGATCGGTGGCGCGAGCCGCGGAACCGGAGATGCCCTGGATCTCTCCGAACAGCCGCACCGTCTCGTGTGGAGTGAGCCGTTCGGGCAGGCCGGCTTCGGCCGGAACGTAGGCCAGGCGCGAACGTGCTCCCACGGGATCGGCCACTGCGTCGATGCCGTCGATCAGGATGCGGCCCTGGTCCGGCCGCAGCAGCGTCGCGAGCATTCGCAGCGTCGTAGTCTTGCCGGCACCGTTGGGACCGAGAAGGCCGTAGATTTCACCGCGCTGGACGGTCAGGCTGAGGTTTCGAACGGCCTCGACACGCCCTCGCGAGCCATCGACGAACGAGCGGGCGAGGTTCTCGGTGACGAGCATCGCGCGAGTCTAGCGGGGCGCCCGCTCCCTTCCAATACGATATGCCGCTTTGATGAACTCGTCAGCGGTTGCTACGCCGCCGCCTGCTGCCATCATGCCGGCCGTCTCTGCTTCGATGCCTCCTCGCGCGACCATTCCGAAGACGTTTCTGCAACGCGCGGGGAAATTCCTGCTGCGGCATCGCCTGCTTCTCCTCCTCGTTGCCGCCGACCTCGTCACCAAGCTGGCCGCCTTCGCGCTGCTGCCCCACGACGAACCGGTCCCGTTGATGCCGGGCGTCAGCCTTTACCTGGCGGTCAACGAGTGGGGCGTAATGGGCGGGGTACACGGCATCGGCGCGGTGACGGCGAATCCGGCCTACACGATGATGCTGGCTTTCGGACTGCTGGTCTTCGCGCTGGCCATCCTTCGGCTGGGCACCTCCGGGCTCGCCTTCGGCTGGCGGGTGCTGGCCGGCACAGCCGTTTTTTTTGGGGTCGCGTTGGCTGCGCAGGCCGTGTCGGTTCCGTTCGCGCACGTTGCACTCCCGGCGCAGGTCATCGTGATGACCATTCGGCTGGCGGCGCTCGCCGTCAGCGTGGCGTTCTACGCAGCCTCGATCGCCGCGTGGCCGCGCGCCGCGTTCACGCTGTTCGCCGCCGGGGCCCTCGGCAACACGGCTTCGTACGCCTATCCTCCATTTGCGGTCATCGACTTCCTGATGGTGCCGATCGAGCCGCTACTGGCGCTCGCCGGCCGGGGCGGCGAGTCCCTCGTCGGCGTCGTCAACATGGCCGATCTCTATCTCTTTACGTTTCCAGTGGTTCTGATGGCCTGGCCGATCGCCGCGCTGGTGGTGCGCGCGGGCAGGCTGCTGCGGATCTGAAGCCGCGAACGGGCGGCCTGCTGCGAGCTTAAAGCGGAGCCGGGCACGGGCGGCCTGCTGCGGACGGACTCAAGCATGACGCTGCGCACCTCCCGGCGCCGGGATGGATTGCACCACGGTGGTGAGCCCGATAACACGGCCGCCCGATCGTGCGGCGGCGGGTTCGCCCCAAACCACAGGAGAAGTTCGTTCCATGGGTCATTCGCTTGCCGGGCCTGCGCGGGTTGCCGGTCCAGTCGTATTCCTGCTTGCCGTCGCGTGGATGATGCCGGCGACGGTCGCGCATGCGGACCGCCTCGTTGCCAAGGGCACCACGCTCACCGGCAAGGTGAAGATCCTCTCGGGCGCCGGCGTGGAGTTCGCTCCCGACTTCGCGAAGGATTCGATGCTGGTTCCGTGGGAGAACGTCGACGACGTCGCCACCGACGCGAACTTCCAGGTGCTCTACGGGGATGGTCTCGAAGCGATCGCTCCTGTGGGCGGTTACCGGGACGGCCATCTCCTCGTCGGTGACGCCAGTGTGGAACCCCAGTCGCTGGTGTCGGCGGTGGAGCTTGCGGATGCCGAGCCGGGCTTCCTCGATCGCACCCGCAGCACGCTGCGCTACTGGCACGGTGACTTCAGTCTCGGCTTCAACCTTCAGCGTGCCACGACCGACAATCTCGGGCTGCTGGTGGCCGTGACGGCACTTCGCTCGAAAGGCCCCACGCGCCTGATTCTCGGGGCAGACTATCGCTACCTCGAGCAGGAGAATCCGGACAGCATCACCAAGGACTCGGCGTCGGGCGTCGTGCGGGGCGAATACGACCTGTCCGAGCGCATCTACCTCTACGGCTCGGCGGATGCGCTTTACGATGCCGTGCAGAACCTCAGCCTGCGCGCGGTGCCGAAGGCCGGCGCGGGCTACGTGATCTGGAAGCGCGAGCCCAAGGAAGGCGTACGCGACTTCCTGCAGGTGGAAGCCGGTGGCGGCTGGGTTTACGAGAAATACATCGACAACGGCACGCCACCCGACCCGGTCATGGGCGAGAACGATTACTTCACGGTGGCGCTCGGGGCATCGGCGGCGGTGCTGCTGCCGCGCGGCGCCGCGTTCGACTGGCGTTTCGACTACCTCCCTTCGGTCAGCGACTTCACCGGCGACTACGTGATACGCACCGCCGCGGGACTGACGGTGCCGCTGATCGCACCGCTCAGCGCCCGACTGTCGGTGGCCGACACGTACGACAGCACTCCTTCGGGCGGCGCAAAAGAGAACAGCCTCTTCGTGGACACGAGCCTCTCCGTCGCCTGGTGACACTTCCGCGCCCACGCCGATGCGGTGACGCTGCCCGCGAGCACTTCGGTCGTACCCTGGAGGACGTGAGGAGGGATCGTGCGTACGCATCGGGGTTGCTGGCGGAGAAGCCGGCAATCGGAATACTGTAGGCGTCGCCTTCAACGCGAGGGCGCATCGGCACGACCCGGCGGCGGCGCCAAGGAGAGACCATGAAACGAGAGTTCATCCTGGCGATTTCCATTTTTGCGGGCATGGCCGTCGTCGGTACGATCTTCGGGCTCTGGTTTGTCGCCAGCTACGCGCCTTCCCCGCACACGCCTTCCGTCGCGGCACCGGCTGCGCCGGCCGTACCTTCCAACGCACCCGCCGCGCCGCCGGCTTCACCTGCGGTTCCCGTCACGCCGCCGGCACCGGCTGCACCACCGGTTCCCGTCACTCCGCGGTGACGGGCAGGATGTTTCCAGGCACGGCGCGATGGGCTGACAGGGGCCCGTGCCCTGTTGCCTCCCGGCGCACGTCGCGACCAGTTCCCGAACGTCGTTGAGCAGGGTGTTCGACAAGGTTCGCGAGACGTCGGAGACCGGCCTGACCGCGGAGCAGGCGCGCGCGCGGCTCGACGGGGAGGGCTACAACGAACTGCCGTCGCCGGAGCGGCGGGGAATTCTTCGCATCGTTCGCGACGTGTTGTCCGAGCCGATGTTCATGCTGCTGATCGCGGCCGGCGTCATCTATCTCATGCTCGGTGACCTCGCCGAGGCGATCACGCTGATGATGTTCGCGAACCTGTCCGTGCTGATCGCGGTGGTGCAGGAGACGCGCAGCGAGAGGGTGCTCGACGCGCTTCGGGAATTGGCCAGCCCGCAGGCGCTTGTCATTCGCGACGGCGTGCGCACGCAGATCGCCGGCCGCGAAGTCGCGCGCGGCGACCTCCTGCTGCTCGGCGAGGGCGAGCGGGTGCCGGCCGACGCCGTGCTGATCGAGGGCGAGGGCATCGAGGCCGACGAATCGCTGCTGACCGGCGAGTCGGTGCCGGTGCGAAAGCGTGTCGTCAGTGAACTGGACGAGGGCGAACCTGCGCCGGGAGGCGACGACCTTCCCTACGTCTATTCGGGAACGCTGGTGGTCCGCGGAAGCGGCCGCGCGGTTGCCGTGGCCACCGGTGCGCATTCCCAGATCGGACGCATCGGACGATCGCTCAGCGCCATCGTCATCGAGCCGCCGCGGCTGCAGGCGCAGACGCGGCGGCTCGTGAAGATCTTCGGCACGGGGGGCATCGTGCTGAGCTTGCTGGTCATCGCGCTGTACGCGACGCTGCGCGGCTCCTTCGTGGACGCGCTGCTCGCCGGCATCGCGGTCGGGATGTCGCTCTTGCCGGAGGAGTTTCCGCTCATCCTGACCGTCTTCATGGTGATGGGAGCGCGGCGGATCTCCCGCGAGCGCGTGCTGACCCGCCGCGCCGCGGCGATCGAGTCTCTCGGCGCGGCCACGGTGTTGTGCACCGACAAGACCGGCACGCTCACCTACAATCGCATGACGATCGTTTCGCTCCGCGGTCGCGCGACGGGCACGCTTGTGCAGGAGGCAGCGCTGTCCGAACGATGGGCGACGCCGTCGCAGGGGCGCTCCATGCCGCGCGGTGCCGCGCGGGTGCTCGAGGTGGGACTGCTGGCCTGTTCGCGCGACGCCCTCGACCCGATGGATCGTGCGTTTCACGACCTTGCCTCGGCGTCCCTCTCAGACGCGGCCGGATGGCTGGCCGCGCATCCGGTCGAACGCGAGTTCGGTCTCGCGACCGACCTGCCGGCCATGACGATGATTTGTCGCGGCGACGAGCCGGGCACGCTGCTCGCGGCGACCAAGGGGGCGCCGGAGGCGGTCGCAACGCTGTGCCGGTTTAGCGACGAACAGCGCCGTGAACTCGGCGCCGAGGTGGATCGCATGGCAGGCGAGGGGATGCGCGTGCTCGCGGTGGCGCAGGGGGCGGCCCCGGGCGTTCCCGATTCGCCGCGCGACGTGCCGTTCACGTTCGTGGGCCTGGCGGGATTCACCGATCCGCTGCGGGAAGGTGTTGCAGCGGCGGTCGGCGATTGCCGGCGCGCTGGAGTGCACGTGGTGATGATCACCGGCGACTACCCCGTCACCGCGCGCACGATCGCGCGCGAGGCGGGGATCGACGCGGAGCTCGTGCTGTCGGGGCCCGACCTCGAGGGACTCGCCGACGACAAGCTGGTCGAGCGCGTGCGCGACTGCTCGGTGTTCGCGCGGATCCAGCCTGCGCAGAAGCTGCGCATCGTCGAGGCCTTCAAGTCGGCCGGCGACGTGGTGGCGATGACCGGCGACGGCGTCAACGACGCGCCGTCCCTGCGTGCGGCGCACGTCGGCATTGCGATGGGAGGCCGCGGCACGGACGTGGCGCGAGAGGCAAGCTCGATCGTGCTACTGGACGACGACTTCCATTCGATCGTGCGCACGATCCGGCTCGGGCGGCGCATCTACGACAACCTGCGCAAGGCCATGGGGTACGTGGTCGCCCTGCACATCCCGATCGCAGGCCTTGCGGTGCTGCCGCTGCTGCTCGGTATGCCGCTGGTTCTCACGCCGATGATCATCGCGTTCCTCGAGATGATCATCGATCCGGTCTGCTCGCTGGTATTCGAGGCCGAGGCGGAGGAGTCGGACATCATGAGCCGGCCGCCCCGCGATCCGGCGTCTGCGATCCTTCCGCCGTCGCTGCTCGCGTGGTGCGCGCTGCAGGGGGCGGTGTCGCTGGGGCTGGTCGCGCTCACGTTCTGGTTTGCGGTGTCGATCGGACTTGCGGAGACAGGGATTCGCTCGGTGGTTTTTACGGCGCTGGTTTCGACCACGATCGCGCTGATCTTCACGAATCGGTCGTTCGCCGGCTCCTCGCTGGAGGTGTTCACGCGGCAAAACCCGCTGCTTTGGTGGGCGATCGGGGTGGCGGTGAGCATGCTCGCGATCGTGCTCGGCTGGGAGCCCGCACGCGAACTTTTTCGGCTCGGGCCGCTTCAGTTGCGTGAACTCGGACTCTGCCTGGCGGCGGGCGCGACGCTGTTCCTCGCGTTGCAGGTACTCAAGGGCCTGTCGAAGATAAGAATGGCCGGCTGAAAAAATGGGGTCAGACCCCATTTCCCGCGCGCCGCGAGAACGGAGTCAGCGCCAACCTGAGAGAAATGGGGTCTGACCCCATTTTTAGGTCATGGGGTCTTGAGGTGGCGGGGGATCCATTTTCTCTTGGCGCGCGGCACGCTCGCCTTGGCGATCCCGTCGAGCACGCGTGTCAGCGGATGCGGGCCGTCGCCGCCGAGTTTTTCGTCCAGCGCGGCGAGCGCGTCGAGGCTGGCCCTCATCTCCTGCGCGGTCACTGCTCCTCCCGCCTCGCGGCAGAAATTCGTGCGACAGCCGAACGGGCGGCCTTCGTAGATCGTGCAGGTCTTCTCGTCGGTGCCGAGGAAGGGGCAGGCACCATCGAAGCGTGGCGGCGGCATGCGCCGGCCCGACGCGCGCAGAACTGCGAACAGGTAGTCGGTCTCGGCGCGCGTCACGTACGGCTCGCGCCCGGTTTCGGCGAAGCGACAGCAGCGCGTCGTGCGCGTGCAGTTGCGCGCGGGAAGCGAGGCCTCGGCGTCGGCGTAGATCTTCCGGATGTCTTCGTGACCGTGCATCAAGCTCCAAGGGCGCCGCGTGCAAGCGGTGCGCTCGCAGTGGCTATCACGATCGCCGCGCGGGAACAGGCGCCGGCCCGCGGACGACGTTTCGGTCGTCCGCGGGCCGACAGCTTCGGTCCGGGCGGAATCGGGTCGGTCAAGGTCGAGAAGCCCTCGGAGGTTCCCGGCGTGTTCTGTTTCCATCCGTCTTTTGCTCCGCAGGCGTTGGGGACCAGGCCCGGCGGAATCGACAGGTCGACGATAACATTGCCGCCGTTGCCGAGGTCTGTGGACCTCGACGCGCATCCCGAGGGGGCTCACGTTCACCGGCGGAATCGGCACGGCGCCGACGAAGGCGCCGGCACCCTTGACCAGGATGCCTTCGGCGCCAGGCGTGCCGAGCTTTTTGAGCAGAAGGCCCGGCTTGGTCCCCCCGACGCCCGACGTGCAGATGTCGCAGGCGTCGCCGACGGTGTTGAGGTCGGTGTCGGTGTCGGTTGGCCGTCGACTACCGCATCGCGCTGCCCTCGAGCCCGGAAAACACGAAACCGCTGTTCAGGGAGACTCCGTGAACTGGTTCACCAAAACCAGTGTCCGGCGTTCACGTCGAGCGACTGCCCCGTGATCACTTTCGACATGTCGGAAGCAAAAAACACCACGCTTTCCGCGATCTCCCCGGAGGTGGGGATGCGTTTCAACGCCGTCTCCTTCGCGACCGAATCGTAAATGACCTTGGGAGCGACACCTGCG